>JAFIEL010000008.1 GCA_020832585.1 Natronohydrobacter sp. | reverse complement strand
AGCCCTCGGTCACGACAAAAGTGACAGGCCGTCCGGGTGTCATGCGCCGTCGCCCGAGCCGGATCCATTCCATTTCCAGAAGCTGATCGATCGTGCCCCGCGACACCGCCACGCCGCGGATTTCTTCGATCTCTGCGCGCGTCACGGGCTGGTGATAGGCGATAATCGCCAGCGTCTCGATGGCCGCGCGCGAGAGTTTGCGGGTTTCAACCCGTTCGGACTGCATCAGCCAGCCGAGATCTGGCGCTGTGCGCAGCGCATAGGCATCACCGATACGGGTCAGCGTCACCCCGCGCCCGGCATAGCGCGAGCGCAGATGGCCAAGGGCTTCGGCAGCGTCGCAGCCTTCGGGCAGGCGCGCGGAAATCTGCGCCAGGGTCAGCGGCTCGGCGCAGGCGAAAAGCAGCGCCTCGACCATGCGTTCCTGTTCGGCCATGGGGGGCGCGGGGAACAGGCTGGGCGCGGTGGGGCTGTGATCGTCGGGCATGGCGCTCAGGAACCGGATTTCGGGCGCAGTTGCAAGGGCGCGAACGTGCCCGACTGGCGCAACTCGATCTGGCCCTGCTTTGCCAGTTCCAGCGTCGCGGCAAAGGTAGAGGCGATGGCAGAGCGCTGCCGCTGCGGTGCACCGCGCCAGCCTTCGGGCAGCCATGTCTGCAGGCTGGTCCAGTCACTCATGCCCGGCAGCAGGGCCGACAGGCGCGCAAGTGCGGCCTCATAGGGGTAGATGTCGGACCGGTCGAACGCATAGGGGCGAAACTCGTCTCGGGTGCGCAATCTTGCATAGGCGCGCATCAGGTCGATCAGGCTTGCATCGAACAGGGTCTTGCGGGTGACGGCCACGGCCTCGGGCGCGCCGCGCGCGAAGAAATCGCGCCCTTTCTGGTCGCGCCCCATCAGCCGCGCGGCGGCCTCGCGCATGGCTTGCAGGCGTTCGAGCTGCCAGGCCAGATGGGCTGCCAGCTCTGCGCCGGTCGGGCCCTCCTCGCTCGGGTCGGGCGGCAACAGCAGGCGCGATTTCAGGAAAGCCAGCCATGCCGCCATGACAAGATAATCCGCCGCGAGTTCGATACGCAGTGCGCGGGCGCGTTCGATGAAGCCCAGATACTGCTCAGCCAGATCCAGCACGGAAATGCGCCGCAGATCGACTTTCTGGCTGCGCGAGAGGGTGAGCAGCAGATCAAGCGGCCCCTCATAGCCATCCACATCGACAATCAGCGCCTCGGCTTCGCGCCGGGTCGCCACAGGGTCGGGCTGGTCCCAGTCATCTGTCATGTGCCATGCCTTGTTGACGGGAACACGATAGCGCGCACGGGCTTGGCCTGTCCAGCGGCAGTGCGGCGTCGCTGCGCACCCTAGCCCCGTTCCCAGTCGCGCAGCCGTGCGACATAGCGCGCAAGCGTGTCGATCTCCAGATTGACCCGGTCGCCCAGAGCCACATCGCCCCATGTGGTCACGGTCTTGGTATGCGGGATCAGGTTGACGCCGAATTCCGCACCTTCGACCTCGTTTACGGTCAGCGAGGTTCCATTCAGCGCAACCGAACCTTTCGGCGCGATGAAGCCCGCGAGGTGGTCGGGCGCACGAAACCGCAGGCGGGTGCTTTCGCCCTCTTCACGCAGGCCAACCACTTCGGCCACACCGTCCACATGGCCTGACACGATATGCCCGCCCAACTCATCCCCCAGCCTGAGCGCGCGTTCCAGATTGACCCGTCGGCCCACCGTCCAGTCACCCAGATTGGTCTTGGCCACGGTTTCAGCCGAGACCTGCACTTCATACCAGTCCGGTCCCAGCGCCACCACGGTCAGGCAGACCCCGTCCGAGGCGATCGAGGCCCCCAGATCAATTCCCGCAGTTTCATACCCTGTCGCGATGCGCACTCGCAGGTCGCCTTTCGGCTCCAACGCGCGGATGATGCCGATATCCGTAATGATGCCTGTGAACATGAAACCCCTCGCCCCTACGACTGTTGCTGCCCGGACAGGGCTACCTTGCGCGATGCGCCTTGGCAAGCGCGCCACATTGATGCCGAAATCGTGTGCAATCTTCCTGACATTCACGAATTATTGTGAATTTATCGTATGATCAGAGCAGTTCCCCTGACCATCAGGGCCAGTAACAAGGCGCAAGCGATGCGCATAGAGTGTGACACCAGACATTTCCTGTTCCTGCAAGGGCCGCATGGCTGGTTCTTTAACCGCCTTGCCAAAGGGCTGCGCGCCGCAGGTGCAGAGGTCTGGCGTGTGGGTTTCAATCAGGGAGATGCGGTCTTCTGGCACGACAAATCCCGCTACATTCCCTTCACTGAAACGCTGGCCGACTGGCCAGAGCGGTTCCGCGAAATCGTCGCCACACATCAGATCACCGATATCGCGCTCTACGGCGATGTGCGCCCGATCCATGCCCGCGCCATCGAGATTGCCCGCGACCTTGGCCTGACAATCCATGTTTTCGAGGAAGGCTATCTGCGACCCTATTGGGTGACATATGAACGCGACGGGTCAAACGGCAATTCCAAACTGATGGATCTCGGCCTGCCGGAAATGCGCAGCGCGCTGGAAAAATGCGATCTGGAACTGCCGGACCCGCCCGCGCATTGGGGGGATATGCGCCAGCATATCTTTTACGGCGCGCTCTATCATTTCTGTGTCATGGCCCTGAACTGGCGCTATCGCAATTTCCGCCCGCATCGCGACCTGAGCGTGGCGCAGGAATTCAAGCTCTATCTCAAACGGCTCTGGCTGATGCCGCTGCATTCGCTGGAACGCCGGATCGAGACATGGCGCGTGCGCAATGGTGGCTTTCCTTATCATCTCGTGCTGTTGCAACTCGAACATGACTCAAGCTTCCGCGCCCATAGCCCGTTTCGGTCGCAAACCGAATTCCTGATGCAGATTTTCGACGGCTTCGCCAAGGGCGCGCCGCGTCATCATCATCTGGTTATCAAGGCGCATCCGCTGGAAGATGGTCGCGCGCCGCTGCGCACCACCATCCGGGCGCTCACCAAAGGCCATGAACTCGAAGGCCGCGTGCATTTCCTGCGCGGCGGCAAGCTTGCACGGCTGCTCAACCATGCGCGCTCGGCCGTCACGGTCAATTCCACGGCCGCGCAGCAGGTTCTGTGGCGCGGGATGCCGCTGCGGATCTTCGGTCGCGCGGTCTATGACAAGCCCGAATTCGTCTCGACACAACCGATCGAGACCTTTTTCGCCAAGCCTACCCGCCCTGACGCGCGCGCTTACCGCGATTATCGTCATTTCCTGCTGGAAACCTCGCAGATTCCGGGCGGCTACTATTCTTTGGGGGGGCGCAGGCAGTTGATGCGACATGTGGTGGATCTGATGCTGGCCCCGCAAGATCCCTATACGGCGCTGATCTGCGGCGACGCGGCACCACGGCAACAGTTGCGGATGGTGCGCTAGGCGCTAACCCATTTCCGTGCTTGGCGTTTTCGCCTGAAAGCTGTATGGTCAGAAAAAAATCAGAGGCATGCCCTTTCAAAGGAGCCCGAGCAGTGATCGCGAAAACCATGTCGATGGGCCGCCGAATGGCCCTGCTTGCCGCTGTTGCGGCGCTTGCTTCCTGCGCCGTATCCCGTGACGGTCCGACCAAGCGTGAAATATTCGAAGGCTCGGTGATGCGCTCGGGCGATGCGCATATCGTGCTGGTGACAAAACGGGTCAGCAATGCCGCGAACCGCCCGGAGTCGCTGGGATTCAGCCATGCGCTGCGCTCTGGCGCGCTGACGGGCGGCGACACGATCCGCCCTGGCGATGTGATCAGCCTGAATGTCTATGAAAATGTGCCCGAGGGCCTGCTGGCACCGAGCACGGCCAATAACGCCATTCTGGAAGAATTGCAGGTCGATGACGCAGGTTTCATCTTCGTGCCCTATGCGGGGCGTATCCGCGCGGCAGGCCAGACGCCGGACTCGCTGCGCCGCATGCTGACAAGCGCGTTGGACGAGCAGACGCCTGACCCGCAGGTCGTTGTAGCGCGCGCCCAAGGCGATGGCGCGACCGTCTCTGTCACCGGCGGTGTGACTGCGCAGGGGGTCTATCCGGTCACGCGCGCGACAAACCGGCTCAGTTCGATGATCGCGACGGCGGGCGGCATTGCCATTCCACTGGAAACCGCACAGGTTCTGGTCACGCGCGGCAACCGGCAAGACAGCGCCTGGTTGCAGGACATCTTCTCCAACCCGTCGCTCGATATCGCCATGCGCCCCGGCGACCGGATTCTGGTGCGCCAGGACCAACGCGCCTTTTCCGTGCTGGGTGCGACCGGCACCGCCAACCGCGTCACCTTCGATACGCGCCAGATTTCCGCGATTGACGCCATTGCCATGGTCGGCGGTCTCGATCCGCTGCGCGCTGATCCGACCGGTGTCTTCATCTTCCGCGATGAAGTGCCCGAAGTCGCAACCGAGATCCTCGGGATCGGCAAATTCGTGACGGATGTGCGTTTTGTCTATGTGCTGGATCTGACCGCTCCGACAGGCATGTTCAATGCGCGTGATTTCAAGATCCGCGACGGGGACACGATCTTTGTGACCGAAGCGTCGTCAGTGCTCTGGTCGCGCCAGATTGCCGCCTTGACCGGGTCGCTCACTGCCGCACGGACTGCGCGCAACTTCAACAGCTCTGACTGACGCTTGCAGGATGGGACAGGCAAGGCCTATCCCTGTCCATGCCTATACAGGCGGATTTCTGGGTGCGTCCGCGTCGGCCCGTCGCATCCGCCGGATCATGGCGCTGGCAGGACTTCCCATGAGGGCTGGCTGGCCGGGGCGCGCGGGAACGGTCGCGGTCTGGGGCCATGCAGCCCATGCCGCGCGTGGCGAATGGGTGGCACGGCACTGCGGCGCGAAACTCATCCGGCTGGAAGATGCCTTTCTGCGCTCGCTCTTTCCGGGCCGGGGCGGAGAGCCCCCCCTTGGCCTGCTCATTGACCACACAGGTATTCATTTCGACCCTTCGCGCCCGTCGGATCTGGAAACACTGCTGGCCACGCATCCCTTCGATGATCATGCCTTGATGGAGCGCGCACGTCTGGGCATGGCGCGTCTGAAGCACGGGCAGTTCAGCAAATATGCGGCCCATGACCCCGACCTCGCGCCACCACCGCCGGGCTATGTGCTGGTGGTCGATCAGGTCAGGGGCGATGCTTCGCTGACCCGTGGCGGGCTGAACGGGCCTTTGTCCGAGCATCTGTTCCAAGAGATGCTGGTACAGGCGCAACTGGATTTTCCGGGTGCGCGGGTCGTCATCCGCACCCATCCCGAAACCATCGGCGGTTTTCGCGCGGGCCATTTCACCAAGGCCGATGTGACTGGCGCGCATATCACCCTGTCGAGCGACCCGGTCTCGCCCTGGGAATTGCTGGAAGGGGCGATCGCGGTCTATACCGTGTCCTCGCAGCTCGGTTTCGAAGCGATCCTTGCGGGCCATCGTCCGCGCGTCTGGGGCTTGCCTTTCTATGCGGGCTGGGGTCTGACTGATGACCAGACGCCCCATCCGCGTCGCCGCCGCAAGCTGACCCGCGCACAGCTTTTTGCAGGCGCGATGCTGCTTTATCCGCATTGGTATGACCCTTGCCGCGACCGCCTGTGTCGTTTCGAGGACGCGCTCAATCACATTGAAGCCCTGCGCCGCGCCTGGCGCGAGGATCGTCATGGCTATACCGCGCTTGACATGCGGCTTTGGAAACGGGCGCATCTGCAGGCGTTTTTCGGGCGCTGGCAAGCTGTGCGTTTTGCCAAGGCACCTGATCCCGCGCGCCCCAATCTCGTCTGGGGGGCGGTGCCAGCGCCGGTCGCGCCGCGCGTGATCCGCGTCGAGGATGGGTTCCTGCGCTCGCGCGGGCTGGGGGCAGAGCTGACGCCGCCGCTCTCCCTGATCACGGATGATCTGGGGCTTTACTTCGACCCCGCGCAGCCCTCGCGGCTGGAAGCCCTGATCGCGGCCCCTATGCCCCCCGGTGGCGCAGACCGCGCGGGAGCACTGCGCGCGACCATCCTTGCGCAGCGCCTGAGCAAGTATAATCTGTCCGGCTCCTTGCCCGATCTTCCACAGGGCCACCGGATCCTTGTGCCCGGCCAGGTCGAAGATGACGCCTCGATCCGCCTTGGCACCACGCGCATCCGCACCAATCTCGATCTGCTGCGCGAAACCCGCGCGCATAACCCCGATGCGATCATCCTCTACAAGCCCCATCCCGATGTCGAGGCCGGCCTGCGGCCCGGTGCCGTAATGGAAACTGACGCCCTTACCCATGCCGATTCCGTGCTGTCACGGGCCGACCCGGTGCTGTTGCTGGAGCAAGTGCAAGAGGTCTGGACCATGACTTCCACGCTAGGATTTGAGGCACTCTTGCGCGGTGTTCCCGTGACGACACTCGGCGCGCCCTTCTATGCAGGCTGGGGGCTGACCCGCGATCTCGGCGACATCCCTGAACGCCGACGCGCGCGCCCCGACCTTGCAACATTCATCCATGCAGCCCTGATCGCCTATCCGCGCTATCTGGACCCGGTCACAGGCTTGCCCTGCCCGCCCGAAATCGCGCTGGAGCGTCTCGCCTCAGGACACTCCCCCAAACCACCGCATCTGCGCGTCCTCGCCAAACTGCAAGGGCAATTCGCCACCTATCCCCGGATCTGGCGCCGCTGATCCTTCATCTTGCCCGAAATACTCGCGGGGGGGCTGGCCAAAGGTCAGACGGGGGCGGCAGCCCCCTATTTCAGATAAACCTGGCCGCAGGCCACCGCTGGTTCACAGTTCAATCGCCCATCAGGCGGCTGACGACGATGGTCACTTCCGGCTTCTTGCCAATCTCTTCCATGACCACTTGCCGGACCACGCGGCGCATCCCGTCATTGAGCTTGTCATCATCGGCCAGAACCTTGTGACCCGCGCGCGACAGAAATTCCTCCAACTCGGCTTCGATGATCTCATTGAGCGCCGCGCCGCCGCGCCCTTCGGGTTTCAGCCCTGCGATCTCGGCCCAGGGCGCGCCAAGTGCCTCATTCTCTTCATCAAGGATCAGCGTCACGAAGACATGCCCGCCAAGTGCCATGCGGATGCGGTCGCGGATCACCCCGTCCATCGCCCCGATATGGCGCGAGCCGTCCAGATAGATACGCCCGGTCTCGATCTCGTCGACAAGTACAGGCACATCGCCCGTCAGATCGCAGATGGACCCGTTCGGCACCACCAGCGCGCGCCGTCCATTGGCCAGCGCAAGCTTGGCATGTTCGCGCATCATCCGGTGTTCGCCATGCATCGGGATCACGATGGCCGGGTTGATCAGGCGCTGCATCTCTTCCAGATCTGGCCGATTGGCATGGCCAGAGACATGGTAAAGCCGCTGGCTGTTGTCCAGCACATCGACCCCCATTTGCGACAGGCCATTCACGATGCGCCCCACGTCACGCTCATTGCCCGGAATGGTCATGGACGAGAACAGGAACGTATCCCCTTCCTTCATGCTCATCCCCATGTAATTGCCGCGCGCAAGCTGTGCCGAGGCCGCGCGGCGTTCGCCCTGCGATCCCGTCACGATCAAGAGCAGGTTCTCGCGCGGGATGTCCTTGGCCGCTTCCGGGCTGATCGTGGGCGGCATGTCGCGCAGGATGCCCGCTTCCGTCGCGACCTGTGTCATGCGCAACATCGCGCGCCCCATCAGGCAGACCGAGCGCCCGGCTTGCTGCGCGGCCACCGCCAGCGTTTTCAGCCGCGCCACATTCGAGGCGAAGGTCGTGGCAACGACCAAGCCCTTCGCGTTGCGCATCAGATCAGTGATCGGTTCGATCAATGTCATCTCTGACCGACCGGCATGGGTGTTCATGACATTGGTGCTGTCGCAGATCATGGCCTTGACGCCCGTGCGCCCGATGGCTTCCAGCAGGCCCGGGTCATGCGGCTCGCCCACGCCCGGTGTCAGATCCGATTTGAAATCGCCCGTATGCACGATCCGCCCCGCAGGCGTATCGATGATCAGGCCAGAGGCTTCGGGCAGCGAATGGGCGACCGGGAAGAACTGCACCCGGAAGGGGCCAAGCTCCAGCGCTTCGGGCACCTTGTCCACAGTCTTGACGATCTGCGGATCATGGCCTGCATCCTGCATTTTCAGCCGTGCAATCCGCGCCGTGAAATCGCGGGCATAGACGGGCGCGCGCAAACGGTCCCAGAGCTGGCCCACTGCGCCCACATGATCCTCATGCGCGTGGGTGATGATGATCGCTTCCAGCCGGTCGCGCCGTTCTTCCAGCCAGGCCGTGTCCGGCAGGATCAGATCGACACCGGGCGAGCCGTCCATATCCGAAAATGTCACGCCAAGATCGACAAGGATCAGCCGCTCGCGCCCTTTGGGTCCATAGCCGAAGACATAGGCATTCATACCCACTTCGCCTGCCCCCCCGAGGGGAAGATAGATCAGCCTGTCCTTGCTCATGCCTGCTCCTTGGTGCCGTTCGTCTTGTTATAGTCGTGGATCACGCGAAGGCCATGCAATGTCAGATCATCCTCGACCCTGTCAAACAGGTTCTCGGCCTGCGCGAACAAAGGCGCAAGCCCGCCTGTGCCGATCACGGTCATCGGGCGACCGTATTCGGCCTTGATCCGGACGATCATTCCCTCAATCAGCCCGATATAGCCCCAGAACACCCCCGACTGGATACACTCGACCGTATTCGTGCCGATCACCTTCTCAGGCTGGGAAATATCGACATGCGGCAGGGCTGCCGCACCCTGATGCAGCGCCTGTAGCGACAGGTTCACCCCCGGCGCGATGACGCCGCCGATATAGGCGCCATCATCGGCGACGACATCAAAATTCGTGGCCGTGCCGAAATCGACCACCACGACATTGCCCCCGTGGCGATCAAACGCGCCTGCGGCATTGGCCAGCCGGTCCGGGCCAGGGCGCACACCTGCATCGACGCGCGGCGGCACCGGCAGCAGACATTCGGGCTTGCCCACGACCAGAGGCCGCGTATTGAAATAGCGGTCACACAGCACCCGAAGATTGAACACCACGCGCGGCACGGTCGAGGAAATCACCACATCGCTAATGTCCGCATATAGCCCGGTCAGGTTCATCAGGCTGTTGAGCCAGACGAAATACTGATCTGCCGTGCGTGTCACATCGGTCGAGGTGCGCCAGGTCGCGATGAACTGTGTCCCGTCCCAGACCGAAAAAACGGTGTTGGTGTTGCCGCAGTCAATGGTCAGAAGCATCTTGCCTGCCTTTCACGCGAAATAGACTTCTGCTGCCGGTATCGCGCGCAGCCCGCGCGCGTCGCGCAACTGCAACGCGCCCGTCGCGTCGATCCCCTCGAATGTGCCGCTATGGCTCTCGGTCACAGTGCGCGCCGTGATCACCTGCCCCAGTAGCGCCGCGCGGTCCAGCCAGGCGCGGCGGATTGGCGCGAAGCCATAGGTCACAAACTGGTCCTCCCTTCGCGCGAACGCAGGCGCGAGCAGGTCAAGGAATTCTTCCGGCGCAACGCTGGTCCCTGTCTCGCCCATAAGGCTGACCGGCGGCACTGCCCCTTTTTCTGCAGCAGGGGCCATGCGCAGGTTAACCCCGATCCCGATGGCCAGATGCCCGACCTGTGCCCCATGACCGATGCTTTCAAGCAGAATACCCGCCAGCTTGCCCCCGTTCAAAAGCACATCATTGGGCCATTTCAGGGCGAATGCCTCGGGGCGGCCTGTGACCGTGACCAGGGCCTCGTGCAGCGCAAGGGCGGCGACGAAGGACCGCAGCGCGACCTGATCGGGCGGGCCACCGGGGCGCGTGACATAGGTCGCGGCAAAGTTGCCTTCAGGGTCGCGCCACTCGCGCCCACGTCGCCCGCGCCCGCGTGTCTGGCGCAGCGCGAGGATCCATGTCGGACCGCTCAGACCCGGTGCGATCCGGGCCGCTTCGGCATTGGTGCTGTCGATTTCGGGCAGGACAACCCGCCCGACACCTGCGGGCCAGTTACTTGACAAGGGCGCTTGCTGCCAGTTCGGCCAGACCCTCGACCCCGAAGAGGTTGATCACCCCCAGCACCATGATCGCGGCCGATGCCACCAGCAGCGTCGATTGCACAGGGGCACGCATCTGATCCAGTGGCTCGGTTTCAGCCCCGAAATACATGTAATAGACGATGCGCAGATAATAGAAGGCCCCGATCACCGACGCGATCACACCGGCGACCGCCAGCCATGTCATGCCCGCCTGAACTGCAGCCCAGAGCACATAGAACTTGCCGAAGAAACCCACCAGCGGCGGCACGCCTGCAAGCGAGAACATCAGCACCAGAAGGGCCAGCGCGCGCAGCGGTTCGGCCTTGGAATACATGCGCAAGGCTTCGATATCGACCACGGCCTTGCCGTCGCGTTCCATCATCAGGATGAAGGCAAAGACACCGATATTCATGGTGACATAGATCGCCATATAGACCAGCATCCCCTGCACGCCCTGCGCCGTGCCTGCCGCCAGACCGACCAGCGCAAAACCCATATGCGAAATCGAGGAATAGGCCATCAGGCGCTTGATATTGCGCTGACCAATGGCCGCAATGGCCCCCACGAACATGGATCCCGCGGCAAGGAAAGCGATGATCTGAGACCAGTCACCGGGGACCGTGCCAAAGGCTTCATGCACCACACGCGCGATCAACGCCATCGCGGCAACCTTGGGGGCGGTGGCGAAAAATGCCGTTACCGGGGTCGGCGCGCCCTCATAGACATCCGGCGTCCACATATGGAAGGGCACGGCAGAGACCTTGAAGGCCAGACCCGCCAGCATGAAGGCAAGCCCCATCAAGAGGCCAATCGACATGCCATCTTCCGAGATAGTCGAGACGATGCCCGCAAACAGCGTCGTGCCAGCATAGCCATAGGTCAGCGACGCGCCATAGAGCAGCAGGCCCGAGGCCAGCGCGCCAAGGATGAAGTATTTCAGCCCCGCTTCTGTCGAGCGCGCGGAATCGCGGTTCATGGTGGCCACGACATAAAGCGCCAGCGATTGAAGCTCCAACCCCATATAAAGCGCGATCAGATCGCCCGAGGACACCATGAGCATCATGCCTACGACCGACAAAGCGATCAGGATCGGGTATTCGAATTTCAAGAGCCCCCGCGCGGCCATATAGCCCTGCCCCATGACCAGCACCACGGCGGCAGAGATCAGAATGACCATTTTCGAGAAATGCGCGAAGGCATCGGCCAGATACATACCGTTGAAGGCGGTCTGTTCCTCCAGCCCCTTGGACCCAACGAAAAGCGCCAGCAGCACCATCAGCGCCGCAGTTGCCCAGAGGATCGGCTCGGCCAGCTTGTCCTTGCCGCCATAGACACCCACCATGAGTGCGGCCATCGCGAAAAGCGCGAGGACGATTTCGGGCAGGGCCGTGTAGAGATCAGCTCCGATCATCGCTGGACCTTTCAGTTCTGTGCCAGTTGGGATGCGGCCTCATGGGCCTGCAACGCCAACTCATGCCCCTGCACCAATGCGGCGACCGAGGGGCCAATGATATCTGTAACAAGCGCGGGATAGACCCCAAGCAGCAGCGTCATCACCGCCAGCGGCGTGATCAGCAGCTTTTCGCGGCGGTCCATGTCCTTGATGCCCTTGAGCGCTTCCTTGATCAGTTCCCCCATCACCACACGGCGGAACAGCCATAGCGCATAGCCCGCCGACAGGATCACACCGGTCGCCGCAACAAAGGCAACCCAGGTATTGACCTGATAGACGCCAAGGAATGTCAGGAATTCCCCCACGAAACCCGAGGTGCCCGGCAGGCCGACATTGGCCATGGTGAACAGAAGGAACACCGCCGCATAGACCGGCATCCGGTTGATCAGCCCGCCATAGGCGGCGATCTCGCGCGTATGCATCCGGTCATAGATCACGCCCACTGCAAGGAACAGCGCGCCCGAGATGAAGCCATGGCTGATCATCTGGAAAATCGCCCCGTCCAGCCCCTGCTGGTTCGCCGCGAAAATCCCCATCGTCACGAACCCCATATGCGCGACAGACGAATAGGCGATCAGCTTCTTCATGTCCTCTTGCATCAGGGCCACCAGCGAAGTGTAGACGATGGCGATGGCCGAAAGCCACAGCACCAGCGGCGCGAAGATGTCGCTGGCCACAGGGAACATCGGCAGCGAAAAGCGTAGGAAACCGTAGCCGCCCATTTTCAACAGCACCGCGGCCAGGATGACCGAGCCTGCCGTGGGTGCTTGCACATGGGCGTCAGGTAGCCAGGTATGGACCGGCCACATCGGCATTTTCACGGCAAAAGACGCGAAGAATGCGAGCCAAAGAAGCGTCTGCATCCCGCCCACGACCTGCCAGCCCATCAGCGAGAAGGTGCCCGCGTCGAACTGGTGCGTCAGCAGCGTCGGAATATCGGTGGTGCCTGCATCGACATACATCGCGATCATGGCGACCAGCATCAGCACCGAGCCGAGGAAGGTGTAGAGGAAGAACTTGAAAGCCGCGTAAATCCGGTCCTTGCCGCCCCAGATGCCGATGATCAGGAACATCGGGATCAGACCAGCTTCAAAGAACAGGTAGAACAGCACCAGATCAAGCGCCGTGAACACGCCGATCATCAGCGTTTCCAGAAGCAGGAAGGCGATCATGTAATCCTTGACGCGGTGGGTGACGTTCCAGCATGCGCCAATGGTGATCGGCATGAGTGCTGTCGTCAGCATCACGAACAGGATCGAGATGCCATCCACCCCCATCTTGTAGGTGAAGCCCATGATCCAGTCATGTTCCTCGACGAACTGGAAGCCGGTATCCTGCGGGTCAAAGCCCACGAGCAGGATCAGCGAGGCCGCGAATGTGGCCAGTGTCGCCACCAGCGCCACCCATTTCGCGTTCATTTGGGCGGCTTCATCATCCCCGCGCAGGAAGATCGCAAGGATCGCCGCTGCAATCGCCGGGGTGAAGGTAATGATGGACAGAAGGTTGAGCATCAGTTCGACCCTCCGGCCAGCGTGACATAGGTGACGATCACGACAATCCCCAGAACCATTGCAAACGCGTAGTGATACAGAAAGCCCGATTGCGCACGACCTGCGAGGCGCGTGAAGAAGGGAATGATCCCCATCGCAAGCCCGTTGATGCCACCGTCAATCGTGGCCCCATCACCCTTTTTCCACAGGAAATGGCCGATAGCCTTGGCCGGGCGCACGAACAGGAACTCGTAGATCTCGTCGAAATACCACTTGTTCAGGAAGAACTGATAGGCACCGGGGAAAGTCTCGGCCAGCCGCTTGGGCAGCGAAGTGTCGCGGATATAGAAGAGATACGCCATTCCAAGCCCGACCAGCATGGCGGCAAAGGGCGAAACCTTGACCCATTTCGGCACATAATGGGCTTCCGAGACAAGGTTGTTTCCCTCGGCCATGAAAATGGCTGCGCCAAAATAATCGCGCACCTGCGAAGTAGAGCCAAAGAACGGTCCATAGAACACCATCCCCGCCAGCACAGACCCCACCGCCAGCACGGCAAGTGGGATCAGCATGACCATCGGGCTTTCATGGGCGTGTTCATGCGTATGCTTGTCGCCGCGCGGTGTGCCCCAGAAGGTCAGGAACATCAGCCGCCAGCTATAGAAGCTGGTCAGACCTGCCGCGAAAACCAGAATGGCGAAAGCATAGGTCGTGCCGGACGCAAAAACCGATTCAATGATCGCGTCCTTCGACACAAACCCCGCAAAGCCGATCATCGTCAGCGGAATACCCACCCCGGTAATCGCCAGCGTACCGATCAGCATGGCCCAGAAGGTCATCGGCAGCTTGTCTTTCAACCCGCCATAATTGCGCATGTCCTGCTCATGGTGCATCCCGTGGATGACCGAACCGGCCCCAAGGAACAGCATGGCCTTGAAGAAGGCATGGGTCAGCAGGTGGAACATGGCGACCGAATAGACCCCGACCCCTGCGGCCACGAACATGAAACCAAGCTGCGAGCAGGTCGAATAGGCGATCACGCGCTTGATGTCGTTCTGCACCAGACCGACAGTCGCGGCGAAAAGCGCGGTCATCGCGCCGATGAAGACCACAAATGCCATCACCTCGGGGGTGTATTCCATCAGCGGCGACATGCGCGCGACAAGGAACACGCCAGCCGTGACCATGGTCGCGGCGTGGATCAGGGCCGAGACAGGCGTCGGGCCTTCCATCGCGTCGGGCAACCATGTGTGCAGGAACAACTGCGCCGATTTGCCCATCGCGCCCACGAACAGCAGGAAGGCAATCAGGTTCGCCGCATTCCAGTCGGTCCAGAGGAAACGCACGGTCGTTTCCGACAGCGTGGCAGCGGCGGCAAAGACATCGTCATACTGGATCGAGTCGACAAGGAAATAGATCACCATGATTGCAAGGATCAGGCCCATATCGCCCACGCGATTGACGATGAAAGCCTTCATCGCCGCAGCACCTGCAGACTGTTTACGGAAATAGAAACCGATCAGCAGGTATGACGCCAGACCCACCCCTTCCCAGCCGAAGAAGAGCTGCACGAGGTTATCGGCTGTCACCAGCATCAGCATCGCGAAGGTGAACAGCGACAGATAGGCAAAGAAGCGCGGGCGGTAGCTTTCATTCTCTGCGAAATTGTCGTCATGCGCCATGTAGCCGAAGCTATAAAGGTGCACGAGCGCCGAGACAGTGGTAATCACGATCAGCATGACCGCGGTCAGCCGGTCCAGACGGATCGCCCAGTCGCCAACCAGCGTGCCGCTGTCAATCCAGCGCAGAAGCGTGATCTGCTGGACAGACCCGTCATGCGTCAGAAAAATCACCCATGACAGAAAGGCCGAGAGGAACAACAGGCCCGTTGCCACGATCTGCGCGGGCCGTTCGCCAATCACGCGCCAGAACAATCCGGCGATGATCGCGCCCAGAAGCGGGGCCAGAAGAACAGTTACTGCCATCACCTCAGCCTTTCATCACATTGACATCTTCAACATCAATCGTGCCCCGATTGCGGAAGAAGCAGACAAGGATCGCAAGGCCGATCGCGGCCTCTGCTGCGGCGACGGTCAGCACGAACATCGTGAAAACCTGCCCCACAAGATCGTTCAGGAAGCTGGAAAAGGCCACCAGGTTGATATTGACCGACAAGAGCATCAGTTCGATGGACATAAGGATCACGATGATATTCTTGCGGTTCAGGAAAATCCCGAAAATCCCGATGACGAACAGGGCCGCCGCCACTGTCAGATAATGTTCAAGTCCAACCATTCCGGTCCCCTCTGGCCTTTGGGCCCATTCTCATTCTCTCCGCGACTGGCTCGCGGTGTCGTCTTTACACTCAGCTTCGCCGGTCCAATGTCCGGCAGACACAATCCAGTCGCAGCGTCCTGCGCTCGAATTGCAGGCGTTGATTGATACGCAGAACCTTCGGCTCGCCAAATCCTTCAGCTTGGCTGAGGCTCGTTATCATCGCAAAATCCGGCACGATCCCCTGATCGCGCACCTTGAGCGCTGCCTCGCGGACCTTGTGAATATGACGATCATCCTCGCGCGGCATGGCGAAAGCATGATAGAATTCCGTGCCGATAATCAGCATTTTCCCCGCCGCGCAATCATGCACGACCAGATTTTTCGAACCTTCACAAACCTGCCCGTCCGATAGCGTCTGAAGGTAGCGGCGCTCCCCAAGCGGTTCCGCCGAACTCAGGCTGACGGTCGAGATGCGCGAAACATCCATCGCGAAGGCGCAATCAGGCCCGCGCACATCTGGCTCAAGCGGCTTCTCGGACGGCATGCAGGCCAAGGCCGATGCCGCCGAAAGCGCGCCGACAGCCGCAGAAAGGCAAGCTGTCCTTATGGCGTGTTTCAGCCTCACGACAGCCCCTGCCCCGGTTTGACGTCTTTCAGTTCAAGCGTCTTGGCCGGATCGCGATGCATCTGGGCAACCACATTCTGGCGCTTCACATCCTTGCGATGGCGCAGCGTCAGCACGATGGCCCCGATCATCGCTACCAGCAGGATCAGCCCCGCGGTCTGGAACAGCAGGAAATACTGATCATAGAGGATCAGACCCAGTGCCTTGGTGTTGTGGACCTCGGTTGCATCCGGCGTCGGTGCCTGCCGCAAGGCCTGTGCGCTCTGGGATTCCTGCCATGACCCGAAAAGAAGCGCCATTTGCATCAGAAGCACGATGCCCACGATACTGGCGAGCGGAAAATAGCGTGCAACCTCGCCCTTGAGGGCCGCAAAATCCACATCGAGCATCATCACCACGAACAGGAACAGCACCGCGACTGCGCCGACATAGACGATGATCAAGAGCATCGCCATGAACTCGGCCCCCAACAGGACGAACATGCCCGCCGCCGAAATGAAGGTCAGGATCAGCCAGAGCACCGAATGCACCGGGTTGCGGGCGATCGTGACCAGAAAGCCCGCGCCCAGAAGCGTCACCGCGAAAGCGTAGAAAGTGATATCGGCGATCCCCATGTCCCTCGGGTTCCTTTTGTCAGTGGCGAGGCGTTCGGCCCCAAGTCCGGCGCTCAGCGATAGGGCGCGTCGATTTCGAGATTGCGCGCGATTTGCGCTTCCCAACGCTCGCCATTCGCCAGCAGGCGATCCTTGTTGTAGAACAGCTCCTCGCGCGTCTCGGTTGCGAATTCAAAATTCGGCCCTTCGACAATCGCATCCACCGGGCAGGCTTCCTGACAGAAACCGCAATAGATGCATTTGGTCATGTCGATGTCATAGCGCGTGGTGCGGCGTGACCCGTCTTCGCGGGGTTCCGCGTCAATCGTGATCGCCTGCGCCGGGCAGATCGCTTCGCAGAGCTTGCAGGCAATGCAGCGTTCCTCGCCATTCGGGTAGCGGCGCAGCGCATGTTCACCCCGAAAACGCGGGCTGAGCGGGCCTTTTTCATGCGGATAGTTCACCGTGGGCTTGGGCGCCACGAAGTATTTCATCCCCAGCCCGAAGCCTTTGATAAAATCGACCATCAGCGTGTATTTGACGGCACGTCCCCAATCAAATCCCATGTGTCAGCCTCCAATCGCCCAGCGGGCCCAGAAACCACCCGCGACTTCGAATTTTGCAAGGAATGCGATCAACACCACCCAGCCCAGCGAGAAGGGCAGGAAGACTTTCCAGCCGATGCGCATCAACTGGTCATAGCGGTAGCGCGGCACGATGGCCTTCACCATGGCGAACAGGAAGAAGAAGAACGCCATCTTCAGGAACATCCAGTGGAACCCGTCCGGCAGCCCCGGAATGGGCGAGAGCCAGCCACCAAAGAACAGCAGGCTCATCAGCGCGCACATCAGGAAGATCGCGATATATTCGCCCGCCATGAACAGCAGGTAGGGCGTCGAGCCATATTCGACCATGAACCCCGCCACCAGTTCGGATTCCGCTTCCGGCAGGTCAAAGGGCGGGCGGTTGGTTTCCGCAAGCGCCGAGACGAAGAACAAGAGCACCATCGGCAGATGCGGCAACCAGTACCAGCCCAGCAGACCCCAGCCAGTATCCTGTGCCGCGACAATAGCGCCAAAATTCATGCTGCCGGTCGAGATGATCACCCCGATGATGATCAGACCGAGGCTGACCTCATAGCTGATCATCTGCGCGGCGGACCGAAGCGAGCCAAGAAAGGCGTATTTAGAGTTCGATGCCCAGCCGCCCATGATCACGCCGTAAACTTCAAGGCTGGCAATGGCGAAGACGAACAGGATCGCGACATTGATATCGGCCAGCACCCAGCCATCATTGAACGGGATCACCGCCCAGGCGAGCACTGCCAGAACGAAGCTGAGAAGGGGTGCAAGGAAATAGACCGGGCGATCCACACCGGCCGGGATCACGACTTCCTTCACCACGAATTTCAGCGCATCGGCGAAGGTCTGCAACAGGCCCCAGGGCCCCACCACATTCGGGCCGCGCCGCATCTGCACAGCGGCCCAGATCTTGCGGTCAGCATAGACCAGAAAGATCAGGCTGATCATCACGAAGCCGATCACCAGAAGCGATTGCGCGGCAATCAGCGTGGCGATGCCCAATCCGGTTTGCAGAAACTCGTTCATTCGTCCCTCAATTCCTCACACCGTGGGGATGCCTTGTTCCCGGCAATCATCCACGATCACTTCGGCGTCCATGTTGCGCAACCCCTGCGGCAGGTCGGGCGAGATGACGAAACCGCCATCCGCAGACCAGACATCACCCGAGCGCGTGACGTTGGTGCGCACATGCTGCGCGAAACTGTAGCCGCGGATTAGCGCATATTGCGCTGCAGCACAACGCGCATAGGCCACCACATCGGCCCTGTCGCGCGCGCCGCGCATCCGCACCAGAAAGTTCACGGTCCGGTCATCGAGCAACAGCGTATCCACCCCCAGATACTCTGCCCGGTCCGGGGGCGAGAGCGTCGCACGCACGGCGTCATCCCGCGCACAGGCCATCAGCCCGCCACTCGTGGCAAGCATCAGGACAGCCATGTGCAGCCCCCGTACCATGCGCGTTACTCCGCTGCCAGTGGTGTGCTCTGGCGCTCTTTCGCCATGCGCGAGAGCTCTGCCATCAGGCTTGAGGCGCGCGCAATCGGGTTCGTCAGGTAGAAATCGCTGACCGCATTGCGGAAATCCGCCTTGCCGAGCGGAGCCTGCGCCAGCGGTTGCCAGTCATTTTCCGGCACCACGTCGATATCGGCCAGATGCGGAACTTCCGCTGTCAGGTGCTGGCGCAGCGCGGGCAGCGTGTCGAAAGGCAGTGTCGCGCCCAGCTCGGCGGAGAGGGCGCGCAGGATCGCCCAGTTCTCCTTGGCATCACCCGGCGCGAAACCGGCGCGGAAAGCAAGCTGCGGGCGGCCCTCGGTATTGACGAAGAGGCCCGATTCCTCGGTATAGGCGGCACCCGGCAGGATGATATCTGCCCGATGTGCACCCCTGTCGCCATGGCTGCCCTGATAGATGACAAAGGCGCCGGGGGCGATGTCGATTTCATCCGCGCCGAGGTTGTAGATCACCTCTGCACCCTCGACCGCAGCCTTGATCCCGCCCTCAGTGGTGCAACCCGCATCCATCGCGCCAACGCGGGCGGCGGCCGTGTGCAGGACCAGCAGCTTCGCGCCCGATTTCTCGACAATAGCCTGCGCCATGGCCAGCACGGCCGCGCCATCGGCTTCGCGCAAGGCACCTTGCCCCACGATAACGATGCAGGACTTTTCAGCGAGATCGGACATATCCAGCCCCGCCACATGCGCGAGCGCCGCGCGATCCGTGCCTATATGCTCGTAGTCATAAGTCAGGTCCGCGGCCTCACCCACCAGCACCACATCGGCCCCATTGAGCCATGCCTTGCGGATGCGGGCGTTCAGAACGGGTGCTTCCAGACGCGGGTTGGTGCCGATCAGAAGCACCTTGTCGGCGTGGTCTATATCCTCGATCGCTGCCGTGCCGACATAGCCCGAACGGTTTCCGGCGGGCAGATGCGCCCCGTCCGTGCGACATTCGACCGAACCGCCCTGCCCTTCAACCAGCAGTTTCAGCGCATATGCGG
The DNA here is from genome assembly GCA_020832585.1 of Natronohydrobacter sp. GTDB lineage: Bacteria > Pseudomonadota > Alphaproteobacteria > Rhodobacterales > Rhodobacteraceae > Roseinatronobacter. The sequence continues at coordinate 25,292 of JAFIEL010000008.1, read as the reverse complement.
CCTCGGTCGAGACCAGATCACCCACGAGCCCTGCGAGTTTCTTGCCCTTCATGGCCTTGGCCGCGGCCGAGAGCGCCTCGGGCCAGGTTGCAGGGCGCAGCTTGCCATTTTCGCGGATGTAAGGTTTGTCCAGACGCTGCCGTTTCAGCCCGTCCCAGACATAGCGCGACTTGTCCGACAGCCATTCTTCATTCACGCCATCATGATTGCGTGGCAGGATGCGCATGACTTCGCGGCCCTTGGTATCGACGCGGATATTCGATCCCAAAGCGTCCATCACGTCGATTGTTTCAGTCTTGGTCAACTCCCATGGCCGCGCCGTGAAGCTGTAAGGGGCCGAAACCAGCGCGCCCACCGGGCACAGATCCACGATATTGCCCACCATTTCGGACTCGATCAATGCGCCCAGATAGGTCGTGATCTCGGCATCCTCGCCACGTCCAGTCTGGCCCATGACACTGACGCCCGCCACTTCGGTCGTGAACCGCACACAGCGGGTGCAGGAGATGCAGCGCGTCATATGCGTTTCCACGAGCGGGCCGAGCCTCAAGTCCTCGGAGGCGCGCTTGGGTTCGCGGTAGCGCGAGAAATCGACGCCGTAAGCCATCGCCTGATCCTGAAGATCACATTCACCGCCCTGATCGCAGATCGGGCAATCGAGCGGGTGGTTGATAAGCAGGAACTCCATCACCCCCTCGCGCGCCTTCTTGACCATGGGCGAATTGGTCTTGACCACAGGCGGCTCGCCATTCGGGCCGGGGCGCAGGTCACGCACCTGCATCGCGCAAGAGGCCGCAGGCTTGGGCGGGCCGCCCACCACCTCGACCAGACACATCCGGCAGTTGCCAGCAATCGACAACCGCTCGTGATAGCAGAAGCGCGGGATCTCGATCCCGGCCTCTTCTGCCGCCTGAATGAGCGTCATCTCTGCCGGAACTTCAAGTTCCTTGCCGTCGATGATGATCTTGCGCAACTGGGACATGCGTTACCTCTCCCGCAACTGGCGACCAAGGGCCGTGCCCTGGGCGATCTCGGCGCGTGCATAGGCACAGACCGCCGCTTCATTCTTCGGGTCCACCCCGGCGCGGCGCAGATGGGATTCGACGATCCCGCGCATCCGCGCCTGTTCGGCCTTGTCCTCGACAAAGCCCTCGATCTGCGCGCGGCTGTAGCCGAGCCTGCGGGCCTGATTGTAAAGGCCCAGGAAATAATTGACCCGCGTGATCCGCCCCGGCGGCGCAACTGCCGGGCAGGTATCCGTGACATGCTTGATCAGCGCAGCCGTGAACAGGCCATTATAGATGGCCGGCGTATTGCGCAGGGTCTCATTGACTTCGGCCTGAGTCGTGGCGGCAGCGGCAGTGCTGCTGACAAACGCGGCGATGGCAAAGGCGAGAATGGGGGTTTTCATGGGCTTACTCCGCGGCAACAGCACAGGACCGTTGTTTCCAAAGTTGCGCCTCGGCCAGCCAGTCCCAGCCAAAGGCATGTTCACTGGCCCCGTGTGTTTTCATGTGCTCGAGCCGCGCAAGCCCTTCGTCCAGTGTCGGACGATGGCCAGCGGGCACCCACCACATGACGAAATGCTGATCGCTGAGAGCCTGAAACCACTCGGCCCGGCGGGCATAGAATTGCCGGTGCACCGTGTTCCAGACAAAGGCTTCAAGCGACGCCACATCGGTCCAGACGGTCAGGTTGGACACGAATTGCGGATCACCTGCAATGCAAACTCCCGTGTTCCCTCGGCCCGGCTCGCCCGAGCCTTCCATCATCCACACAAAACCGGGGCAGCGCTTACCGATCCCGTTCACCAGATCGAGCGCCGCCATGAACTCGGCCACGCGCGCATCATCGGTCGGCGCGACAAGTCGGCCGATATTCAGTTGCGCAAGGTGGCGGGCGTCGCTCATGGGTTATTCCGCCGCCACTTTCGACACGCGACCTGCCTTTTGCGCCTTGATCCGGTCCTCGATCTCACCCCGGAAATTGCGGATCAGACCTTGCACCGGCCAGGCCGCCGCATCGCCAAGCGCGCAGATCGTATGGCCCTCGACCTGCTTGGTCACGTCCCAGAGCATGTCGATTTCTTCCAGTTCCGCCTCGCCGCGCACCAGCCGGTCCATGACGCGCATCATCCAGCCTGTGCCCTCGCGACAGGGCGTGCACTGGCCGCAGCTTTCATGCTTGTAGAACTTGGACAGCCGCCAGATCGCCTTGATGATGTCGGTGGATTTGTCCATCACGATCACCGCCGCCGTGCCGAGGCCCGAGCCAAGTTCACCGCGCAGATAGTCGAAATCCATCGTGGCATCACGCATCTTTTCGCCGCGCACGCAAGGCACGGATGACCCGCCGGGGATCACGGCCAGCAGATTGTCCCAGCCGCCCCGGATGCCGCCGCAATGGGTTTCGATCAATTCCTCGAAGCTGATCGACATCGCCTCTTCCACGACACAGGGCTTGTTGACATGGCCCGAGATCGCGAACAGCTTGGTGCCGGCATTGTTCGGACGCCCGAAACCTGCGAACCAGCTGCCCCCGCGCCGCAGGATCGTCGGCACCACGGCAATCGATTCCACATTGTTCACTGTCGTCGGGCAGCCATACAGCCCCGCGCCCGCCGGGAAAGGCGGCTTCATGCGCGGCATGCCCTTGCGCCCTTCAAGGCTTTCGAGAAGGGCTGTTTCCTCGCCGCAGATATAGGCGCCCGCGCCGTGATGCAGGTAGATGTCAAAATCCCAGCCCGACCCGCAGGCATTCTTGCCCACAAGACCGGCCTCGTAAGCCTCATCAATGGCGTTTTGCAGGGCTTCCTTCTCGCGGATATATTCGCCGCGAATGTAGATATAGCAGGCATGGGCGTTCATTGCGAAAGAGGCAATCAGGCAGCCCTCGATCAGAGTGTGCGGATCATGGCGCATGATCTCGCGGTCCTTGCAGGTGCCGGGCTCGGATTCGTCGGCATTCACGACCAGATAGGCCGGACGCCCGTCACTCTCTTTCGGCATGAAGGACCATTTCAGGCCCGTCGGAAACCCCGCCCCCCCGCGCCCGCGCAGGCCGGACTGCTTCATCTCGTCGATGATCCAGTCACGCCCCTTGGCGAGGATGTTCTTCGTCCCGTCCCAATGACCTCGCGCAATCGCGCCTTTCAGCGAACGGTCATGCATCCCGTAGAGGTTGGTGAAGATGCGGTCCTGATCCTTAAGCATAGGCTTGCCCTCTCAATGCCCCTAGCGCCCGTTCTGCCGGGCCCGCCAGACGCGAAACGTCACGATCAGCGCAAAGGCAAAGCCCGCCAGCGCTGCGAAATCTATCAGGAAGGCGTAGCGCGGATCCCAGCCATAGTCGCGCCCGATCCAGCCCAGAACCACCCACCCCACGATCACCGCACACATCACCACCGCCGCAAGCCGGGCTTGCTGCGCGAGGGCGATGTCCTTGGGCGAGGGTTTGGTCATTCACGCGCATCCTGTCCTGTTACCGCTTCGAAAACTCGGTCTCGCCACCAGTCGCAAGGATCTTGGCCTGCGCCACCCAGTCATCGCGGCTGACCCGGCCCTTGAACCCTTCAAGGTTCTCGTCGACCCAAGCGACCTCATCCGCGCCCCAGCTTGCGACCTGCCAGAAATGGAATACGCCCATGCTGTTCAGGAGCGACTCTAGCTTTGGGCCAACGCCCTTGATCTTTTTCAGATCATCCGCTGCGCCCTTCGCCTGCACAAGCATCTCGGGCTTGGTGCCGATCTCTGCGCCCTTTGCCACCGCTTCGGGTTTGGCTGTCGAAGTCGCAGGCGCTTCCTGCTTGGACACGCCAGTTGAATCGACAGGCAGATTCTCGGCAGGCTTGGCTTCCTTCGCCTTGCCTTTCGGTGGCTTCGGTGCGGCCACACCCTGCCAAGGGGTGACAAGCGGTACTTCGGTCCCGTCGATGCGCTTGAGTGTATCGCCAATGCGGGTTGCCAGCGCGACCGATCCGTTCTGCGCCTCGCCCGTATAATCCTTCAACGTCGTCGGCCCGCCCAAGGGTTCCGAGGCAAAGCGCCCGTTCTGCGGCCCCGGCACCGGCACTTTGCCCGCAGCCATGTCGTCGAGCATCTTGGCGAAACCTTCGGCGGTCAGATCCTCGTAATAATCCTTGCCGATCTGGGCCATGGGCGCGTTGGTGCAGGCCCCCAGACATTCGACTTCTTCCCAGGTGAACTTGCCATCCGCCGACAATGTATGTGGCTTGGGCGAGATCTTTTCCTTGCAGACCCGGATCAGATCCTCGGCCCCGCAGATCATGCAGCTTGTTGTGCCACAGATCTGGATATTGGCAACAGACCCAACGGGTTGAAGCTGGAACATGAAGTAGAATGTCGCCACTTCCAGCGCCCGGATATAGGCCATGCCCAGCATGGTCGCGACATGCTCGATCGCGGCGCGGGTCAGCCAGCCCTCTTGTTCCTGAGCACGCCACAATAATGGGATGATGGCCGAAGCCTGACGGCCTTCGGGGTATTTCGTGATCTGAGCTTCTGCCCAGGCCTGATTGGCGGGCGTGAAGGCGAAGGAACCGGGTTGGTCGGGGTGCAGACGGCGTAGCATTAGCGGTCAATCTCTCCGAACACCACGTCCAGCGTGGCGATGATGGCGGCCACATCGGCCAGTTGATGGCCCTTGGCCAGATGGTCCATGGCCTGCAGATGCGCATAGCCCGGTGCACGGATCTTGGCGCGGTAAGGCTTGTTGGTCCCGTCCGCCACCAGATAAACGCCAAACTCACCCTTGGGCGCTTCAACAGCGGCATACACTTCGCCTGCCGGGACATGAAAGCCCTCAGTATAAAGCTTGAAATGATGGATCAGCGCTTCCATCGAGGTCTTCATCTCGCCACGCGAGGGCGGCGTGATTTTGCCGCGTGCCAGAATATCACCCTGCCCTTCTGGAGCGCGAAGCTTTTCAATGGCTTGCAGGATGATCTTCGTGCTCTCTCGCATCTCGGCCATGCGCACGAGATAGCGATCAAAGCAATCGCCATTCTTGCCGGTCGCGATCTTGAAATCGAACTCGTCATAACACTCGTAAGGCTGCGCGCGGCGCAAATCCCAGGCCATGCCGGAGCTGCGCACCATCGGTCCTGAGAACCCCCAGTCAAGCGCTTCCTGTTCGCTGACGATGCCGATATCAACCGTGCGCTGCTTGAAGATGCGGTTCTCGGTCAGAAGCCCGTCAATATCATCCAGCACCTTGGGGAAATGCTGCGCCCAAGCTTCGATATCGTCCAGCAGAGCGGGCGGCAGGTCCTGATGCACACCGCCAGGCCGGAAATAGGCCGCGTGCAGACGTGCACCACAGGCCCGCTCGTAGAAGATCATCAGCTTTTCGCGTTCCTCGAACCCCCAGAGCGGCGGGGTCAGCGCGCCCACATCCAGCGCGCCGGTGGTCACGTTCAGCAGATGGTTCAGAACGCGGCCGATTTCCGAATAAAGCACCCGGATCAGGGACGCCCGGCGCGGCACCTGCACGCCGGTCAGCTTCTCGATGGCCAGACACCAGGCATGTTCCTGATTCATCGGGGCCACATAATCCAGCCGGTCGAAATAGGGCAGGTTCTGCAGATAGGTGCGGCTTTCCATCAGCTTCTCGGTGCCGCGATGCAACAGACCGATATGCGGGTCACAGCGTTCGACGATTTCGCCGTCAAGCTCCAGCACCAGCCGCAAAACACCATGCGCTGCAGGGTGTTGTGGGCCGAAGTTGATGTTGAAATTGCGGATCTGCTGTTCCGCAGTCTTGGTGTCAGGCGTGTAGGAGCCGTCCATCATTTCGCAGCCTCCTTCTTCTCGTCACCCGGCAGGATGTAGTCTGCCCCTTCCCAGGGCGACATGAAATCGAACTGGCGATATTCCTGCACCAGATTTACGGGCTCATAGACGACGCGTTTGAGCGCTTCGTCATAGCGGACTTCGGTATAGCCTGTGGTCGGGAAGTCCTTGCGCAGCGGATGGCCGCGAAAGCCGTAATCGGTCAGGATGCGGCGCAGGTCGGGATGACCGGAAAACAGGATGCCGAACATGTCAAACACTTCGCGCTCGAACCAGTTGGCCGAGGGGTGAACTTGCGTGATCGAAGGGATGATTTCATCCTCGCCCACAGCCAGTTTCACCCGGATACGGTGGTTCAGATACATCGACAGGAAGTGATAGACCATCTCGAAGCGTTTGCGCCGCCCCGGATAATCTACGGCGGTGATATCGACCAGCGTCGAGAAGCGCATGCTTTCGTCGATTTGCAGATGACGGATCAGCTTGACGAGATGCGTGGCCGTCGTGGTCACGGTCAATTCGCCGAACGCCACATTATGGCTGACCAGCGCATCGCCCATGCGCATTTCCAGCAGCGCCGCAATTTCGTTCAGTGCCTCGGACATGACGCGCCCCCCTTACCGGACCAGAGTGCCAGTGCGGCGGATCTTGCGCTGCAGCTGCAGGATACCATAAAGCAGCGCCTCGGCGGTCGGCGGGCAGCCTGGCACATAGATATCGACCGGCACGATCCGGTCGCAGCCGCGCACCACCGAATAGCTGTAATGGTAATAGCCGCCGCCATTGGCGCAGCTGCCCATCGAAATCACATAGCGCGGCTCGGGCATCTGGTCATAGACCTTGCGCAGCGCGGGTGCCATCTTGTTGGTCAGCGTTCCCGCCACGATCATCAGATCCGACTGGCGCGGGGTCGCGCGCGGGGCCGTGCCGAAGCGTTCGATGTCATAGCGCGGCATGGCGACATGGATCATCTCTACCGCACAGCAGGCCAGACCAAAGGTCATCCAGTGCAAGCTGCCATTGCGCGCCCAGTTGATGATATCCTCGGTCGAGGTCAGCAAAAACCCCTTGTCCTGCAATTCGCGGTTCAGCGCCTGAGTCGCGACTTCACGATCCGCGCCTGCAGTATTGGCTCCGGTCATCACTCCCATTCGAGCGCCCCCTTCTTCCATTCATAGGCAAAGCCCACAGTCAGCACGGCAAGGAAAACCATCATCGACCAGAAGGCGGTCATCGACATTTCCGAAAATGCCACGCCCCATGGGAACAGAAACGCAATTTCCAGATCGAAGATGATGAACAGGATCGCCACAAGGTAGAATCGGACATCGAATTTCATCCGGGCATCATCGAAGGCGTTGAACCCACATTCATAGATCGAGTTCTTTTCCGGATCAGGGCTGCGCACGGCAATCACGATTGCCGAAAGCATCAGCACAAGGCCCAGCGCTACAGAGATTCCCAGAAAAATGATGATCGGCAGGTAGGATGCGAGTAGGGTGTCCACCTTTGGCTCCTTTATCGCGCGGGGTCCGGCCAGGCCAAAAGGGGCGAGTGCCAAGGACAACCGCAACTTGGCTGCCTTTCCTCTACTCTTGTCACAGGGCCGGGTCAACTCAAGCCGCACGAGTTCTCGCGGAAAATGAGGAAAATGTATGCCATCGCATACTATACTGCCGTGCTATTCGGCCCATCTTGGTTTGCGGCGGGTAAAAAACGCCTCGACGCCTTCTTGGGCCTCTTCGCCTTCCCAACAGGCGACCAGCTCTGCGATGGAATGTCTGACTCCTCCTTCGCCGATCCCGGCCCCCAGATGCAGCGCAAGTGCTTTCGCGCGCGCAACCGCCCCCGGCGCGCAGGACAGATAGGGCGCGACCTCTGCCTCGACCGCATCATCAAGCGCATCCGCAGTCACCGCGCGCGCAAGCAGGCCCAGACGCACCGCTTCCCCTGCATCGAACCGCCGTCCCGACATGAACACCCGGCGCGCCATCGCCTCGCCCATCCGCGCCAGCACATAGGGGCCGATGGTTGCGGGAATCAGCCCCAGCCGCGTCTCGGTCAGGGCAAATTGCGCGCGGTCCACCCCGATAGCCACATCACAGACCGCCATCATGCCGACACCACCGCCGAACGCCTGCCCCTGCACCCGTCCGATCAGCGGTTTCGGCATCCGGTTCAGCGCGCCCAGCATGGCGGCCAGTTTACCGGCCTCAAGCGCGCGGGTTTCGGCATCGGCGGCCATCTGCGCCTTCATCCAGCCCAGATCGCCGCCCGCGCAGAAACTCGCGCCTGCGCCCGTCAGCACCACCACGCGCACCGCCGCATCCGCCCCCAGACGCGCCGCGACCTCGGTCAACTCCGCGATCATCTGCGCATCCAGCACATTATGCTTCTCCGGTCGGTTCAGCGTCAGCGTCGCAACCCCGCGCGCATCCGTCTCAAGCGTCAGCGTCTGATACATTCCGCCCTCCTTGCCGCATCGCGCGGGCCATTGCGCTTGCCTCGGCCAGAACCCTGCGATCCAGCCCGGTTGTCCAGCCCATGCCGATCAGCCATTCATGCACAGCTTCCGTCGCCACATTGCCCGAAGCCTCCGGCGCATAGGGACAGCCCCCCAAACCCCCGACTGCCGCATCGAACACCCGCAAACCATGTTCGAGCGAGACCTCGATATTCGCCAGCGCCCGCCCGCCGGTGTCGTGGTAATGCCCGGCCAGCATCTCGGGCGGCACATCTGCCAGCACCGCGCGCAGCATGGCGGCGATGCTGTCAGGCGTGCCGCGCCCGATCGTGTCACCAAGGCTGATCTCATAGCAGCCCATATCGCGCAGACGCGACGCCAGCCGCGCCACGGCCTCGGGTGGTGTCGGCCCGTCAAATGGGCAATCCGTCACGCAAGAGATATAGCCGCGCACTGGCAACCCTGCGGTGCGCGCGGCTTCCATGACGGGCGCGAAACGCGCAAGGCTTTCCGCGACCGAGCAATTCAGATTGGCGCGGCTGAACCCTTCCGAGGCCGAGCCGAAAACCGCCACTTCATCGGCGCGCGCCGTGATTGCGTCCTCCAGCCCGCGCAGGTTTGGCGCAAGCGCCGCATAGCGCACACCCGGCGCGCGCATGATCTGGCCCAGAACCTCGGCTGATGTCGCCATTTGCGGCACCCATTTCGGACTGACGAAACTTGCCACCTCGATCCGGCGGAAGCCTGCCCGGCTCAGACAGTCGATCAGTGCCACTTTCTCTGTAGCCGGGATCAGCCGGGCCTCATTCTGCAACCCGTCGCGGGGTCCGACCTCGAATATCTCGACCGCGCGCATGGCTTACTCCTCTGGCGGCGGGTAAAAGTCCCGCAGATAGATTTCGGGCGGCCCGTCCTGCGCCAGAGCGCGCTGAAAGGCCGGACGCGCTTCGCAAGCCGCCAGATACACCGCCGCCGGTTCGGGCAAAGTCACGAAACGCTGCGCCAGCCAGACAGCGTAGCCAAGGCCAATATCCGCGACAGTGAACGCGCCCGCCACCCAGCCCGGCCCGACAGCGCCCAGCGCATTCTCAAGCCGCCTCGCTTCAAGCCGCATGACCGTGGGCGAGCGCATGGCGGGGTCGCGCAACACCACATGATGCTGCGTCAGATTGGCCAGATGCGCGCCCAGGGTTTCGGCGTAATGCAGCCCCTGAAAAAACGCCGCGCGCCCCTCTAGCCCTTCGGCCACGCGCAGATGCGGCGCGCGCGTCTCCGAGAGCCACATCAGGATCGCCCCGCTTTCACAGAGCACCGTTGCCTCATCCTCCAGCGCCGGCACCCGCCCGGCAGGCGAACGCGCCAGATGCTCCGGCGCGCGCAGCGAGCGGTCAAAGAAAGAACAGCGGATCAACTCATACTCTGCGCCGATCTCTTCCAGCGCCCAGAGCACCCGGAACGAGCGCGACTGCGCCACATGCCAGAGCCGGATCACCACCCTGCCCCTTCATCTTGCCCAAAATACTCAATCCAGCCTCTGCCCCAAGGCCCAGCGCCCGCGCTCACGCCTCGTCCTCCAGCCGCACGAGCGCCGCCCCTGCCTCGACCTGCGCACCCGGCGAAGCCAGCACTTCAGCCACCCGCCCCGCGCGGGCCGCGACCAGCGTATGCTCCATCTTCATTGCCTCGAGGATCGCCAACCGCGCCCCTTCCGCAACCTCTTCGCCCGGTGCCACGAAAATCGCCTTCACCAGCCCCGGCATGGGCGCGAGCACAACATCCGCCCCGGCCCCTGCCCCCGAAGCACGATGAAGCGGATCGACCAGCGCCAGCACGCGTGGGACAGGGCCAAACAGGCACACAGCACCCCCGGCACATACCCCGCAGACGAGTTCCGGCGCGCCTGCAACACGCAGCCCGTCATCACGCGCCACGACCGCGGGGTCCTGCCCTGCGACCTGCACCAATGCCGCGCGAGGTCCGGTCACAGCGATCCGCAGATCAACATCAGCCAAAGGCACCTGCTGCCAGATCGGCCCGGATGTGCTGAAACCAGCCAGCGGCGCACGAATAGCGTCAAGCCCGATTGCCAGAGCGGCGGCGGCGGCCCATTCCCAGGGCGCAAGCTCAGGTACAGCCACCAAACTGTCCAGATCACGCGCGATCACGCCTGTATCCACATCGCCCGCCCGAAATCCGTCATGTCGGGCCAGAGCACCAAGGAAGGCCAGATTGGTGACTGACCCCGCCACTTGCGTTCCGCCCAGCGCCGCCTCCAGCCGCTTGAGCGCAATTGCGCGCGTCGGGCCATGGGTGATGATCTTGGCGATCATCGGGTCATACCAGGGGCTGATCACATCGCCTGCGCGCACGCCCGTATCGGCGCGCGCAGTGTCAGGGAAACGCAGATGCTCCAGCCGCCCGGTCGCAGGCAGGAAACCCGCGGGCACATCCTCGGCATAGAGCCGCGCCTCGAATGCGTGGCCTGTGATCGACAGCGCCTCCTGCGCACAGGGCAGCCCCTCACCTGCCGCCACGCGCAATTGCCATTCGACCAGATCGACCCCGGTAATCGCCTCGGTCACAGGGTGCTCAACCTGAAGCCGCGTGTTCATTTCCATGAACCAGAACCCGTCAGGGCGCAGCCCGCGACTGCCATCGACAATGAACTCGACCGTGCCCGCCCCCTTGTAGCCAATGGCCTTGGCGGCCCGCACCGCCGCCTGCCCCATCGCGGCGCGCATCTCTTCCGTCATGCCGGGTGCAGGTGCTTCCTCGATCACCTTCTGGTGGCGGCGCTGGAGCGAGCAATCGCGCTCGAACAGATGCACGGCATCTGTTCCGTCGCCAAAAACCTGCATTTCGATATGGCGCGGCTTGATGATGTATTTCTCGATCAGCACGGCGTCATTACCGAAGGCCGTGGCCGCCTCTCCCTTGGCACTGGCAAGCGCGTCCATGAATTGCGCTGGGTCCTCAACCAGCCGCATCCCCTTGCCGCCACCCCCTGCCACGGCCTTGATGAGCACCGGATAGCCGATCGCATCCGCCGCGCCAGAGAGATGCTCGGGATCCTGATTGGCCCCGTGATAGCCCGGCACAACTGGCACGCCTGCCTCCTGCATCAGCGCTTTGGCTGCATCCTTCAGCCCCATCGCGCGGATCGCCTGCGCAGACGGACCGATAAAGACCAGCCCCGCCGCCTCGACCGCTTCGACGAAATCGGGGTTCTCGGACAGGAACCCATAGCCCGGATGAATCGCCTGCGCGCCGGTATCCTGCGCGGCCCGGATGATCACATCCCCGCGCAAGTAGCTGTCGCGCGGGGCGGGGCCACCGATCAGAACGGCCTCATCGGCCATTGCGACATGCAGCGCATGGGTATCGGCGTCGGAGTGCACCGCGACAGTGCGGATGCCCATGGCCCGCGCTGTGCGGATGATCCGGCAGGCGATCTCGCCGCGATTGGCAATCAGGATCTTGTCGAACATGGCTTTGCGCTCTCTTCACCAGCAGGGGGGCGCTGCCCCCCTATCCCCCCCGGAGTATTTGCGGCAAGATGAAGCCGGGGCGGGATTTCATCTTGCAAAAAATACTCAATGCTTCACATCCGGAACACACCGAAGCGTGTTTCCCCAACAGGCGCACAATGCGCGGCACTCAGCGACAGCGCCAGAACCTGCCGGGACTTGCGCGGGTCGATGATCCCGTCATCCCAGAGCCGCGCCGCGGCATAGAGCGGGTGCGACTGGCGCTCAAACATCTCGATCGTGGGGCGCTTGAAAGCGTCCTCATCTTCAAGGCTCCAGTCCTGCCCGGCCCGTTCCATCGCGTCGCGCTTGACCGTGGCGAGAACCCCCGCCGCCTGCGCGCCGCCCATGACCGAGATCCGGCTGTTCGGCCAGGTCCACAGGAAGCGCGGGGAATAGGCCCGCCCCGCCATGCCGTAATTGCCCGCGCCGAAACTGCCACCCACCAACATGGTGATCTTGGGCACCGAGGTCGTGGCGACCGCCGTCACCATCTTGGCCCCATGCCGCGCGATGCCTTCATTCTCGTATTTCCGGCCCACCATGAAGCCCGTGATATTCTGCAAAAATACCAGCGGGATACGGCGCTGTGAGCAAAGCTCGATGAAATGCGCGCCTTTTACTGCGGCTTCCGAAAACAGCACCCCGTTATTCGCGACAATCCCCACAGGCCAGCCCATGACCTGCGCGAAGCCCGTGACCAGCGTCTCGCCGAAACGCGGCTTGAACTCATCAAAGCGCGAGCCATCGACCAGCCGCGCGATAACCTCGCGAATGTCATAAGGCGTGCGCAGATCGGCCGGCACGACGCCAAGGATTTCCTCGGGGTCATAAGCCGGGTCCTCGATGGCCCCCTGTAGGGTGTGGACTTTGCCCGCACCTTCCCCCAGACTGGCGACTGCGCGCCGCGCGAGTGCCAGCGCATGCGCGTCATCTTCGGCCAGATAATCCGCAACGCCAGACAGGCGCGTATGCACATCGCCGCCGCCCAGATCCTCGGCGCTGACCACTTCACCGGTCGCGGCCTTCACCAGTGGCGGTCCGGCCAGAAAGATCGTGCCCTGATCGCGTACGATGATCGTCACATCCGACATGGCGGGCACATAGGCCCCGCCTGCGGTGCAGGAGCCCATCACGACAGCGATCTGCGCGATGCCCTTGGCGCTCATCTGCGCCTGATTGTAGAAAATCCGCCCGAAATGGTCGCGGTCGGGGAAAACTTCGTCCTGATTGGGCAGGTTCGCGCCGCCGCTGTCCACCAGATAAATGCACGGCAAATGGTTTTCCTCGGCGATCTCTTGCGCGCGCAGATGCTTTTTGACGGTCATCGGGTAATAGGTGCCGCCCTTCACCGTGGCATCATTGCAGATGACCATGCACCAACGCCCCGAGACCTGCCCGATCCCGGCAATCACGCCTGCGCAGGGGGCCGCGCCGTCGTAAAGCCCATGCGCAGCGGTGCTGCCCACTTCCAGAAAGGGCGAGCCAGCATCCAGCAGACCTGCCACCCGGTCGCGCGGCAGCATCTTGCCGCGCGCGACATGGCGGGCGCGGGCTGTCTCGCCGCCGCCCGCGCGGGCGAGCGCCTGCGCCTCGGAGATCTCGGCCAGGGCCGCAAGATGCGCGGCGCGATTGGCGCGGAACTGGTCAGAGCCCGTCAGGATTTGCGAGGTCAGTTTCATGCCATCCCCCTCAGCGCCCGGCGTGAAATACGGACCAGAGATATATCGTCTGCTCCGCTGTCACCTGCATCATGCAGCCGAGAAAGGCGGGACTTGCGCCAGTGCCCCCTTGCCATTGCGCGGCGGCAAATTCGCAACGCGCATCCCGGTAGCCGATCCAGCCGCGCTGCATGTCGCGCAGCGCATCGGCCAGCGACGGAGCGCCCTCGAACCGGTCCTTGTCCTGTTCCTGATACTCTGCGCGCAGGAACTGATAGGCGTCATTCAGTTTCGCATCCCAGAGCGCATATTCTGCGTCCAGACAGAACCCCATACCGAGCGTCGTCACGCCCATCGGCTGCTCCATGCAAGCGGACGAAGCTCGCCCGATACAATCCGCAGACTGCGCAGCATCCTCCAGCCCTGCCAGACAGGTCTCGAGCGGTGCCGGATCGAACTGCAACTCCTGCGCGGCCAATGGTGACGCGCTCATCGCAGCAATGGTCAGTAGGAAAGCAGGTTTCATTGCATCGCCCCCATCAATTCGCGCCCAACCAGCATACGCCGGATTTCTGATGTGCCTGCGCCGATCTCCATCAGCTTTGCGTCGCGGAACAAGCGGCTGACGGGGCTGTCATTCATGAAGCCCGCGCCCCCCATCGCCTGCACCGCCTGATGCGCCTGTTTCATGGCCTCTTCCGAGGCATAGAGCACACAGGCCGCCGCATCGGCGCGCGTCACCTCACCCCGGTCGCAGGCCTTGGCGACCTCATAGACATAGGCGCGCGCCGAATTCATCGCCGTATACATATCCGCGATCTTGCCCTGCATCAGCTGGAAGCTGCCAATCGGTTGGCCGAATTGCTGGCGGTCGCGCAGATAGGGCATGATTTCATCCAGGCAGGCGGCCATGATGCCGGTGCCGATCCCCGACAGGACCACGCGCTCGTAATCCAGCCCCGACATGAGCACGCGCACGCCTTTGCCCTCTTCGCCCAGAACATTCTCGAAGGGCACTTCCACATCCTGAAACACCAGTTCCGCTGTGTTTGATCCGCGCATGCCCAGCTTGTCGAAATGCGGGCTGGTCGAGAAGCCGGTCATGCTTTTCTCGATCAGAAAGGCCGTGATGCCCTTGGACCCCGCCGTCGGGTCGGTCTTGGCATAGACCACCAGCACATCGGCATCCGGGCCATTGGTGATCCAGTATTTGGTGCCGTTCAGCACATAGCGGTCATTCTTCTTTTCGGCGCGCAGCTTCATGCCCACCACATCGGACCCCGCGCCCGCTTCGGACATGGCCAGCGCGCCGACATGTTCGCCCGAGATCAGTTTCGGCAGATAGCGCGCGCGCTGGTCATCAGTGCCGTTCAGCTTGATCTGGTTCACGCACAGATTGCTATGCGCGCCGTAAGATAGTGACACCGAGGCAGAGGCGCGTGCGATTTCCTCAACCGCGATCACATGGGCCAGATAGCCCATGCCGGAGCCGCCCAACTCTTCGGGAACCGTGATTCCCAGAAGCCCAAGATCGCCCATTTCGCGCCACAGCTCATTCGGGAAATGGTTCTTGCGGTCCACCTCTGCCGCCATTGGTTTGACGCGCTCCTGCGCCCAGCGATGCACCATCTCGCGGAGTGCATTCACATCCTCGCCCAGATCGAATGTCATGGATGCCGTGAACATGGCGCGTAGTCCTCCCATAACTGAACGCTTGTTCATTTATTATGCGACAGCGTGCTCTCGCGTCAAATGATTCCTGCTCAGTGTAGCGCAAACAGGAAGGATTGCACCTGCGCACGACCTGGCCCATTGTGCGCGCAAAACCGGATCAGGAGACAGGCACATGGCGCGCAAGATCATCATCGACACGGACCCCGGACAGGATGACGCCGTGGCGATCCTTCTGGCGCTGGCCTCGCCAGAGCTGGAATTGTTGGGAATCACCTGTGTCGCGGGCAATGTGCCACTGGCCCTGACTGCAAAGAATGCGCGGATCATTTGCGAATTGGCGAACCGGCCCGATATTCGCGTTTTCGCGGGCTGCGATGCCCCGGTGGCGCGCAAGCTGGTCACGGCAGAACATGTGCACGGCAAGACGGGCCTCGACGGGATCACACTGCCCGACCCGACCATGCCGCTGCAAGAAAGCCATGCGGTTGATTTCCTGATCGAGACGCTGCGCGCGGAGCCCGAGGGCACAGTGACGCTTGTGCCGATCGGGCCTTTGACCAATATCGCCACGGCCATGACCCGCGCGCCCGATATCATCCCGCGAATTCAGGAAATCGTGCTGATGGGTGGCGGGTATTTCGAAGGCGGCAACATCACGCCTGCCGCCGAGTTCAACATCTATGTCGATCCAGAGGCGGCAAAACTCGTCTTTGGCGCTGGCGTGCCGCTGGTGGTCATGCCGCTGGATGTGACGCACAAGGCACTGACCTCGCGCGCACGGGTTGACGCGTTCCGCAATGCCGGGCGGGTTGGTCCGGCGGTCGCAAGCTGGACCGACTTCTTTGAGCGCTTCGACAAGGAAAAATACGGATCAGAAGGCGCGCCGTTGCATGATCCCTGCACGATTGCCTATCTGCTGCAGCCAGAGCTGTTCACTGGCCGCCATATCAATGTCGAGATCGAAACTGATTCCGAACTGACGCTTGGCATGACCGTTGCCGACTGGTGGCGCGTCTCAGGGCGCGCAGCCAATGCGACCTTCATGGGTGGCATTGATGACGAGGGCTTTTTCACCCTGCTGACCGAGCGTCTGGCACGGCTGTAATCCGACAGGGTTACTCGAACTCGTCCTCGACCTCGACCCCCCAGAGATGGCGCTTCTCGGCCCAGCCGCGCGCGCCATCCACTTCCAGCCTGCACCAGTCGCGCTGACATTCGCGCAGGCGCGCGATTACCCCGCGTTCAAGCAGTGCAGCGGCGGCACTGTTGCGGTCGGGGCGCTGGTAAAGCTGGGTCATGTCGGTCTGCACCAGCACAGTGCGCAACCCCGACAGAAGCGCATAATGCATCCAGCCGCCCTTGCCCTCGATATCCTCGACCCGGCGCCAATGTTCGAATTCGGCGGTCACGCGAAGCGGAATGTCGCGCCTTGTGTACACCCAGTCAATGCGATGCGAGGTATCCGGCCCGCGCCGTGCGTTGGCCTCGTTGGCTTTCAGCGAAACATAGCGCGGCATCGGCAAATTCGTCACCGGACCACGGTCAGCGGCCTGCGCTATAGCCGGTCCAGCCCCAAGGAGGGCCATAAGGGCCAGTCTCCAGAAAATCTGTCGTCTCATATGCCTGCCTGTCCCGGTGTGCCGGGAACCTTTGGTTTTCTTGCACTTGCCTCTCGCCCGCGCCAGATCGATGCTTGTGGATCGTCGCGAGTGCTGGCACTTTGCCCCAAAGGCCCCGACTTGCAAAGAGGTGAGACACGATCATGCCCAATAAACGCCTGAGTGTTGTCGTCACGCGACGCCTGCCCGATGTGGTTGAAACCCGAATGACGGAACTTTTCGACGTGACCCTGCGCGAAAGCGATACACCGATGAGCCGCGAGGAACTTGTCGATGCGATGCGCCGCAGCGATGTTCTGGTGCCCACGATCACGGATGATATCGACGCCAGCCTGCTGACGCAGGCCGGGGACCGGTTGAAACTGATCGCGAATTTCGGCGCAGGTGTGGATCATATCGATGTGCACACGGCGCGGCAGCGTGGCATCCTTGTGTCCAACACGCCCGGTGTGCTGACCGAGGACACCGCCGATATGGCATTGGCGCTGATGCTGGCCGTCACGCGCAAGATCCCGCAAGGTCTGGCCGAGATGCAGGCGGACCAATGGCGCGGATGGTCGCCGATGGCACATCTGGGCACGCGGATCGGCGGCAAACGGCTGGGGATTCTGGGCATGGGCAGGATCGGGCAGGCCGTGGCGCGGCGGGCGCGTGCTTTCGGGATGCAGGTGCATTATCATAACCGTCGCCGCCTGCGCCCTGAAGTGGAAGAGGCGCTGGAAGCGACCTGGTGGGAAAGCCTGGACCAGATGATCGCGCGGATGGATGTGATCTCGGTCAACTGCCCGCATACGCCCTCGACCTTCCATCTGCTCAATGCGCGGCGGCTGAAACTGTTGAAACCTTCGGCTGTGATCGTGAACACCTCGCGCGGGGAAGTGATCGACGAAAATGCCCTTACCCGCGGGTTGCGCGCGGGCGAGATTGCTGGCGCGGGGCTGGATGTGTTCGAGCGCGGCCATTCGGTCAATCCGCGCCTGCGGGAATTGCCGAATGTCGTGCTGTTGCCGCATATGGGCTCGGCCACTTTGGAAGGCCGCATCGAGATGGGCGAGAAGGTGATCGTCAATATCAAGACCTTCGCCGATGGCCACCGCCCACCCGATCAGGTGCTGCCCGCGATGCTGTGACAAAGTGGGGCGCGCGCGATTCTTCGCCTTGTTATGGGCAATCTGTATGCTCTCGCTGCAAGGCTGCGCAACACCAGAGCATCCGCGCGCGGATGATGCCCCCACCCTGGCGCCGCCTGCCCTGCTGAGCCTTGGATTGGCTGCTGTCGCGACCGGGGCTGCGCTTCAACTATGGTGCGACGATGGCGCGCCGCAGACGGTCGCGCCAGACGATCTGATCAATCAGGACGGGACAGTGACATGGCTGGGCCATTCGGGCTTTGTCGTGCAGATGGCGGGACAGACCATCATCACCGACCCTGTGGTTCATGAAACCGCCCTGACGCGGGCAAGCCTTGGCGGCAGGATGGCGCGCGCGCCCGATATTTCCAACCTGAAGACGCTTGATGCTGTCGTGCTCAGTCATGACGATCTGGATCATCTCGACCGCGCCACGCTGCGTGTGCTTGCCGCGCGCTTTCCGCAGGCCACGCTGATCCTGCCCGAAGGCACGCGTCTTTCCCGCCCGGTCACGGGGTTTGCGCGCCAAATCAGACTGTCGGAATGGCAGGCCCACCAGATCGGTTCATTGACCATCACCGCAACCCCGGCCATTCACCTCAGCCGCCGCCCGCCATTTCTCTCCGCTCCGGGACCAGCGCTGTCTTTCAGTCTTGCGAGCGGCGGCCAAAGCGTGTTTTTCAGCGGGGACAGCAGCTATGGCCCGGTATTTGCCGACATCGGGACGCGGCTTGGTCCGTTTGATCTGGCGCTTGTGCCGATCGGTGCATGGAAGCCGGAAGCGTTTCTGAATGACATGCACATGACCCCGGAACAGGCCGCGCAACTGGCGCGCGATCTTGCGGCACCGCGCGCAGTGCCGCATCATTACGGGACGTTTCGCATGACACCGGATACGCCCGCAGAGTCGCTGGCGCGGCTGCAAGCGGCGGCAGGCAATCAGGTCGAGGTGATCCCGTTGCCAGTCGGGGGCACCACCTGCATCACGCCCTGAACGACGCCTTGCGTGAATCGACACAGATCAGATTGTGGCCCAGTGGGCATGTCCGCAATTGCATCATAGGCTTGCAGCAGTCTGCGACCGAGAGCCGCCTTACGGCATGGAACACAAGGCAGGGGTCAGGGCTGGTCCGGAGCCGTGTCCCTGTTGCTGCATCCCACCAGCCAATCACGGAAATCGGTGACTTCAGAGCGCTTCAGCGCATCGCTGCCGATGATCATGAAATAGGCTTCGCGGATTGGCAGGCGATACTCAAACGGGCTGACCAGCAGTCCGCGTTCAAGATAGGGTGCGGCGAAGCTTTCGTGGATGATTGCTGAACATCCCCCCCCCAGCAGCATTTGCAACGCCATCAGCGAGGAATCGGCGCGCGCGGAATGTGCTGCAGCGCCAAGATCGAGCGAGAAATGCGCGGACAGGCGCTGCCATTCTACCTCGGAGCCCATGACAAGAACGCGGCGATCCGCAGCAAGGCGCGAAATCTCAGGCGGTGTGCCGAAGCGCCGGGCATGATCCGGTGTGCAAACCACGATGCCGGTTTCCTGCGACAACTGCCAGAGCGACGGCTCGGACCAGTTCCCTGTGCCGTAGCGGATGTCGATATCGATCCGGGGATCATCCAGCCGGTCGGACCAGATGGCCGTGGTCATGTGCAACTCGATATCCGGGTAGAGCGCTGAAAATTCGGCAAGCCTGGGCGCAAGTATCAGCGCGCCATAGGTAACGGATGTACGGATATGCAGATGCCGGTTCTTGCGCCGCCGGAACAGGCCAGAGGTGGCGTCATTCATTTCCGTAAATGCCTTGCGGATCGGCAGGGCATAGGCCTGTCCCATATCGGTCAGCGTGACCCCATGTGGCAGGCGTTTGAACAGATCGACGCCAAGATGCTCTTCCAACAACCGGATATGCTGGCTGACGGCGGCTGGTGTGAGATTGAGTTCACTGGCTGCGCCCGAGAAACTGCTATGCCGGGCCGCCGCCTCGAAAGCGCGCAACCAGGTCACATGGGGCAATCTCGACATGGGCGGACACTCCTGCGGCTTGATCGCACTATGCATTGCAAGGAGCATCAGGGAAAGTGGGGTCTCGATTCCACCAGACCCAAAATTATCTACCCCTGAGAGGAAAGAGTTGTTGTTTGAAGTGCTGTGTCGGACAGGGCACAGATCTGGTCAGATCCGAGGGGCGTGCCGGTGACGGAATATGACTATATCATTATCGGGGCGGGCTCGGCAGGCTGCGTGCTGGCCGACCGGCTGAGCCAGTCGCCGCAGACCCGTGTTCTGGTGCTGGAAGCCGGTGGTTCGGATCGGCGGTTCTGGGTCAAGGTGCCGCTGGGCTATGCCTTTGCCTATACGGACCCGCGCCTTGCCATCACCTGTCCGACTGAAGAAGATCCGGGGCTTGCCGGGCGGCGCGGGTCATGGCCGCGCGGTCGGGTCGTGGGCGGGTGCAGTTCCATCAATGCCATGGCCTATATGCGAGGGCTGGCTGTCGATTTCGACGACTGGGCAAGATCGGGCGCGCAAGGCTGGGACTGGCCCACGGTTCGCGCAGTCTATGACGGGCTGGAGGGCACAGACGGACAGACTGATCCCGGCCCGGTCCGGGTCAGTGACCTGTCGCGCCACATGCACCAGTTCTCGCGCGCCTTCCTGACTGCGGCTGCAGAGGTCGGCTGGCCTGTGCTGGAGGATCTGAACACAGGCGCACCGGGACTTGGCTGCTATCGCAGCACGGTCTGGAAAGGGCGGCGCTGGTCTGCGGCGGATGCGTTCCTGCGCCCTGCCCTGCGGCGCGGCGCTGTCCGGTTGGAAACACGCGCGCAGGTGCGGCGGATCGTGATTGATGCGGGAGAAGCGCGCGGGGTCATCTATCGCCAGCATGGCAAGATGGTCACAGCGCATGCGCGGCGCGAGGTCATTGTCGCGGCAGGCGCGATCCATTCCCCGCAACTGCTGCAGCTGTCGGGGATCGGTCCGGGGGCCTTGTTGCAGGATCACGGACTCGAGGTTCACAATCCGCTGCCAGAGGTCGGGCGCGGGCTTCAGGATCATCTCGCCATCACCTACAGTTTCGCGGCCTATCCCAAGACGCTCAATGCTGATCTCGGCACGCTGCAGGGGCGTCTGCGAAGCGGGATGCGCTATCTGGCCACCCGCAGCGGCCCGCTTGCCGTGCCGGTCAATCAGGTCGGCGGGTATATCGCGTCAAACCCCGGTTCCGCACCGGATACGCAGATTTACTGTAACCCGATGGTTTACTCTTATGGGCCGAAAGGGCCGACAGTGCCGCGCGCATCGGGGTATATCCTGTCCGCGCAACCCTGCCGCCCGACCAGCCGGGGCGAGATCCGCATTGCCTCTCCTGACCCCGATGACGCGCCGGAGATCCGGGCCAACTCGCTCGCCACGCCAGAGGATTGCGCAAGCGTCATCCGCGCGGGGCACTTACTGCAAGCGCTGGCGCAGAGCGCGACCCTGATGCAGGCGCGGCGCGCGGCGATTGGTCCCGATCTGCTGGCGCTGGATGACGAGGGGCTGTTGTCGGATTTCCGCGCGCGGGCCTCGACCGTGTTTCACCCAAGCTGCACCTGCCGGATGGGGAATGATCCTGCAAATTCCGTCCTTGATGCAAGGCTGCGGGTGCATGGCACGGGACGGCTGCGTGTGGTCGATGCCTCGGCTTTTCCCAACATCACCTCGGGCAATACCAATGCGCCGACCATGATGCTTGCGGCCCGCGCCGCCGACCTGATCCTGGAGGATAACAGATGACCGATATCAACCGCTTCTATATCGATGGTGCTTGGGTTGTGCCAGACAGCACGCAAACCATGCCCATCCTGAACCCCGCAACGAACGGCCAGATCGGCACGCTGACGCTGGGCAATGCGGCGGATGTGGACCGTGCCGTGGCCGCCGCCAAGGCTGCGTTTGAAACTTGGGGCTTCGCGCCCAAACCCGCGCGCCGCGCCTGTCTGGCGCGTCTGCTGGAGATCAGCGCTGCGCGCGAGGAAGAGATGGCGCAAGCCATCACGGCGGAAATGGGCGCGCCGATCACGCTGTCGCGCGACCAGCAAGCCGCCTCTGGCACGGGGCATCTGCGCGCCTTTCTGGACGCTTTCGACGCGATGGCAGAGGAACAGACCCTGCCCAACGGCGATATTTTGTCCCATGAGCCGCTTGGCGTCTGCGGATTGATCACACCGTGGAACTGGCCGGTGAACCAGATTGCGCTGAAAGTGGTCCCTGCCCTTGCGGCGGGGAATACCTGTGTGCTCAAACCGTCGGAAAACACCCCGCTTTCGGCCCGGCTCTATGCCGAGATGATCCATGACGCGGGTTTTCCAAAGGGCGTGTTCAATCTGGTTTTCGGCGATGGGCCGTCGGTCGGGTCGGCGCTATCGCGTCACAAGGATGTGGCGATGATGTCCTTCACCGGATCGACCCGCGCAGGCATTTCGGTAACGCGGGATGCCGCCGAAACGGTCAAGCGCGTGGCGCTGGAACTGGGGGGCAAATCCCCCAATATCATCTTCGCCGATGCAGATCTGGACGCGCGCGTGCCAGAGGGCGTGTTCGAGTGTTTCGCCAATAGCGGGCAGTCCTGCAATGCGCCGACGCGGATGCTGGTGGAACGGGGCGTTTACGCGCGCGCCGTGGACTTGGCGGCAGAGGCCGCGCAGGCGCAGGCCGTGGGCGATCCGGCTGTTGAAGGCGATCATATCGGCCCGCTTTTCGACCAGATCCAGTATGAGCGGGTGCAGGCCATGATCCGCAAGGGCATCGACGAAGGCGCGCGGCTGGTCGTCGGTGGTCTTGGCAAGCCCGAGGGGTTCGAGCAGGGTTGGTTTGTGAAACCCACCCTCTTTGCCGATGTGACCAATGACATGACCATTGCGCAGCAGGAAATCTTCGGCCCGGTTCTGGTGATGATCCCTTTCGACACCGAGGATGAGGCCATCGCGATCGCCAATGATACGCCCTATGGGCTGGATGCCTATGTCGCGACATCGGACGAGGCGCGCGCGCTGCGCGTGGTGCGGCGATTGCGTGCCGGGGGCATCCATATCAACGGGCGCGCGACCGATTATGGCTCTCCCTTTGGCGGGTTCAAGAAATCCGGAAATGGCCGCGAAGGCGGCGGGCATGGGCTGGCGGAATTCTATGAGATAAAGGTTCGCCCACCGTTCCAGCCCTGAGCCTTGGGGCCGGGCCTTGCGGCCCGACCCGTCTGTCAGGCCGTCTCTCTCACAGGCTCTGTCAGCCCGTCGAACCCTTGCCTGGCCAGCACGCGGTAGGTGCTGCGCAAGCCCCCCCGGTCACAATAGCAGCCGCGCAGGTGCCGTTTGCCGCTATCGGCCACATAGCCCTCGCGCCCATGCACGATGCGGTGATTGTCGAACACAACACAGTTGCCCGCCTGCGACCGGAACCGCACAAGGAAGCGGTCCTCCTGCATCAACCGGATGAACTTGACGAGGGCCGGGTAATAGTCGTCCAGCACATCTTGCGGCAGATCGAGCGTATCCTGCAAATGCTGCGAGATCGTCACGCCTGTCACGCGGCCTTGGGGGTCCGTTTCAATCACGCGCTGATGCGCGCGGTAATCGAGATGGTCATGGCGGTAGAAGAACGGAATGTCATGCGTGGCCAGCAGCGCGAAGGATTCGGGGTCTTCCGCGCGCAGGGCTTCGGCCACAGCCGCACCGTCCAGAAACAGCGACATGCCGCCCTCGACCGTGTTTTCCAGACAATGCAGGAATTGCAGACCCGGCGCGGCTTCTTCGCTGGGCAGATCCGTGTGCATTTCCAGCGCCCCGGCAGTAAAGGCCAGATTGGTCGGCGCAATCTCGACACGCACTTCGAAGAAATACCCTTCCGCCGACGGGCTGATACTGCCCAAGGTTTCCACCAGCGCGGTCAGGCTTTCCTTGCCCGGCTCCATGCCTGTAACAATGGCGATCCCATCCTCGATCAGGGCACGGCAGAACTGCGCGCGGCCCGCGTCCGAGTGCAGCACTTCCGTTTGCGGGATGCGCGCGATCTGTGGCTCGAAATTCCCCATCCACAGCCTGCGCGGCAGATCAGCTGGATCGTGTGGGCGGCCAGAGGCAGCCATGTCACGCAACAGCGCCATCGGCACGGACGACACGACCGCCTCATCCTGCCATGACAGGCGCAGGTGATCCCCCTCTATCCAGGCGGCGGTTGCCTTGGGGGCCACAGGCAAGGCAGAACAGTCGAAAATCCGCTCGCGGGTTTGCGGGTCAATGCAACTGTTGCAGGCATCGCGCAGCCAGTAATAGTTGAAATACTGCGGCTTTTCTCCAAGGGTCAGGGTCAGGCCGCGGTCGGACAGGGTAATGGGGTCAGTCATGGCGGATCTTTCTCAAGTGGCGTAATCGGGGGCGTCGCGGTCAAGGATGCGGCGGATCTGGACCAGATGCGCCTCGGCCTGACCGGGATAGTCGTCCAACTCGCGCGCGGTCTTTTCCGCAATCTCGTCAGGCAGCACGCGCAGGGGCTGGCCGGTTTGCAGCGCGCGGATATAGGTCTCGGCGGCGCGCTCGAAATAAAACAGCCGGTTGAAGGTGTCGGCAACATCACGCCCGATGACCAGAACGCCGTGATTGCCCATGATCATGACCTTCCTGGCCGGGTCCGAGAGCATGGCGGCACAGCGCATCCCCTCTTCCTCGAAGGCCAGCCCGCCAAACTGTTCGTCAATCACGTATCGGTTGAAAAACGTCGCCGTGTTCTGGTCGATCGGCAGCAAGCGGCTGTCTGCAAGGGACGCCAGCACAGTCGAAAAGATCGAATGAGTATGCATCACGCAGCGCGCATGCGGGCAGAGCCGGTGGATGGACCCATGCAACCCCCAGGCTGTCGGGTCGGGCGCATCGGGCTGGTCCAGCGTGGCGGGGTCATTCGCGTCGATCACCAGCAGGTCAGAGGCGCGGATCAGGCTGAAATGCACCTGATTGGGGTTCATCAGGAACTTGGTGCCATCGGCATTCACCGACAGGCTGAAATGATTGGCCACGGCCTCATGCATGCCCAGCTTCGCGGTCCAGCGAAAGGCGGCGGCAAGGTCGCAGCGCTCTTGCCAATGGTCGATATTCGGGCGCATGTTCATTCGACTACTCCGCTGCCAGGGGCGCAGCGCGGCCCGTGGGAATGACCTCATAGCCCGGCTCCTCGGACTCGTCGTCCGTCAGAAGCGCCGGAAAACCGGGGGCGAGGATGCTCAGCCCGGTCGCTTCTTCCAGACGCTTGATGATATTGGGCGAGAGTTCGCGCGCGCCGTAGCGGGCGATGCCGTCATCAAAGATCGACACCATCAGCGGGCTGATTTCCAGCGGCACGCCCGCGCCTTCGGCAATGCTCTGGAACAGGCCG
>JAFIEL010000142.1 GCA_020832585.1 Natronohydrobacter sp. | reverse complement strand
CGTCTTGCAAGACCTTGCTGACATGGGTGCGGCAGGTCCAGCGCGGCACGCCATTGACCATCATCGCGCAAGAGCCGCACATGCCCACACGGCAGGCGAACCGATAGGTCAGCGTCGGATCGGCGTTTTGCTGGATCCACGAGACCACATCAAGCACAGTCTGGTTGTCATAAGCGGGCACATCGAAGCGCTGCTTGCGCTGCGGTCCCGTTGGGCCGCCGCGTTGCACAGTGACTGTGATAGACTGTCTTGTGCTGTCCACGTCTGACCCTTTCCTGTGAAATGCCGATCATGTGCCGCGATCTGTTCGGGCAGGCGACTCTGATCGTCGTATAGCAAACCATTAGCGAAAAATAAATTCAATACGAAAAATATTACTTGAAATATTTTCACTCTAATTGCAGTCTGAGAGCAGGAGGAGCCGGGATGAGGGATGAAGCTTCCATGACAGGGGCAGAAGCGCTGGTCGATGCATTGCACGCCGCCGGTGTGCGCTGCATTTTCTCGCTATCGGGCAATCAGATCATGCCGGTCTATGATGCGCTTCTTGGGCGCGATATCCGGTTGGTGCATGTCCGGCATGAGGCTGCAGCGGTCTATGCGGCGGAAGCCTGGGCGCAACTGACAGGCCAGATCGGGGTGGCGCTGGTCACGGCCGGGGCGGGCTTTGGCAATGCGCTCGGGGCGGTGATCTCGGCGCAGGCGTCGGAATCGCCGGTGCTGTTGCTGAGTGGCGATTCGCCGCGTGCGCAGGACGGGATGGGCGCGTTTCAGGAACTCGATCAATGCGCGATGTCGGCCCCTGTGACCAAGGCCAGCTTGCGGGCCGGGTCAGCGGCTACATTGGCGGCTGAGGCGGCAGAACTGATCCGCATGGCGCTGTCGGGGCGTCCGGGGCCGGTGCATCTGGCGCTGCCTGCGGATGTGCTGACCGATCCGGTCACTGCCCGCCCGGATCTGGATTTCACGCCGCCGGTGCAAGGGTTGCAGGCCGATGATCTGGCGGCATTGCGGGCGTTTCTGGACGGGGCCGCGCGCCCGCTGGTCCTGACCGGCCCGGCGCTGTCGAACACGCGGACAAATGGCGCCTTGGCGCGCATGGCAGTCGCCTTGAACGCACCCGCGCTGTGCATGGAAAGCCCGCGCGGGCTGCGCGATCCCTCGCTGGGGGCGCTGGTCGATGTAACGCGGCAGGCGGACCGGATCGTGCTCTTGGGCAAATCGGGCGATTTCACGACCGGGTTTCTGGGGCAGGGCATGGGCAATGCAGAGACGCGCTTTGCCGTGATCGACCCCGAACAGGCCGAGATCGACCGCGCCCGCGCACGGCTTGGCGCGCGGCTGGAAATCGCGGCCTGTGCCGATAGTTTGCCGGTGCTGCTGGCCCTGAGCGGCGGCGCTGCCGCGCCGGATCGGGCAGAGTGGATGCATGAGGCCGCGCAGGCCACCGCAATGCGCACCGAGGTCGCGCAGAGCGCGCTGGCCGATTCCGAAGGGCTGCACCCTGCGGCGGTGGGCGCGGCAGTTGGCGCAATCCTGCGCGACCATCCGGACGCCGTGTTCATCTCGGACGGGGGCGAGTTCGGGCAGTGGATGCAGGCCATCCCGCATGGCGGCGCGCGTATCATCAACGGGGTGTCAGGCGCGATTGGCGCGGCACCCGCCTATGCGATCGCCGCCAGCATCGCGCGGCCCGATGTGCCGGTGATTGCGGTGATGGGCGACGGGACTGCGGGCTTTCTGCTGGCAGAATACGAGACTGCGGCGCGCGAAGGGGCGTCATTCATCGCGGTCATCGGCAACGATTCCTGCTGGAATGCCGAGCATCAGATCCAGATCCGCGAATACGGGCCAGAGCGCACGCATAGTTGCGCCCTGTCGAACGTGGCGCGCTATGACATCGCGGCGCAGGGTCTTGGGGCGGCGGGGGCGCTTGCAGCAGATGGCAGCGTCGAGACATTGGCGCAGGTGCTGGA
Source organism: Natronohydrobacter sp. (assembly GCA_020832585.1). Lineage (GTDB taxonomy): Bacteria > Pseudomonadota > Alphaproteobacteria > Rhodobacterales > Rhodobacteraceae > Roseinatronobacter. The sequence goes on along the minus strand of JAFIEL010000142.1, from coordinate 5,283 downwards.
ACAGGCGCAGCGCAGCGGCGGTCCGGTCTGCGTGAATATCCGGATCCGCCCTGTGCCCGCGCCGGTCGTCGCAAGCCGCGCGCCACAGGCGGCAGCAGTGCATTGAGGTGTTTTTGCCAGATTGCCCCGGATCATGGGGCAATCTGGCATTTGACCAAAGGCCTTATGCGGGCTTCTATCACGACCAGCCGGCACAACCGGCAACACTTGAAACCGGGAGGAGAGACTATGAAAAAGACCCTGATCGCGCTGACCCTCGGGACAGCCACTGCTGCACTGGCCGCCCCTGCGATGGCTGAATATCCGACGCGCCCGATCCAGATGATCATTCCCTTTGGTCCGGGTGGCGCAACTGACCTGTCAGCGCGTGCATTGGCAACGGCGCTGACCCCGATTGTTCCGCAACCGGTCGTGGTGTCGAACCGCGCGGGTGCCGGTGGCACCACTGGCTCTGTTGCCGTGCGTGATGCCGATGCAGATGGCTATACGCTTCTGTTCGCGCGTGTCGGCTCACATACTGTCAACCCGGCGATGAACCCCAATCTGCCCTTCACCATCGACGAATTCTCCTATCTGGGGATCTACGAGATCAACCCGGTGGCCTGCGTGGTCAATTCCAATTCCGGTATCACCACGCTGGATGAACTGGTCGCCAAGGTGAATGACAATCCCGGCGAAGTGCTGTTCAGTTCTGCCGGTGTTGGCACGCTGCCGCATTTCGGCGCACTGATGGTGCTTGACGCTTATGGCATCACGGATCTGGCCGATAACGTCATCCATATTCCGACCGAAGGCGACGGGCAGGCCCTGACGGCAGTGCTGCAGGGCACGTCGGATTTCTATTGCGGCAGCACTTCGCCTGCCGCGCCATTTGTGCAAAGCGGGCAGATGGTGCCGCTGATGGTCACGTCCTCGGAACGCATCGACGGGTTCGACGCACCGACGGTCGATGAGCTGGGAAAGCCGGAACTGAAGGCACTGGTCGGCTGGACGGGCATTGCCGGGCCTGCGGGCCTGAGTGACGAGGTTTCGGCAAAGTGGGGCGAGTGGATGGCCGCCGCCGTGCAGGATGAGACATTCCTCAACTTTATGACTTCGGGCGGATCTGTGGTCGAGTTGATGTCGCCTGCGGATTCGGTGACTTTCATCAATGATGCCTATGAGGTCTTCCGGCGTCTGGTGGTCGAACTGGATCTGGAAATCGACTGATCCCGGTCTTGCCTGTGGCCCGTTCCATGCGGGCCACAGATGCCGATCCGGCCGGATCGGTCGGGCTGAAATGCAGCGGATGAAACGGAGTCCCCATGCTGTCGCGTCGCGATGAAATCCTTGTTGGTCTGGGTGTGACCCTGATGGCGGCGCTGATCCTGTGGTGGTTGATCCCGACCTATGTCACGATCCCGCGCCGCGTGCCGATCAAGGCGCTTTCGCCCGCTTTCTGGCCGAATGTCATCGGCTGGGTCATGCTGATCTGCGGTCTGGCCGTGGTGATCCGTGCCGCGATGGCCCCGCCGCCGCCCGATGCGATTGCCGATGATCTGCGCGTGTCACGCCCCGAAGCCGCGCGTCTGGCCGCGCTGGCCGTGCTTCTGGTTGCGACTTTCTTCTCGCTGCGCACAGTGGGCATGGTCTGGACCTCGATGGTGGTCTTTGTCGCGCTGGTCTTTCTGACCGGCAGCAAGAACCGTTTCTGGGGCGTGGTGGCGGCCATTGTGTTGCCGCTGGCGCTCTATTTCTTCTTCACCAAGGTTGCCGGGGTCGCGATCCCGCAAGGCAGGATAGTGAGATTGCCATGACATTCATGGAGGCTTTGGCCGCCGGGTTCACGCTGGTCGCACAGTGGGAAAGCATTGCCTTTCTGGCGCTGGGCGTCACCATCGGGGTGATTGCAGGTGCGATCCCCGGCATGTCGGCCACGATGGCCGTGGCGCTGACCTTGCCCTTCACCTTCGCGCTGCAACCGATTTTCGGCATCCTGCTGCTGTTGGGCGTCTACAAGGGCGGGATTTTCGGCGGCTCGATCCCCGCCATTCTGATCAAGACACCGGGCACGCCCGCCTCCTCGGCCACAGCACTTGACGGCTATCCGATGGCCGAACAGGGCCGCGCGGGCGAGGCGCTGAGCATGTCGCTTTATGCCTCCTGCATCGCTGATCTGATGTCCAACCTCGCGCTGATCCTGTTTGCAGCGTGGCTTGCGTCCTTCGCGCTGAATTTCGGCCCGCCCGAGATGTTCACGCTGATCGTGTTTTCGCTGACCATCATCGCGGGCGTGTCGGGCGACAGTCTGGTGAAGGGCATCATCGCGGCCACGCTGGGTCTGCTCCTGGCCACGATCGGGCTGGATTTCATCGGCGGGACAGAACGCTTCACCTTTGGTTCGGTCGATATGCGCGGGGGGCTGAATTTCGTGGCCGTGCTCATCGGGCTGTTCGCGCTGCCCGAGATCATCGCCTATATCCGCAACCCAGAGGCCAAGGAACACCGGGTGCGCGGCATGGGTTATTCGCGGCTGAAATGGCCCGATTTCCGCCGCTCGCTGAAATCCATCTTCCGGGGCAGCGCGATTGGCGTTTTCCTTGGCGCGATCCCCGGTATCGGGGCGGCCCCGTCTGCGTTCCTGTCCTATTCCGAAGCGCGGCGTGCCTCGCCCAATCGCGAGAATTTCGGCAAGGGTGAGATCGAGGGCGTTGCCGCTGCAGAGGCCGGCAATAACGGGGTGGCGGGGGCCACGCTGATCCCGCTTCTGTCGCTCGGGATTCCGGGCGATGTGATCACCGCCATCATCATCGGGGCGTTCATGGTGCATAACCTGACGCCAGGGCCGCTCTTGTTCGTGAATAATGCCGATATCGTCTATGCGCTGTTCATCGGGCTGATCGCCAGTTCTTTCCTGCTGCTGATCATCGGGGCGGTCGCGATCCGGGCGTTTCGGTATATCGCCGATATTCCGTCGGACCTGCTGTTTCCGGGCGTGCTGGTGCTGTGTATCTTCGGGGTGTTCGCGATCAACAATTCGATCTTTGATGTCGCGGTGATGCTGGTGATGGGGGTCGTGGGCTATATCATGCTCTTGCTGCGCTTTCCTGCGGCCCCGTTCCTGATTGCCTTCATCCTCGGGCCGATGCTGGAGAACAGTTTCCGGCAGGCGCTGTTGATGTCGCGCGGCAGTCTGGAGATCTTCGTGCGCGGGCCGATCACGATCCTGTTCTGGTGCCTCACGATCCTGTCGGTGGTGATGATCATTCGCGCGACGGTGCGCGCGGCACGGCTGAAGCGTGAAGCCGCCCGGTCCGCGACGCGGGTTTCCGCGACCCCCAAGGCATGAGGCGTGCGCGATGGATGTGAAGTCGCTCTACACCTTCATTGCAGTCGTCGATCACGGAAGTTTCGCCCAGGCGGCAGAGGCGCTGGATCTCTCGGCCTCGGCGATCAGTGTGCAGATGCGCGGGCTGGAAGAGGATGTGGATATGCGCCTCTTCGACCGCTCGCGCCGTCCGCCGGTGCTGACGCAGGAAGGGCGGGACTTCGCCCTGCGCGCGCGTGAAGTCATCGCGATCTGGGAGGATCTCTCGGACAGTCTGCGCCGCGACAACAATGCAGGAAAGCTGCGCATCGGCGCGGTGCATACCGCCGTTTCGACCCTGCTGCCGCCTGCGCTGCTGCATCTGCGCGAAACCCAGCCCAAACTGGAAATCCGCCTGACCACCGGGCTGGCGCATGATCTGGAAGCGGCCCTGCGCGCGGGTCTGATCGATGTGGCGCTGACCACCGGTTCTGCCGAGCCGGTTCCGGGGCTGATTTTTCGCACGATTGCCGAACAGCCGCTTGTGGTGCTGGCCCATCCCACGGCTGCCGGGACGGATTTCCGCGAGATCCTGCGCCGCAATCCCTATGTGCGTTTCTCGCGTAATGCCCGTGTCGGCAGCATGGTTGAACGCGCGTTCGAGGCTGAAGGGATCATCGTCCAATCCGCGATGGAGGTTGACACGCAAGACGGGGTGTTGGCGCTGGTTGCGGCGGGCCTGGGCGTGTCGGTGGTGCCGGACAATCCGGGCTTTCGCAAGCAGGGGTTCCGGGTCGAGCCACTGGGCGACCCGGCCCCGCGCCGCTTGCTGGGGCTGATGTTCGATCCCGGCTCGCCGCGACGGCGCTTTTTCGATCTGCTGGACGTGCAGTTGCGCCGCATCGCGCGCGAGGCGGGGATGGATGTGCCCGAAGATCAGGAACCGGCCTGATCCGGGGCGGGATGGGTGAGAAGCAGCCAATCGACGGCGACCACACCCTCTGGCCCGGCCAGAACCGGGTTCAGGTCCAGCGATGCGATCCGGCCCGCATTGGCGGCGGCAAGGCGCGAGACTTCTGAGATCATTGCACAGAGCGCGGTGCGATCCACAGGGGCAGCCCCGCGCACCCCGTCCAGAAGCGCGCGCCCCTTCAGGCGGTCGAGCATCGCATGGGCCTGCGCCTGCGTGACCGGGGCCTTGGCAAAGATCACATCCGAGAGCACCTCGACCAGCACGCCGCCGAAACCGACCATCACCACCGGGCCAAAAACCGGATCATCCTGCACGCCGATCACCATTTCGACCGTGCCGCGCCCCATCGCCTGCACGATCACGCCGCTGATCCGGGCACCCGGCGCGCGGGTGGTCGTGTTGGCCATGATCTGCGCATAGGCGTCACGCAGGGCGGGCTCATTGGCCAGACCCACCGCCACGCCGCCGGTTTCGGTCTTGTGCAAGATGTCGGGCGATTCGATCTTCAGTACCACCGGCCAGCCAAGCTCTTGCGCGGCGGTCACGGCCTCGTCTGCAGTTCGGGCCAGACGTGTCGGCACCAAGGGCAGGGCCTTGAGGTGTTCGGCGGCATCAATCGTCGGCAAAACGCCCCCGCTGCAGGGCAGGCTTGGGGCGGGCAGATCGGCCATCAATGCCGCGCGGGCGGGCGCATCGGCGGTCCATGCCCGCTGCGCCGCGCGCCAATCCATCATCGCGGCCACGGCCTCGATCGCGGGGTCTGCGCCGCGAAAGGCGGCAATGCCCAGATCGCGCAGCGCGGCAAGGCCCGCTTCGGGGGCCGCGACCCATGCCACGACGAAGGGTTTTTCGACGCTATCGCGAATCTCGCGGAAGGTTCGGGTCAGCTTGTCCACGAACCCGTCCATCAGTTGCAGCCAGATCACCGCGACATCGACACCCGGATCGGCCAGCACAGCGCAGACGGATTCGCGCAACATGCCGGGATCGGCGATGAATTGCGCGGTCACATCGACGGGATTTC
>JAFIEL010000141.1 GCA_020832585.1 Natronohydrobacter sp. | reverse complement strand
AGGAGTTCCACGCATCCCAGATGAAGAAGCCGATACCCACACCGCCGGTCAGCATCTCGGCGGCGACAATGGCCAGCCATGACAGCCCGACCCCGATGCGCAGACCCGAGAAGATATAGGGTGCTGCGGCAGGCACCATGATCTTGAAGAAGAACTCGATCTGGTTGAGCCGCAGCACTTGCGCCACATTGCGGTAATCCTGCGGAATATTGCGCACACCCGCCGCCGTATTGATGATGATGGGCCAGATCGCGGTGATGAAGATCACGAAGATGGCCGAGGGGCGGCTGTCCATGAACGCGGCCAGGCTGATCGGCAACCATGCCAGCGGCGGGACCGTGCGCAGCACCTGAAAGATGGGGTCAAGCCCGCGCATCATCCAGACGGATTGGCCGATCACGGCCCCGATCAGGATACCGATGATCGCGGCAAAGCCAAAGCCATAGGCGACGCGCTCGAGCGAGGTCAGAACCCGCCAGCCCAGTCCGATATCCTGAGAGCCATACACATAGAAGGGCTCAAGAATAAGGTCGGAGGATTCCATCCAGACAGTGGTGGGCGTGGGCAGGTTGGAACCCGGCGCGGAAAAGGCCACTTGCCATACCGCCAGCAGGACAAGCAGCACAACCAGAGGCGGCAGTGTATTTACGGAGCTGGATTTCACCCAGCCTGGCAGAGCCAGCCCCTTGCGGGGCCGTTCCGGCAGGGCCGAGATCGTTGCACTTGCCTTTGCGGCGGGCGTTTTTGGTTTGATCTGTGCGACTGCTGACATGACTGCGCCTCCTTACACCATGGCCGTGATGGCAAGACTGTCGAGATAGGCAGACGGGTTCTCTGGATCGAAGGTCTTGCCGTCGAAGAAGGTTTCAACACCGCGACTGTCCCCGAAGCCCGATGTGTCGACGCCAAGTTCGCGCGCAGCGTCCAGCCAGAGGTCAGCGCGGTTCGTATTCGCGACGACCGAGGCAATATCGAGACCTGCTGGCTGGTAGCCCCAGCGGATATTCTCGGTCACGAACCATGTGTCGAGGCTCTTCCATGGGAATGAACTTGCGCCGCCATCGCGCCAGAATTTCATCTGCAGGCCAGTATTGGTCGCAACCCGACCATTGCCGTAATTCACATCACCCTTCAGACGTCCCAGAATGTCCGCAGGCGGCACATTGAACCACTGGCGACGCCCGACGATCTGGGCCAGTTCTTCCTTGTTGGCCATATCCTCACACCACATCTGCGCTTCCATCACGGCCATCATGATGGCCTTGGTCGCGATCGGGTTGGCATCAACCCATTCCGCGCGCATCCCCAAGACCTTCTCCGGGTGATGCTGCCACAGTTCACCCGTGGTCAGCGCGGTGAAGCCGATGTCCTGATTGACAAGCTGTTCATTCCACGGCTCGCCGACACAGAAGCAATCCATATTGCCCACGCGCATATTGGCGACCATTTGCGGCGGGGGCACAACCACGACACTCAGGTCGGTCGTGGGGTCGATCCCGCCTGCGGCCAGCCAATAGCGGATCCACAGATCATGGGTGCCGCCGGGAAAGGTCATCGCGGCGGTAACTTCCTGACCTGCAGCGCGTTTGGCGGCAAATGCGTCTTTCAGCGCGCCGCTGTCCAGTCCGGCGCCAGTTGCGGCATATTCTTGTGCGACCGAGATACCCTGTCCGTCCTCATTCAGGCTGAGCAGGTTATACATTGGCGTCGGCTGGTTGTTCTGCATCACTGTCCCAAGGCTGTATTGGAACACTTTGGGCCGCAGGATATGGCCGCCATCGATGCCACCGCGCGCTGATCCCAGCGCCATGTTATCGCGCGTCGCCCCCCAACTGGCCTGTTTCTCGATCTTCATCTGATCGAGGCCGTATTTCTTGTAGAACCCCTTCACCTCGGCCACAATCAGCGCCGAGGCGTCTGTGAGCGCGATGTATCCCAGCGTTGCGCCGCGCACTTCCGGGGCAGCGCTCGTGGCCCAGGCACCGCTGGGGATCAGGGCCTTGGCCGCAGCGAGTGTCGCCGCAGCACCGGTCGTGGCACGCAGGAAGGAGCGGCGGGAAAGTGTGGATGACAGGGGGGAGTTCAGCATCTCGGGTGGTCTCCGACATAGGCAGGCCAGAGCCTGCAACGGGGTCAAAACATGTGACAGCGCCTGAAAGCGGTTCTGTCGTGACGATGTGGGAAATCGCGCCAGTGCGAAGTCAGATGGTAAAGCGCGGCTGGCGCAGCTTTCCGTCCTTCGAATTTCCGACCCCTTTGCCGGATACCCTATTGATGCGCCGCTTTTATCCGCAGGTCAAAGGCTCTTTGCAGATGCAGCATTTTCGCTCGGGCAGTTTTTCCGGATCTGCCCGGAATTTCAGCGCTCAGCCGTGCTCGGGTCGAAAATCTGACCATCAAAGAAACGATCCGAGGGCAGAATCATCGTGCCCCGTTCCGATGCGACAGCCGTTGGATGCGCAAGCGCGCCTTCCAGCTTTTCGGAGGCACCGGGTAGATCAGCCCCCACTCCGCGCAGGTTCTGGCGATAGAGATCCGTGCGGCAGATTTCCTTGGCGGCGATCATGCTGGCGCCCGGTTCCAGCCCGTGCCGTTCTGCCAGTTGCGTTGCGAACCAGGCCGCTTGCGAACGCCACGGAAAGCTGGCTGCGCCTTCGTGGAAGCGGATCATGCCCGAAACCTTGCGCAATTCGCCGCGCGGGGTGACGATCATTTCGCCGCGCAATGCCCTGTCCAGAAGTTCGGACGGGGCATTGACATATTCGGGCCGGGCGAGAAGTTCTGAAGCGGTCTGCCTGTTGCCCGGTTCGGCCAGCCATTTTCCCGCACGCCAGACCGCCCGCATGAGCGCGCCTGTGGCGGCGGGGTTTTCCTCGATCCAGTCATGGCGGGCGGCCAGCACTTTTTCCGGGGCCGCTGCCCAGATCGCGCGACTGGGCAGCAAGAGCGCCCCGGCGCCGGTTTCGACGGCGACAGAGCCCCAGGGCTCGCCCACGCAGAAGGCATCTATTTCACCTGCGCCGAGCGCATCGGCCATGCGCGGGGGCGGGATAGTGCAGAGTTCATACCCGATCCCGGTTCCGCGCAACCAGTAATCAACCAGCATCGCCTGCGTCGAGAAGGGAAAGGGCACCCCGATCCGCAGACATGACGGCGCGATCTGCGCCAGATCCCCGGCAGCGATCCGGGCATCTTCGAATCCGAACCCGTGACCTATCGCGCGCAGGGCATCCGCCAGAGTTGCCGAGACCGCGACCACGACACCGTTCATCGACAGGTTTTGCAGAATATCGACCCGCGCAACCGCTCCGCCAAGCCCCAGCGCCATCGCGACCGGCAGGGGGGCGAGGATATGCGCGGCCTCGATCTGGCCCCAGAGGAGCATGTCACGCAGGCTGGACCAGGAGGGGGCCGGGATGAGGTCAAGCGCCAGACCTTCGCTGCGGGCGAATCCAAGTTCATGCGCAATGGCCAGCGGCGCCATGTCCAGAAGCGGCACGAAACCCAGTCGCAGGGGCATGATATTCATGACAAGAGCCCCGCCGCTGTGACAATCGCGCCCGCCACATCGGCGACCTTGCGACCCTGATCCATCGCCGCCTTGCGCATCAGCGCATAGGCTTCGTCCTCGCTGATCCCGCGCGCTTTCATCAAGATGCCCTTGGCGCGGTCGATCAGCTTGCGTTCCTCCAGCGCGCGGCGGGTGGTTTCCAGTTCCAGCCGCATGCGCTGGAACATCTGGAATCGCGCAATCGCGGCGTCCATCACTGCGGCCACGCGTTCGGGCTGCAAGCCGTCGATGACATAGGCGGAAACACCTGCCTCGATCGCCTGCCGTGTCAGGTCGCCATCGGTGCGGTCCACGAAAAAAGCCACTGGACGGTCCATCGGGCCTGATGCGAGCGCCATTTCCTCGAGCGTATCGCGCGACGGATCGGCCATGTCGATCAGGACGATATCCGGGGCGATCTCGCGCACGCGCCGCGCAAGCCCCACCCCTTCGCTGATGATCGTGACACGATGGCCGAGCGGTTGCAGACTGTCGATCACGAGCCGCGCGCGGGTCTCGTCAGGTTCAACAATGACAATGTGAAGTTTCATCTGCGGACGCCTCTCTGTGCCCACGAACGCCACGTTCCAGACGGCGACGCAAGGCCACGCCCGGTTGTTCTGCGTCTGTCGCGAGGCACATGCTCAAATTTCGGGCAGTCTTGTCGAATATTGACGGCCAAGATGGCTGGTCAATCCGTTCTGCGACCGGGTTCATTTGACCACAGATGGGCTAGTGTCACAGTGCCGCTGATCGCATCGGTTTCGGGGTCGCGTCCTCTGCCGGATCGTCTGCGCCTGCAAGGCCGGATGCCAAAGGCAAGGCCAATGCGAAGCAACATCCGGCAGCAAGTTGCCGGACATAGGCGGTTCCACCATGCGAGGCGGCGACTGACCTTACAATGGCCAGACCGAGTCCACAGCCTGATTTATGGTGCTTTTGCCCGATTTGCTGCGGCAAGCGCACGAAACGTTCAAAGACCTGCTCGGCACATTCCTTCGGGATGCCGGGGCCATCATCTTCAACCGTCAAAGTGACAGTCTCTGCGTCGTGGTCCAGAGTCAGCCTGATCTCTCCGTCCTTGACTGCACCGTAGCGCAAGGAGTTGTCGATCAGGTTTTCGATGGCTTCGCGCAACAGAATGGCATTGCCCGAAACGCACAAGGGCTGTTCTGGTGCGCTGAGGTGGATCTCGATGTCGTCAGACAGCGCCTTGGGGGCAAATCTGCGCGCGATTTCTGCAACCAGTGCGCCCAGATCGACGATCTCGTTATTTCCGGTGCCAGCGTGGTCGGCGATTTCGAGGCTCAGCAATTGCTGGCTGAGACGGGACAGATCGCTTGCGGATTCATACAAGTCCTGCAAGCGCGCCTGACGCTGCATTTCTGTCTTGGCGCTCAGGGCTGTTTCGGCCTGCGTCTGGATCGCGGCAACCGGGTTTCGGATCTGGTGCGCGGCATTGGCGATAAAGGCGTTGCGGCGCTGCATCTCGGCCTGCAGTCGCGCAAAGAGCGAGTTCATGGTTGCAACCAGTGGCCGCACTTCATTCGGCACCACGCGCCGGATCGGACCAAGTTCCGACGGGCTGCGCAGTGCGACGGCTTCCTTCAGGTCGATCAGCGGGCGCAAGCCCTGGGTGATCCCGAACCAGACCGCGACCGAGGCGGTGACAAGAACCACTGCAAGGATGGCCAGCGCCTGCTGCAAGATCACCATACTGAGCGCGCGGCGTTGGGTCGTGGTTTGCCAGACCAGCACGGTTGTCCAGCCGTCAAAGAATGGGTCTGCAATGAATTCCCGCAACACAACCGCGCGGACGGGTTTGCCGATATAGGTGAAGTCGAAGAAATAGGGCTCTCCGCCCCGCAGGTCGTCAGGGATGATGTCATCCGGTGTGTCGGTATAGCCTGCCAATATGCGACCGTCGGCGGCAGAGACATTGTAGAAGATCGGGTCGCCCATGACGCCCACCAGCGAATTCAGCAACGCGTCCGAGACAACATCGCCCTGGGTGATGATGACCTCTCGTGCGACGGCATGTGCCACGACTTTCAGCGCATCGTCATAAAGCGTGCGCGACATGTCCTGTGCCTGCCAGTAGCGTATTCCCCCCGCCAGCATTGCCACGACCACCAACGGCAGCATGATGAGAACATAAAGCCGCAGCCGCAGCGATCCGGCAAACCGCTTGCGCGTGGTGAACCTGCCGCGCTTCATGTGCCCTCTACCTGCACGAGATACCCCAACCCCCGCAAAGTGCGGATGGTCAGCCCATGTCCGTCCAGTTTGCGTCGCAAGCGCGAGACCAGCAATTCGACGGCATTTGCGTCGATATCAGCGCCAACCCCGTAAATCCGTTCCCCGAGTTGTTCCTTGGACAGCACACGACCGGGATTGTCGGCAAAGGCTTCGAACAGGGACAGTTCGCGGCGCGACAGGCTGATAACCCCATCTCGGCCAGACAAACTGCGCGCAGCACGGTCGAAACTGACCGCACCGATTGTTTCAACATCCGGTCGTGCCTCTGACGGGCGGCGCGCAAGCGCGCGCAGGCGGGCATGGAGTTCGGCAATTTCGAAGGGTTTGACGAGATAGTCATCTGCACCTGCATCGAGCCCTGCGACCCGGTCCTGAACCTGCCCCTGGGCTGTCAGCATCAGCACCGGATAGGTGTCACCGCGCGCCCGCAGCCTGCGCAGGATATCCAGCCCGCCAAGCGTGGGCAGGTTCACGTCGAGAATCGCCAGATCGGCCCCGGTCTGCGCCAGAAAACGGTCTGCGTCCTGACCGTCGTCAAGCCAGTCCACAGCATGCCCGGCTTCCTGCAGGGCCTGGATCAGCGCGCGCGCAAGGATGGCATTGTCTTCGATCAGTACAATTCGCACCGGGCTCCCTCGACAGGATCAGGCTGGATTTCATGCCTGACAGCTTGTTGACAGGTTTCGCTGCTATACGAGCGGCGCATGGCAGGGTTTGGAGGCTCTGCTCAATGTGCGCAATATGACTTGGGAGGTCAACATGACAGTCAAATCACTCACCCGGCGCGGGGCGCTGGGACTTTTCGCAGCCGCATCGGCAAGCCTGACGCTGGCGGCCTCCGCACAGGCGCAGGTGGATTTCTCGGGGCGGACGATCGAGTGGATCATCCCCTTCGGCACAGGTGGCGGCTCTGATACCTGGGCGCGATTCAATGCGCCGTTCCTGTCGCGGCATCTGCCCGGCAATCCGACAGTTGTCGTGGTCAATGAACCCGGTGGCGGGTCAACGCGCGGCACGAACCTGTTCGCACAGCGCGCGCGGCCCGATGGGCTGACGATCCTTGGCACGTCCGGTTCCACCCAGTTCCCCTATCTGCTGGGCGATCCGCGCGTGCGCTACGAATATCAGGACTGGTCGGTGGTCATGGTCGGCCCGACGGGCGGCGTGGCCTATGTCTCGCCCTCGACCGGTGTGAACAGCATCGAGGATGTCGCCAATTTGCAAGGGCAACGGCTGGTCTATGCGAGCCAGGGCGCGACCTCGCTGGATCTGGTGCCGATGCTGGCGTTCAAGCTGTTGGGCTTCGATGTGAACTATGTGTTCGGCTTTGGCGGGCGCGGTGACGGGCGGCTGGCATTCGAGCGCGGCGAAGTGAATATCGATTACCAGACCTCTTCGGCTTTCATCAACAACGTGACGCCGCTGGTGGAAGAAGGCAAGGCAGTGCCGCTGATGTCCTGGGGCATTCTGGATGCCGAAGGCAATCCGCAGCGTGACCCGACCTTCCCGGACCTTCCGATTCTGGAAGAAGTCTATGAGATGGTGCATGGCGAGGCACCGTCCGGCGCGATGTATGACGCCTACAAGGCGTTCAACACCGCCGGTTTTGCTGCGCAGAAGATGGTTGTCCTGCCTGCCGGCGCATCGGATGAGCTTGTTGAAACCTATCGTCAGGCGTGGCGCGGTGTCTTCGCCGATCCTGAGTATCTGGAGACCTTCGAAGCCGCACTTGGCAGCTATGAACAGGTGACGGATGAGGCGGCAGATGCTCTGTTCCAGGCAGGCACCACGATCGACCCGGAAGTGCGTGCGATGGTGG
>JAFIEL010000140.1 GCA_020832585.1 Natronohydrobacter sp. | reverse complement strand
TCGGGCACTTCCATCTTGAACAGCTCGGCCATGAATTCGGGCGCGGTGCGCGACAGGAAAATCTGCGGCCCGCGCGCTTCGCGGCGCACATCCTTGACATAGCAGCGGATGCGGTCGCCGGGGCGATAGCTTTCGCGGCCGATCTTCTCGTTGCGGCGCAGTACAGCTTCGCCGCGACCGATATCAACGATGATATTGCCGTATTCCTCGCGCTTGACCACGCCATTGATGATCGTATGAGCGCGGTCCTTGAATTCTTCATACTGGCGGTCGCGCTCGGCTTCGCGGACGCGCTGCAAGATAACCTGCTTGGCCGATTGCGCGGCGATTCTGCCCAGTTCGACGGGCGGCACCTGGTCGATGATTTCGTCGCCGATCTGCGGGTTGTCCAGATAGGGTGCGGCCTGCGCAATGGTCACTTGCGCATGGTAGTTTTCCAGCTCGTCATCCTCGACCACAGTGCGCACGCGGGTAAATTTCGCGACGCCGGTCTTGCGATCGATCTTCACCCGGATGTCCATATCTGCGCCATAGCGCGACTTGGCAGCACGGGCGAGGCTGTCCTCCATGGCCTGAATGACCAGATCGGGGTCGATCATCTTTTCGCGGGCGACCGCTTCAGCAGTTTGCAGCAGTTCAAGCTGGTTGGCAGAGGTGATTGCCATGTCTCAGTCCTCCTGACGGGTCGCGGTGTCTTCCGCGCCCTCTTCGTTATCGGTTTCGATCTCGTCAAACTGGCTTTCGTCTATGGCGCCGCTGGCCTTGCGGGCCCGCAGCATCTCGGCGATCAGGTCGTCGGTCAGAATCAGCTTGGCATCCGACAGCCAGTCGAATTGCAAGCCGATGGTCAGCGACTCATCGCTCTCCTCGATCTCGATGAGCACTTCATTCTCCTCAACGCCCGCCAGAACGCCCTTGAAGCGCCGCCGCCCGTCGATCAGTTCCGAGGTCTCGATCCGCGCCTCATACCCTTCCCATGTGATGAAATCCTTCAGACGGGTCAGGGGACGGTCAATGCCGGGACTGGAGACTTCGAGCGTATAGGCGTCTTCCAGCGGGTCGTCGACATCGAGCACTGCAGAGACTGCCGTCGAGATGTCGGCGCAATCCTGCACCTCGATCCCGCCTTCAGGGCGGTCGGCCATGATCTGCAATGTGCGTGTCTTGCCGGCCATCAGCCGCAGGCGCACCAGCTCGAAGCCAAGGCCTTCGATGACCGGGCCCACGATTTCAGCAAGACGCTGGTCAATGGAGGTTTTGGCGATCAGATCGCTCATGCACGCCCTCCTTCGGGCAAAAACAAAAAAACGGGCCGCGCGGCCCGTTGTGATTTCCGGTGGAGCCTGTCACACAGGCACCGCTGTTGACAGCGATATAGGCAAGTCGCATGTGTATTGCAAGCATTCTGTCAGAGCTTCAATCTGGCAGCGTCATGGCGCAGATGGTTCATCACCCGCAAAAGCTCTGCGCTGATTCCCGGTTCAGACAGGGCATGTCCTGCGACCGGCACCATTTCCAGACGTGACCGGCCCCAGGCGGCATGCAGATTCCATGCGGTTTGCGGCGGGCATATCATGTCATATCGCCCCTGCACGATCGTGCCCGGAACATCCTGCATCCGGTCCAGCCTGCGCATCAGCGCACCATCTTCGCCCAGAAAGCAACCATTGGCGAAGAAGTGATTCTCCAGCCGGGCGAAAGCACGCGCGTAATCAGAAGGCGCGTCGCCAACGCCCAGGCCGCGTGTTTCGATTGAGGCCAGCGCATTTTCCCAACGGGTCCAGCTGCGCGCGAATCGGTTCTCTTCGTGAGGGTCGCCGCTGAACAGGCGTCTGGAATAGGCCGCGATAAGGTCGCCTTGTTCGTCGTCTGGAATGGGCCGGATGAACTGGGCCCAGATTTCGGGGAAGAATCGCGCTGCACCGCCGCCATAGAACCAGTCGAGTTCCGCCCGTGTGCCCATGAACACCCCGCGCAAGATCAGATAGGCAGCCCGCTCTGGATGGGACTGCGCATAGGCCAGTCCCAGTGTCGCCCCCCAGCTTCCGCCGAACACCATCCAGCGCGCGATTCCCAGCGTCTCTCGGATCAGCTCTATATCCGCGATCAGGTGTTGCGTAGTATTTGCCGTGACGGATGCGGTCGGTTTCGAGCGGCCACATCCGCGCTGGTCAAACAGAACCACACGATAGGTTTTCGGGTCAAAAAAACGCCGCATCGTCGGGCTGCAGCCGCCACCGGGGCCACCATGCAGGACCACAACCGGAATTCCCTCTGGATGGCCTGCCTGTTCGACATAGATGCGATGCCCGTCGCCCACGTCCAGAAGGCGCTGGTCGAACGGGTCCGCCACCGGATAAAGTGCGGGAGCTGCGCTGTCATGTCCTGCAGACTTGTCCATCTGGCAGACTATATAGCGTGTTGCGTCGCCCCGCCATGGGCGAGAGGGGAAAAACCGGAGGAAGCATGAGCGTCTCGACCATCGACCCAAGCGAAGTTGCGAAATTCGAGGCCATGGCCGCTGAATGGTGGGATCCGCATGGTAAGTTCAAACCCTTGCACATGCTCAATCCCTGCCGTCTGGACTATATCACGCAGCAGATCGCGGCGGAATTTGACCGTGATCTCTCGAAACCGCGTGCGTTTGAAGGATTGCGCCTGCTTGATATCGGTTGTGGTGGCGGGCTTCTGTCAGAGCCCATGGCGCGGCTTGGGGCGACCGTGGTCGGGGCGGATGCCGCCGCGCGGAATATTCCCGTGGCTCAGGTTCATGCCGAACAGGAAGGGCTGCAGATCGACTATCGCCACACGACTGCCGAGGATATGGCCGCAGCTGGTGAGCAATTCGATGTGGTGCTGAACATGGAAGTGGTCGAGCATGTGGCCGACCCGCTGGCCTATCTGACCGCCTGCCAGCAGCTTCTGCGCCCCGGCGGGTTGATGATCTGCTCGACGATCAATCGCAATCCCAAAAGCTATCTGATGGCGATCATCGGCGCGGAATATGTCATGCGATGGCTGCCCAAGGGGACGCATGAATGGTCGAAATTCATCACCCCGGACGAGCTTTATGACCTGATCCGCAAGGCGGGGCTGGAGCCGGTGGACCGCAAGGGGTTCGTGTTCAACAAGATCACATGGATCTGGTCGCTCTCTGATCGTGATTTGTCGGTGAACTATGTCACCGCTTCGGTGAAGCGGTGAGTTTGAGTAATTCTGGCAAGATGAAACAGGATCAGGTGTAGGCGATGAACAGCAGGATTGCGCCAAGGCCGAGGCGATAGATCACATAGGGCGTGAAGCTGACAGATCGCAGAAGCTTCATCATGAAGACCAGCGCCGCCCAGGCGGCAAAGAAGGAAATCACTGCAGCGATGGCCCCGTCGCGGGCCACGTCCCAATCGGCGACGCGGATTACATCGAAGGTCATCAACGTGCCCGAGGCGATGATCGTGGGGATCGACATCAGCATAGAGAGTTTCGCAGCGTCATGGCGCGCATAGCCAAGAGCGCGCGCGCCGGTGATCACGATGCCGGAGCGTGACGTGCCAGGGATGAGGGCAATGGCCTGCCACAGGCCGAGATAAACTGCATGCTTCAATGTCCAGCCTTGTGCCGTGCGGGTTTGGGGGCCCGTCCGGTCCGTCAGATAGAGCACGATCCCGAAGATGATCATCATCCAGCCGATCACGGCAATGGAGCGCAGCATCTCCATCACGCCCGTGATCTTGAAGATCAGGCCAAGGATGATCACCGGGATGGTGGCGATGATCAGACAGAGAGCAAGAAAGCCACCCTGTGTTTCCACCCGGCCACGCAGCAGTTCGGGGACGCCCCGTGCAGCAAGCCCCACATCGGCGCGGAAATACCAGCAGACCGCGAAGAGCGTGCCGATATGAACGGCCACATCCAACGCAAGACCCTGATCTTCGAGTGGGGTCAGTGCGGGAAGCAAGATAAGATGACCTGACGAGGAGACTGGCAAAAACTCGGTGATGCCCTGGATCGCCGCGAGCAGGAAAATGTGAAAGAGCGTCATTGCATACCTTCGGAAGTGAGTCATGTGCACCCTAAAGTCTCTGATGCTGAAGGGGAAACAGGAATATATGTCAGTATAGCTGACCAAAAAGTGGAAGTTTTGCGACCCGGTTGGCGCTTCGGGCGCATTTTTTCTACTTTTAGGTCAGTAATTATGACTTTTAATGCCGTTCAACTCAGGCTAGAACACAAAAAAATTCTGGAGGATCAGCCAATGGCCAAGCAGCCAATGCTCCGTTTCGTGAAGATCGGTCGCGAAATGCCCGAGAAGCGCCCGCCCGCGTTGCGCGCGGAAGATTTCAACGAAATCTACGACGAGTATTCGGATGACAAGGCCACAGAGCAGGCGGGGCGTTGCAGCCAGTGTGGCGTGCCGTATTGTCAGAGCCATTGCCCGCTGCACAACAACATCCCCGACTGGCTTTTGATGACAGCCTCGGGGCGGTTGCAGGAAGCCTATGAGTTGTCGCAGGCGACCAACACATTCCCCGAGATTTGTGGTCGGATCTGTCCGCAAGATCGTTTGTGCGAAGGCAATTGCGTGATCGAGCAATCCGGGCATGGCACAGTGACCATTGGTTCGGTGGAGAAATACATCACGGATACCGCCTGGGAGCAGGGCTGGGTCAAGCCCATTGCGCCAGCGTCCGAGCGCGCGGAATCCGTTGGCATCATCGGCGCGGGTCCGGGGGGGCTGGCGGCTGCGGACATGCTACGCCGCGCGGGTGTGCAGGTAACAGTTTATGACCGCTATGACCGCGCGGGCGGGTTGATGACCTACGGGATTCCCGGCTTCAAGCTGGAAAAGCCGGTCGTCATGCGCCGGATCGAGCAACTGGAACAGGGCGGTGTGGAATTCGTGCTGAACTGCACTGTCGGCGAGGATATTACCTTTGATGCCATTCGCGGCAAGCATGATGCGGTGCTGGTCGCAACCGGCGTCTACAAGGCGCGGGATCTGACTGCGCCCAATTCCAGCGCGCCGGGCGTGGTCAAGGCGCTTGATTTCCTGACGGCATCCAACCGCAAGAGCTTTGGCGATGATGTGCCCGAGTATGACAACGGCGATCTGGATGCGCGCGGCAAGCGCGTCGTCGTGATCGGCGGTGGCGATACGGCGATGGATTGCGTGCGCACCGCGGTCCGGCAGGGGGCGACCTCGGTCCGGTGTCTCTATCGGCGTGACCGTGACAATATGCCGGGCTCGCGCCGCGAAACCCAGAATGCAGAGGAAGAAGGTGTCGAATTCGTCTGGCTGACCGCGCCTTCCGGCTTCGTCACGGATGCAGATGGAGCGCTGACCGGCGTACGGGTGCAGAAGATGCGTCTTGGCCAGCCCGATGCCACAGGTCGGCGCGCGCCGGAACTGATCGAGGGCGCGGATTATACCGAAGAGGCCGATCTGGCGATCATGGCTTTGGGGTTCGAGCCGGAAGACCTGCCGACACTGTGGGATGTGCCTGAACTGGCGGTGACGCGCTGGGGCACGATCAAGGCGAAGTTCAACACGCATGAAACCGACCTGCCCGGTGTCTGGGCGGTCGGCGATATCGTGCGCGGCGCGTCCCTTGTGGTCTGGGCGATCCGTGACGGGCGCGAGGCAGCCGAGTCGATCCTGAAATATCTGTCGGCCCCCGCGCGGGTTGCGGCCGAATAATCCTCTCTCCTTGGCAAAAGGAAGCTGAACAATGACGACATATGATGAAGCCTGGGTCACCGCCGAGCAAGCCCGCCGCGCCTACATGGCTGAGCACGGACTATACAAGGCAGAGGATGAACATTCGTCCTGTGGTGTGGGTCTTGTGGCCGCGCTTGATGGCAAGCCATCGCGTCAAGTGGTCCAGAACGGGATCGACGCGCTGAAAGCGATCTGGCACCGGGGCGCGGTCGATGCAGATGGCAAGACCGGCGACGGCGCGGGCATCCATGTGCAAATCCCGGTCAATTTCTTTTATGACAAGATTCAGCGCACTGGCCACCATCCGCAGATGGATCAGCTTATGGCCGTGGGTCAGGTTTTTCTGCCACGCACGGATTTCGGCGCTCAAGAGCGCTCGCGCACGATCGTTGAAACCGAAGTGTTGCGGATGGGCTATGCGATCTATGGCTGGCGGCATGTTCCGGTCAATGTGACCGTGTTGGGCGAGAAAGCCAATGCGACCCGCCCCGAGATCGAGCAAATCCTGATCCGCAATTCCAAGGGCACAGATGAGGAAACCTTCGAGCGTGAGTTGTATGTCATTCGCCGTCGTATCGAAAAGGCCATCACGAGCGCTGGCATCGCCGGGTTCTACATCTGCTCGCTGTCCTGTCGGTCGATCATCTACAAGGGGATGATGCTTGCCGAGGAAGTGGCCGAGTTCTACCCGGACCTGAAGGATGAGCGGTTTGAATCTGCGTTTGCAATCTACCATCAGCGCTATTCGACCAACACTTTCCCGCAATGGTGGCTGGCACAGCCGTTCCGGATGCTTGCGCATAATGGCGAGATCAACACGCTCAAGGGCAACCTGAACTGGCTTAAAAGCCATGAGATCCGGATGGCGTCAGGGGCGTTCGGCGAGATGGCCGAGGATATCAAGCCCATCGTCGCCGCAGGTGCGTCGGACTCGGCTGCGCTGGACGCAGTGTTCGAGGTGCTGGTGCGCGCCGGGCGCAATGCGCCGATGGCCAAGACCATGCTGGTGCCCGAAGCCTGGTCCAAGCAGGCCGTTGAAATGCCTGCGGCGTGGCGTGACATGTATTCCTATTGCAACTCGGTCATGGAGCCGTGGGATGGTCCGGCCGCGCTGGCCATGACGGATGGCCGCTGGGTCTGTGCCGGGCTTGACCGCAATGGCCTGCGCCCGATGCGTTACGTCGTGACAGGCGACGGTTTGCTGATCGCCGGCTCCGAGGCGGGCATGGTCACGATTGATGAACTCAGCGTGCGCGAGAAGGGAGCCCTGGGGCCGGGCCAGATGATCGCGGTCGATCTGAAAGAGGGCAAGCTCTATCACGACACTGAAATCAAGGACAAACTGTCGAAATCCCAGCCCTTTGGCGAGTGGAACGACAAGATCGTTGATCTGAACGAAAAGCTGCGCGACATCCCGGAGACACGCCAGATGCAGGCATCTGAACTGCGTAAGCGTCAGGTGGCCGCTGGTTTCACTGTAGAGGAGATCGAGCAGGTTCTCGCGCCGATGGCCGAAGATGGCAAGGAAATGGTCGCCTCTATGGGCGATGATACGCCCGCTGCCGTGCTGTCGAAGGTCTATCGCCCGCTGTCGCATTTCTTCCGCCAGAATTTCAGCCAAGTGACCAATCCGGCAATCGACAGCTTGCGCGAATACCGCGTGATGAGCCTGAATACCCGGTTCGGCAATCTGAAGAACGTGCTGGATGAGGACAGCAGCCAGACAGAAATTCTGGTGCTGGAATCGCCCTTTGTGGCGAATGGTGAATTCGCCGAGATGGTGCGTGAATTTGGCGATCAGGTTGCGTTTATCGACTGCACCTTTCCGGCAGGCGCCGACGAAGATGCGCTGCGTGATGGGTTGGAGCGTATCCGCGCCGAGGCAGAGGATGCCGTGCGATCAGGGGCCGGGC
>JAFIEL010000139.1 GCA_020832585.1 Natronohydrobacter sp. | reverse complement strand
GGTCGGACGGGGAAAACTGGGCGCGCGGGCATTGGATCACCGGGCGCGCGACGGGGCAGCCGCTGGATGCTCTGATCTCTGAGATCTGCGCGCGGGCCGGGGTCGCGGGTGTGGATGTCTCGCGCGTGCATGGGGTGGTGCGCGGCTTTGCCATGGCCTCGACCGAGGCACCGCGCGCGATGCTGCAATCGCTGATGCTGGCTTACGGGGTCGAGGCGGTCGAGCGCGGGGGAAAGCTGATCTTTCAGATGCGCAACGGGCGGGCCGTGGCTGAACTGGGCCGGGATGATCTGGTGCGCAGTGACGAGGGCGACGTGACGCTGATCCGCGCGCCAGAGGCGGAGCTTTCGGGCCGGGTGCGGCTGGGCTATGTCGAGGAAGGCGCGGATTTCGAGTTGCGGGTGGCGGAAGCGGTCTATCCGGGCGATTCGGCGCTGCGGGCCTCTGGCTCTGACCTGCCGCTGGTGCTGTCCGAAGGTGAGGCCGTTCTGATCGCGGAACGCTGGCTGGCACAGGCGCGGGTCGCGCGTGACACGGTGCGGTTGCGGCTGCCGCCCTCGCGCGATCTGGGGGCGGGCGATGTGGTGGCGCTGGATCTGGGCAAAGGCGCGGGCCTGTGGCGGATCGACCGCGCGACGCTCTCGGCCGGGCGGATGATCGAGGCCACGCGGGTCGAGGACGCGGTCTATGACTGGGGCGAGACCGGGCGGGATGGCACGGGCTTGCTGAACTTCCAGCCGCCGGGGCCAGTGCAGCCGGTCTTTCTGGACCTGCCGCTGATCACGGGCGAGGAGGTGGCGCATCACCCCTGGCTGGGGATCAGCGCGCGGACCTGGCCGGGGCTGGTGGCCGTGCATCATCAGGTGGCGCTTGAAGCGTTCGATCTGGAGGCACTGGTCGGTGCGGCGGCGGTCCTTGGTGTGACCGAGACACCGCTGATCTCCAGCCCGCCGGGGCTGTGGGACCGGGGGCCCGCGCTGCGGGTGCGGATGCTGAGCGGCACGCTGGCGAGCGTCGCGCCGCTGGATGTTCTGGGCGGGGCCAACCTGATGGCGATTGGTCTGGGCGAGGACTGGGAGCTGTTCCAGTTTGCCGAGGCCGAACTGGTCGCGCCGGGGGTCTATGATCTGCGCATGCGGCTGCGCGGGCAGCAGGGCAGCGACGGGATTATGCCATTGTCCTGGCCTGCGGGGGCGTTGGTGGTGGCGGTTGACGGGCGGCTTGAGCAACTGAGCGTGCCGCTGGCAGGGCTGGGGCTGGCGCGCAGCTACCGGATCGGCCCGGCCTCGCGTCCCCTGAGTGACCCGAGCCAGCGTGATTTCGAAGCGGTGTTTCAGGGCGTCGGGTTGCGGCCCTACCGGCCTGCACATTTGCGCGCCGTTCCCGATATGGCCGGCAATCTGGTCGTAAGCTGGATCCGGCGCACGCGGATCGGGGGCGATGCCTGGGGGATGGTGGAGGTGCCCTTGTCCGAGGTCAGCGAAGCCTATCTCTTGTGCGTGCGGCAGGGGGGGGGCGTGCTGCGTGAGGCGACAGTGACAACGCCGGACTGGGTCTATTCGGCGGCGATGCAGGCACAGGACGGGGCAGGGGAAGGGGTCGTGATCGAGGTCGCGCAGGTGTCCGATCTGTTCGGTCCCGGTCCTTTTGCAAGTCTCGCGGTGGGCGCATGACGCCCCCCGCGCAGACGGAAGCCGCAAGTCGGCCTAGCCGCCTTGCTTGCCGCCTGCGCGGGGGGCTTGGCTGATGCGGGAAATCA
Source organism: Natronohydrobacter sp. (assembly GCA_020832585.1). Taxonomy (GTDB): domain Bacteria; phylum Pseudomonadota; class Alphaproteobacteria; order Rhodobacterales; family Rhodobacteraceae; genus Roseinatronobacter. The sequence continues at coordinate 6,020 of JAFIEL010000139.1, read as the reverse complement.
CGCATGGGGATATTCGGGTGGCGGCGCGCGTGCTTCTGGCGCGGCCCGAGGTCGATTGGCCAGCGCTGATGGCGCGGATGCTCACCAAGGCGCATCACGCCGACCGCTACCGCAAGGCGCTGGGCCGCTATCATCCGCGTCTGGGCAATGGCACGCTGATGGGTGCGGCTTTCGGGATGGGCGTGGCACCAGAACCGCTGCCCTCGGACAGCCGCTATCTGGCGGCAATCGGGGCGGTGATCGAGGCGGTGCTGGACTGGCGCGCGCGGGGGTGAGGCGCTGCGCAATTCCCCTTTCTATGCCCGCCTGCGCAGTCTATATGCGCGGCCATGGCACAGGCACCCCTTCTCCAGCTTTCGAACATCTCGCTGACTTTCGGCGGCAATCCGGTTTTTGACGCGCTCGATCTGGTCATCCAGCCCGGCGACCGTGTGGCGCTGGTAGGGCGCAACGGGTCGGGCAAATCCACCTTGATGAAGGTCATGGCGGGGCTGGTCGAGGCCGATCAGGGGGCGCGGTCGCTCTCTCCCGGCACCACGGTTGGCTATATGGAGCAAGACCCGGATTTCGCGGGCTTTGCGACCTTGGGCGAATTTGCGGCGCAGAATCTTGACCCGTCAGAGGCGTATCGCATCGAAATGGCCGCCGAAGGGCTGGATTTTGACCCGGCGCTGTCGCCCGAGCGGGCCTCTGGTGGCGAGCGGCGGCGCGCGGCCTTGGCGAAGCTGCTGGCCGAAGCGCCGGAACTGATGCTGCTCGATGAGCCGACCAACCATCTGGACATCAACGCGATTGGCTGGCTGGAAGCGCGGCTGCGCGAGACCCGCGCGGCGTTTGTGCTGATCAGCCATGACCGCGCGTTTCTGCGGGCACTGACGCGCGCGACGCTCTGGGTGGATCGGGGGCAGGTGCGGCGTCGGGAATCGGGTTTTGACGGGTTCGAGGAGTGGCGCGATACGATCTGGGCTGCCGAAGATGATGCGCGCCACAAGCTGAACCGCAAGATCAAGGCCGAGGCGCGCTGGGCCGTTGAGGGGATTTCAGCACGGCGCAAACGCAATCAGGGCCGGGTGCGGGCATTGGCCGCTTTGCGCGCCGAGCGCGCGGGCCAGATCAAGCGGCAGGGCACGGCGGCAATGGCGCTGGAAACGGCCCCGCCCTCTGGCAAGTTGGTGGCGGAGTTGGAGCATGTCTCCAAGAGTTTCGGGGACCGCCCGATCCTGCGGGATTTCTCGCTGCGGGTGATGCGCGGCGAACGTGTGGCTTTCGTCGGCCCGAATGGTGCGGGCAAGACGACGCTGCTGAAGCTGATCACCGGACAGATGGAGGCTGATAGCGGCACGATCCGTCGCGGCACCAATCTGGAAATGGCGGTGTTCGACCAGACCCGCGCGCAGCTTGACCCGAATGCCTCGCTTTGGGAGAACCTGACCGGCGATCCGCTGATGCGCGTCTCAGGGCAGGCCGATCAGGTGATGGTGCGCGGCACGCCGAAGCATGTGGTGGGCTATCTGAAGGAATTCCTGTTCGATGAGGCGCAGGCCCGCGCGCCGGTGCGGTCCCTGTCGGGTGGTGAGAAGGCGCGGCTTTTGCTGGCGCGGATCATGGCGCAGCCTGCGAACCTGCTGGTGCTGGACGAGCCGACCAACGATCTGGATGTCGAAACGCTGGATCTGTTGCAGGATATTCTGGGCGAGTTCGACGGGACGGTGCTGCTGGTCAGCCATGACCGGGATTTCATCGACCGGATTGCCTCGACGACACTGGTTTTCGAGGGCGAAGGGCGGGTGACGGCCTATGCGGGCGGCTGGTCGGATTATCTGGCGCAGCGGCCTGATGTGAAAGCCCCGGTCGAGAAAACGGCGGCTGCCACCCCGGCCAAGGGCAAGCCCAAGGCGGCTGCTAAATCTGGCTTGAGTTTTACCGAGTCGCACCGGCTGGAGGCATTGCCTGCGGAAATCGCCCGGCTGGAAGCGGAAATCGCGAAATTGGCCGATTTGCTGTCGGATGCGGAGTTGTTCACGCGCGAGCCGGTGAAGTTCCGAAAGGCGACCGAGGCGCTGGCGGCGCGGCAAGAGGCGTTGGAGGCGGCCGAGGAAGAATGGCTGACCTTGGCGGAGAAGGCGGAGGGGTAGGGGGGGCGGCTGACGAATGGTGCGCGAGTGCCGGATGGCTATAGCTGGCGAGGGGCAGCTATGCGGGACCTTCCTGCCGTTCGCGCCATCCACCTATGACCGTTCTCTATTGCAGCATCAGCGGCGTGCTGGGCGAAAGCTGACTCAGTGCACGCGCAAAAGCCCAAGCCAATTTTCCGTAAAGCCGACATTTGGATTATGATAGGGTCTCGAACAATGCTTGCAAACGATCTGCAAGGTAGTTGGGAGTTGTGAATTGGCAGAAGGGACTAAACAAAAAGACTACTGGGACAAGGCAGAAATACTCGGCAAGGTTGTCGGTTCTGTCCTCGTCCCGCTAGTCGTCGCCGTAGCTTTATTTATTTGGAACTCAGAAAGGACCAGGCAATTGACAGCTGCATCCATCACCCCGCTGGCGGTCTCAATACTAACAACCGCACCATCGGATGAGGACACAACCGCGTTGCGAGAGTGGGCAGTTGCGGTTCTGAATAACCCATCTGATCCACCGTCGTTAACCGGTGAAGCTGCCAGTACCCTGTCAGGGGTTGGATTGAAGATTCCCGCACCACCAAGAACTGCTACGGAACCTTGTGAAGAACCGGTATTGATACCGCTCGAGGTAGCCACGCAGGCTGACGTAGAAAGATTATGGAGACGAGACCGCGTCAATCTACTCAATTGCGCTGGCAAACATGAGGCGCTCGTCGCTTGGAGCGAAGGCATTGTAAACGCGTTTTCCGATACCGAACAATAGAAGGAGGATTCGCGGATCCAGTTTCTGCACTCATACCGAATGGCGGCAATTCGGAGTGTACCCGCAGCATTGATAATCGGAGTCGGATGTCGGTTCTGGGCCGAGAATGTTGCTGCGCCTGCAAACTGATCCGCATCGCAGCGGGGAGCCTGAATGTCGCTGATGGGCTCTATGCCATCACACGATCCGCACACCTTGCCGCACCAGTTCCGCCTGAACCGCACTCATGTCCACCTCGGATACATCGCAGCGCCGCCGCGCGGCCTGTGCGGCGGCAACTCCCGCGCCCTGACCCGCGACCGCGCAGCACGCCATGTTGCGCGTGGCCGCATGGGCGATCCGGTCGCCGCCGATGGCACGCCCGGCGACCAGCAGGCCGCGCAGTCCTTTGGGCAGCATCGTGCGGTAGGGGATGTGCATGTAGCGCCCGGTGGTGGGGATGATCAGCACGCCATACCCGTCGATGAATTCGGGATAGATGCCGATTGTGTCCTCAAACCGTGCCTGATGGCGGACATCGGTTTCGGTCATGTTGTAGCGCGCGTCGATCTTGCGTGTGTCGCGGATGCCGATGGACATGCCGAAATTGCGCAGACGCACGCCCGAACAGCCGGGCATGTAGCGGCGGAGCGCCTCTATGGCGAGCATGGCCTGTCTGCGCCCCTCGATCTCGCCGCGCGTCAGGCTGTCGGGATCGGTGCCATCAATGCCCGCCAGATGCACAAGGTTCATATAGGTCAATTCGCCCGTGTCATGCAGCGCGCCCCATGTGCCTGCAATCGTGTTCAGATGCGCCGGGATGACCCCTTCGGCAATCGCCCGCGCAAAGGGCTTTTTCAGGAAGGGCGAGAACATGTCATCTTCCTTGCCATCGGTTTCAACCTGCCATTCGCCGGTGGACCAGTCCTTGTAGGTCTGCGGGTCAGCGCGCACTTCGGCCATGAAGGCCGCCTTGTCGACGCCTGCCAGATGGAACATGACGCTTGCCGCCTGCATCTCTTCGGGCGGGGTCTTGAGGACTGGTGCGCCCGCGCGCGCGGCGATATCCGCGTCGCCGGTGGCGTCGATCACGACATGGGCCAGGATCGCCTCGCGCCCCGCCTTTGATTCGACGATGATGCCGGTGATGCGGTTTCCCTCCATGACCGGGGCGACGAACTGGCGGTGCAGCATGGGATGGATACCAGCCTCGCTGACCAGCGCATCGGCAACAAGCTTGAATCCTTCGCTGTCGAGTTCATAGGACAGGCTCTGGCTTTCAGGCACCGCCGCGCCCATCTCTTTCGCGCGCTCTTCGAATTCGCGCGAGATGCCGCCTGCCTCGACCGTGTCGGCATGGCGATACCATGCCAGACCTTCGACGCCCACAACGGTGATATTGCCGCCAAAGCAGCCGAAGCGTTCGACCAGTGCAACCTCTGCGCCCGCCCGCGCCGCCGCCAGTGCCGCCGCCAGCCCGCCGGGACCGGAGCCCACCACCAGCACATCGGTGCGATGGATCACGGGCACATGGCGGGCGGGTTCGGTGATATGGTCTTGCATGGTGTGGCTTTCTTCGGGTTGGGGCGGGATCGCGGTGTCTTGCTAGTCGCGCTTCCGGCCGCGCCGTAAGAGCCGTCCAATCAGAAAGGATGTGCGCGGCACATAGGTATAGCGCGTGCGGTCCTGCGGGGCAGGGCGCATGCGCATGCGAAACAGACCGAACACCACCAGCACGATATGCGCAAGCGAGATGAAGACGAACATTGCGGCCGGTCCCTGCCGCTCGATCAGCAGCGAGGCGATGAAGGGGCTGGCAATCGCGCCCACGGCATAGAGGAACATGAGGGCTGCGGACAGCTCCACCGCCTCTGACGGGTCGGTGAAATCATGCGCATGTGCAGCCGAGATCGAATAGATCGGAAAGGTGGTCATGCCGAAAAACGCCGCCGCAAGGAAGATCGCGACCACGCCGTGATCTGCGCTGGCAACCGTCGCGATACAGGCCAGAACCGACGCAACCGAGAGCCAGATCAGCACGACGCGGCGGTCGTATTTGTCGGCCAGCCACCCCACGGGGATCTGCACAAGCGCGCCGCCTAGCACATAGGCGGCGAGAAACAGCGCGATGACCTCTGCGCGCAAGCCCACCGAGAGCGCGTAAAGCGGCCCGACCATGCGAAACGCCGCCCCCGTGATGCCGGAAACCACAACCCCCGCCGCCGCAAGCGGCGAGCGATTCCAGGCCAGACCGGGCCGCAGACGCGGGGCTTCGCCAACAGGGGGCGCTTCGCTGCGCGTCAGCACCAGCGGGAAGAGCGCCGCGCAGCATAGCAGCGCCAGCAGGTTATAGGACACATAAGAGGCCGGGGTCAGCACCGCGATCAGAAGCTGCGCGCCCAGAGAGCCCACGATATCGACCACACGGTAAACGCCCATCGCGCGCCCGCGCGTGTCATTGGTCAGTTTCGCCTGCAGCCAGGCCTCGATGATCGTGTAGCAGCCCGCGACCGCGAGGCCAGAGGCCATGCGCAACACCGCCCATGCAAGCGGGTGGATGACCAGCATATGCGCCAGAATCCCGATGGTGCCGGCTGCGGTCAGCGCAGCAAAGGCCCGTGAATGGCCGACCTGCCCCATCAGGCGCGGGGCCCACCAGCAACCGATGAAGAAGCCGATGAAATGCGCCGAGCCCAGAAGCCCGATTTCGCCCGCAGTGAAGCCAAGCTCGACGCCCGACAGTGCATCAAGCGGCACCACGCCCCCAAGGCCAAGCTGCAACAGCACGACCGACAGGAACAGGGCCGCGAAAGAGATCAGCAAACGCATCGGGCAGGGGCTCCGGCAGAATCGAGGCCGAGAGTGCCCCTTGCCTGCGGTAAGGTCCAGCGCGGATACGACGGGTTTTGCCGGGATTCGCGGCAGTTCGGCGGCATGCGAGGCCGAAATGTTACCGATCTGCGCAGAGCTGACCAGTGCTGCGATGCGGCGGGGTCGATCCGGTATGCTGTCAGGGGCAAAGACGCAACTTTCCTGCGCGAGTCTGCCTGAATCACGGGCAATTTGAAAAAATCGCGATCGGGCCGAAATTTCCTCTTGCGGAGCGTGTCGGTAGTATCTAGATAGCGCTTCACCGGCGGCGGGAACGT
>JAFIEL010000138.1 GCA_020832585.1 Natronohydrobacter sp. | reverse complement strand
TGGCAGACCGCACCACCGCGCATATCCTGACAGTGGATGGCGGAAATATCGAAGCATCATTGCGGTAAGCGAGACCTTCGTTACCTGCAAGAACACCCGTGGTTTCTCCAATATCGCTCAGGGGCTTGAGACCTGCCTGTATATGGGCACTATCGATAGCCTTCGTGACTGGGGCTATACGAAAAGACTGTGTCCGCATGCAGTGGATGATGCTGCAGCTGGCGGACCCAGATGAGTTCGTGATCGCGACAATCTCACGGTGATGGCCTATGGTGCAAGGTGGTCGGAATTGGGCGGCTGGGATGCAGTCTCGCTGCAAAGCGGCCCGGATACAGCTGGAAACGCAACCTCAGACAAAGCGACCGCCATAGACTGCAATGACACTTGCTTGGCTCAAACACATCCAAGTCCATCTCGGCGCGACGCTCGGCCTTCTAACCCATCATCAGGTTTCCGAGCACTTGAGCGTTGTTGAAGGCACCGCAAAGGTTACTATCGATCACAAGCTGCAGCTGGTGAGCGAGGACCAGTCGGTTTGAATTTCACGCGGAGCGGTGCAACTGATGAAGATTCCCGGCAAGTTGCAAAGGGTGTTGATCGAGATGCCGACCGACAGCTATCTGGGCGAGGATGACATCATGCGCTACGAGGATGTCTATGCACGCGGACAGGGGGCAAAGGGATGAGTTCTGAAGGAGTGAAAAAGATCGTTGTGGTCGGGATCGGCTATGTAGGCCTCTCGAATGCCGCGCTTCTTGCGCAGAACCATGATGTGACGGCCGTGGACATATCGCCAGAACGTGTCGAAATGCTCAATTCCGGTCGCTCCCCAATTGTGGACCGTGAATTGGAAGCACTTCTGGCCGAGGGAACGCTCAAGCTGCATGCAACGACCGATCTTTCAGCAGCCTTGGTCGATGCCGATTTCGTCGTGATCGCAACGCCAACGAATTACGACCCCAAAACCAATCTTTTCAATACGGGCTCTGTCGAAGCAGTTGCGCATTCCGTCACGCGCGAAGCACCCGAAGCAACGATCGTGATAAAGTCCACAACCCCCGTTGGCTTCATCGACAAATTGCGCGCGGCAACAGGCAGTCCCAATATTCTTTTCAGCCCAGAATTCCTGCGTGAGGGCCGCGCGCTTTACGATAATTTCTATCCCAGTCGGATTATCGTGGGTGATACATCTGAACGCGCACAGCGCTTTGCAGAACTGATGCTCGAAGGCGCGCGTGACAAGGACGTTCCTATCCTCTTCATGTCTCCATCAGAGGCAGAAGCGGTCAAGCTGTTTTCCAACACATATCTGGCAATGCGTGTGGCCTTTTTTAATGAGCTCGATAGTTACGCTATCGCCAGCGGGATGAATACGCGCAAAATTATCGAAGGTGTGTGCCTCGACCCGCGGATCGGCGGCCAGTACAACAATCCTTCTTTTGGCTATGGTGGATATTGTCTGCCCAAGGATACCAAGCAGTTATTGGCTAATTATGCGCAAGTGCCACAGAATTTGATCGCGGCAATTGTTGAAGCAAACCGTACCCGGAAGGATTTTCTGGCTGAGCAGATCCTGCTGCTTGATCCGAAAACAGTAGGAATTTACCGTCTGGTGATGAAGGCAGGGTCCGATAATTACCGCCAATCCTCTGTCCAGGGCATCATGAAACGGTTGAAGGCCAAAGGGGTTAACGTGATTGTCTATGAACCTGTGATGGCCGAGGAAAGCTTTTTCGGATCGCGAGTGGTCCGTGATCTTGAGGCATTCAAGCAAGAAGCGGATATCATCGTCGCCAACCGGATCACCGCAGAAATCGCGGATGTCAGCGACAAGACCTATTCGCGCGATCTGTTCGGGGCAGACTGATATCAGCCTGACGTTCCAGGCGCGACACGACGCAACGCCTTTCCTGAAGCGTTTCTGACGGTGTATTTTCACCGCCGACGAGGGGGGGTGCCGCCTCTTCGGAGCCGGCAGCGCAACTCATCCAACCCTGACCTCAACCACGACCTCAAACAGCAACCATGCTTTTTCGCGCGGGGTAATCTGTCCCCAAAAGGCGCGATGCGTCATGGCAAGCCAGTGCAATGGCGGTGATTGCGACAAGAACGCTCACCCCTTGGGCGAAGCGAAGCTTGGTCTCCTCAAGATTGAAGCCTTTTGTCCTGCTGTCGGCAAAGATGCATTCAGTGAACCAGCACCAACGATCATGTCTCAGCACGCGCTACAGCCGAGATCATTCGTCTGGGCTGAGGATGTCTGGGAAAGGGACCATCTTTCCTCAGGATCGACTTATGTAACAATATCGATTCCCCAGCACCTTCCGAATGTCACTTTCGTAATAGAATTGCATTATCGAAAACCAACTGTGACATAGAAATTTCACATATTTGTAGCGCTGGCGTTACATGGCTTTGCCATCCTCTCCTCAACCAAGATGAGGATTCGATGCGCTCGATCAGTCACACGCTCCCGGAGAATTTTGCAGATTGCGTTTTTTTCTTACGCTGCCCGCAGATATCGGAGCAGAGCCCGGCAAATATCGACCACGCTGTGGAAATCGGAAAACCGGTTCTGATCCCTTTGAATAACGGCAAGGCTGAAACAGCGACTTTGAATGACGGGTTTGGTCTGTCTGGCACGCTCAAAATATCACGCAAAGGCTGATCGATGCAGGTTACATCAAGGTTTTGCGCGACACAGACCGGGCCGGGCAGGCCCTTTTACGGATATTGATGTTGGGCATTTTCCAACAGGACTCGATGTGAAGAATGATACCAATAGGAAGACAGTTTCGTGCAGCCAATGATATGGCCTGCGGTGCAACCGTTTCACGGCATGGTCTTGGCATCTCCATTCAATATTCAAGGACGATCTATTTTCCGATTGATGGAATAGCCGTTGGTAAATGCGGCGCATCAGGCTGTGCCAGAACAGATGCGCGAAAACCTTTCTCTGCGCATTTCTGCACCGATAAATCATGTCGGTCGGGATCTGACGTTAAATGAGACCGGAACCCAGAATACTGCGTGACTTTGCCGAGGGAAAAAACACCCTTGAAACTGCACAACCGGCCCGTTCTTCGTCTGCTGCCCTGACATTATCCGTCATCGTGCCTGTTTACCGGGAAAGCGCGGCCCTGGCCGAGCTGTTGCTGGCGCTTGAGCAGCAAGTCGGCATGACTGCGCGGGGCTGGGAAGTCATTGTGGTCGATAATGATCCTTGCGGACCAGATCATTTTGGCAATCTGCCCAAAGTCAGCTTTCGGTTGCGCATTGTCGGCTGCGCAACCCCTGGCTCCTACGCGGCGCGCAATGCCGGGGCAACAGCGGCAGCGGGTGCTTGCCTCGTATTCACGGATGCGGATTGTCGCCCGTCGGCTGGATGGCTGGCAGCCATCCAGCGCGGGCTGGAAGAACGCCCGAATACCATTCTCGCTGGTCCGGTTTTGCTGGAGCCGGGGACCAATCCGAATGACTGGGCGATTTTCGATACAGTGCGCGGTATTCCACAGGGAGATTTCATTTCGCGCGGCTATGCTGCAACGGCCAATCTTGCCTGCACGCGCAGGCTCTTCGATCAGATCGGCGGCTTTGCCGAGGACCGGCTGTCGGGCGGCGATGCCGAATTCTGCCGCCGCGCTGTGCGTCGGGGCATCAAGCTGCACCTTGTTGCGGATGCGCTTGTCCATCACCCTGCCCGAGCAACGGATTCTGCACTGATCATAAAGGCGCGTCGCATCAAGGGCGGGCAGTTGGCGGCGGGGCCAGTCTTGCATCGTGCCCTGTGGACCTTGCGCTCGCTGACGCCTCCGCTGCGCGAAATCTTCACCTATATGCGGGCACCGTATTCGTGGAACTGGCGGCTGATCGCTTGCCGCAAGCGTATGTATCTCTGGGGGGTGGAGCTGACAGAGATGGTGCGCCTGCTGATCCTGCGCGCCCCTCCGGAACGAAGGTGAGGGATGTCGTGCAGCTGGCTTTCACGCCCCATTGCAGGGCAACCCCCAAAACCTGTCCGGAAACCGGACACTACATCCTGACCAGAATACCGCGTTTTTTGTCAGTGCTCGATTTTCCCAGAAATTCATACCGAGGGGACAGTCATGTCGTCATCCGCAAAACCGAAAAAGCCCAAGTCGAAATCGACAGCGCAGGCATTGAAGGCACGGTATAGCGAAGTGGGCGCGCTCGCGACAGCGCGCGCCGGGGTCCGTCACGTCCTGCGGCGCGTGCTCAACCGCCTCGAGATGAAGGATTACGGCTACACGACAGAGCCGATGCTGATGGTCACTGACAGTATCAGCGAAAAACCTCAGAAAGCGATCGTTGCGCCTCCGCCCGCCCCTGTGCAGAGCCCGAGTTTCGCGGCCCGCGCGCAGGCTGCACAAAAACGGGGTGATTGGCATAATGCGGCATTGTTCTGGCAGAAGGAACTCTCGCAGCGCGCCCTGCCCTATGTCGGGCTGAGCGAAGCCGCCGCCGCACAAGGGGACATTGCGCGGGCAGAATCGGTCCTGCGCGACGGTCTGGACGAAATGCCGCGGAACTACTTCCTGCTGGAAGCCTATTGTCGGCTTGCCATCACGGCGAAGCGCTGGGCAGAGGTCACGCGGCGCTGGGAGATGATCGAGGACAGCGGTGCGCTGTTCGACCAGAAGCTGAAACTGCCGGTGATCGAAGCGTTTCTGCAGGTTGGCGATATCGGCCGTGCAGCAACTCTTGTTGCGGATTTGCGCAGCAGCATGGAGGGCACCAGCCCCTTTCTGCGTGTGGACGGGCTTCTTGCCGAAGCGCGCGAAGACTGGAGCACAGCCGCCGATATCTGGCTTAAACGCGGGACACTGAGCAAAGGCGTGGCGCAGGCTGCCAGCTATGAACGTGGTGTCAGAGCCTTGATCCGCGCCGGGGAACTGGACCGTGCCGAAGCGCAGAGCCAGACATTGGTGAGGAAATTCCCCAAAACCATCAATTACGCGAAACTGCATTCCGAGGTCGCGATTGCACAAGACGCCTGGGCCGTGGCGCTCGAGCGCTGGCAGGCGGTGGAAGCGCTTGACCCGTCTCAGGCGGGCGCGATGCCATCGGACTGGATCTTCCGGATCGGTGTGAGTGCAGCGCGCAAACGAACCGAGGCAATCCGCATCGCTCGCCTGCGCGCCACAGGCATGCTGGCGCTGGCCTCGACCATCCAGGCCATCGACGAGGTGGGTGCCTTGATGCTGGCGCGTCGGGCACGCACCTTCTATCCTGACAAGGTCATGTCCATGACCGCACAGCTGCTGGCCACGAATACACGCCACAGCGCGGCAATCTGGTGGCAACAGCGCCTGATGGCAAAATCGGGCAACATGAAATCCCAGTATCCGCTCTTTCTGGAATCCCTGCTGGAAAGCTCGCGGCTGGAAGAGTGCGAAGCAGTTCTGGCCCGCTACCTGCAGAAGAACCCCAAGGACACCACATGGCTGCGCGCGGTGCTGGAGATTCATTACAGACGTGGTGATTTCCAGACCATGCGGGCAGTCATGCAGAGCGCTTTGCAGACCAAGCTGCCGGTCGGTTCGAAAACCGTGCGCGTGACCCGCTGGATTTATGATCTGATCCGGCTTCACCCGACACCGCAAACCTTCTTTCCGACTGAAATCAACGATCTGATCCTGAAATGCGCGCTGCGTTATGATGGCAAGTTTCTGTCAGAGTCCATCGGGATGCTGTTGAACCCCTCGCAGGGCGATGCCTTTGCAAAGGATTATTCTGCCAAGATCGCGGATCTTGCTTCCGACGATACGGAAATCGATCCCGTGCTTCTGGAAGAGATGCTGCAATTCTTCATGCGGCGACGCGACTGGACCGAAGTCGAGGCGCTTCTGGCCCTGCCTCTGCCGAGCGAGATGACCGAAATCAAGGCGAAGAAAGCCTGGAATATCGTGCGCAACAAGATCGATATCAGGCTGGGTCAGGCCGATATCGTGGCTGCGGAAGCGGTCGCAGTCGAATTCCTTGACCAGCTGCAGGAAAACGATCTTGACGGCTTTGCCATGTCGCTGACCACTGGTCTTTTGTTCCGTCTGCCGCTGTCAGTTGCAATCCCGACACAGTTGCGGGCCGCGGCCATGCGGCTTGGCTTTGACCAGATGGCAGACCGGCTTGCAGACTGGCAGGCGCGCCATGCCGGATTTGACGCCGACACCATCCTGTCGCGCGCAAAAAGGGAGCGGTGTTTCATCGTGGGGAATGCCCCCTCGATTGCCGAGCTGCCGCTGCATGCACTCGCCGGGGAAGATATTTTCTGCGTCAATCGCGGAATGCGCGCGCTCGACATGGGCTTGCCGCACCCGAAATATCTCGTGGTCGCCGATCCGCATGTCTACAAAAGCCATTCAGGGGAAATCGATCACGATGGCGCCTCTGTCGAGCAGTTCTTCATGGCGTCGAACTGCCTCTGGCGCAAGCCGCCTTCTGTCCCAGCCATTCCGGTCGGGTCTTCGGGTCTGAAACTGTCACTCGCGCCCTTCCGACACGCGCCCTTGCATCTTCATCGCGGCGAAACCGTCGTCGTGCTGGCTGCGCAACTCGCGCATCTGATGGGATACAAGGAAATCTACATCATTGGTGTCGATCTCGATTACTCGGGCCCGGTCACGCATTTTTACGGTGGCGGCCAGAAGGAAACCGAGCGGCTTGCCAATTTCCGCCCCGGCGGTTCGGGCACGGAAATGGTCAATCTGGCCTTCGCCAATCTCCAGAAGGTGGTCGAGCCCGATGGATGCCGCCTGTTCAACGCTGCTCCGGCCGGAAAACTGGAGGTGCTTGAACGGGTGAATTTCCACGATGTCCTTGGACTGCCCGAACCGGTGTTTTCCGAACTCACGCAGGAAGCTGCGCAATGACGGGCCGTTTCACCTCTGATGTGCTTCCCGATCTGCAGCAGACCCGCGCGCTGATGCAGGGGCTTATCGCTCTGGTCGAAGAGCACATGCCCCGGATTCAGGCCCTGCGCTATGACATAACGCTCAAGCCTGACAACAGCCCTGTCACCGCCGCCGATGTCCTGATCGAGCAATTGATCTGCGACTATCTGAGCGCACAAATCCCCGACATCACCTTTGCAGGCGAAGAAAGTTTCAGCACCGCAACCGAACTGACCAGCGACCGGTATTACGCCATTCTCGATCCGATCGACGGAACCGAGAATTTCTGCTCGGGGCTGAAGGAATGGGGCGTGTCCTTCACGCTCTGGCACAGGCGCACCCATCTCGGCAGCCTGCTCTACATGCCCGAATTGCGCGAGCATCTGATGACCGGCGACACGTTGCGGCCGATCCGCTCGCGCATCCGCGGCTTCTCATCCTCGATGTGCCCGGAAATCCTGCAGGGCATGGCCGAGACCCAGGAGAGCCGGCTGATGGGGTGTGCCGTCTACAATCTCTACAACGTCGTGCGCGGGGCTTTCGCGCGTTTCACCAACCCTCGTGGCGCCTATGCCTGGGACTTGCTCCCCGGACTGATGCTGGCCCGCGAACATCATTGTGATATTGAAGTGGAAGGAAGACCCTATCATGGAGAATTTCTCGAACCAGGTCGCAAATATCGCGTCGACATTCGGCACAGATACGATCTTCATTCTGGGCAAGGGACCGTCCGTTGACCGCATCAACCCGGCGGTTCTGGCCAACGCGCTGGTGATCGGTCTGAACGACGCCGAACGGATCGCGCCCTGCGACATTTCGATCTTTCATGATGACTGGGTGCATGACGCGCTCAAGGCAAGCGGCTGGCGTTCAAGGCTTTATGTCACCTCGACCAATCTGGTGGCACCGCGCAACGATGTGGTGCGCACCCGCTATGTGCCGGGCTCGCAGGAAGGCACCGACATCATGATGGGACGGCTGGTCAGCAACGAACCGGGCGAGGATTTCGTCATCGAGGACGTTCTGTTCCTGTCGGCGCTGCGGCTGGCGCGGCTGATCGCACAGCAGCGCGGACGCCCGCAGACTGTTTATATGCTTGGTTTCGATTTCTCGCCCGAGAAAGGCTACGCGCAGGCCATCGACCATGACTTCGCCCCGGATCAGACTGGCGAGCGCCGCGCCCGGATCAGCCCGCAGGAATATTACTTCGTCAACACGCTCT
>JAFIEL010000137.1 GCA_020832585.1 Natronohydrobacter sp. | reverse complement strand
AATGCATATCCACGATCACCGCCTGCACCTGCCCGCCGCGCGGATGGCTGCGCAGCACAGGTTCAATCGCCGAGAACGGATCACTATAGGGCTGTTTCATGAACACCTGCCCCAGCACCTGCGCCACCAGCACCTTTGCCCCGCCCGGCAGATCATAGACCCGCGCGCCCTGTCCCGGTGCGCCCGACTTGGCGAAATTCAGGGGCCGGATGATCCGCGCTTCCGTTGCGGCAAATTCGCGCATGCTGCGCTGGTCAAAGGCATGATCGCCCAGCGTTACGCAATCCGCCCCGGCCTCGAACAGCGCTTTCGCGTGTTCGGGCGACAGCCCCATGCCGCCCGTCGCATTCTCGCCATTGACGATCACGAAATCCAGGCGCCATTGCGCCCGCAGGCCGGGCAGACGGTCTGCCACCGCCTGACGCCCCGCCCGTCCCATCACATCGCCGAGAAACAAGATCCGCATAGCCTTCGGATTAGGCGTCCCGACGCGCAGGCGCAAGCCACAAACTGCGCCCGAATCCTCATATCAAGGTCAAAGCGATCCCTAAAATCCCTTGCAGATTTCACGCCCTTTTCCGCTGCAAAAGCGATAGCTTCGACCCGAGAGAGACAGAAAAAGGAGCCATCCCATGCGCCAGTCCATGCCGGCACCCGTATCGGAGTGGCAGCCTCACCAGCCCCCCGCCCCGCGCGCAAGATGCGCACAACCAGAGGCGTCACCGTGCACGACCCCCGACAAGACAGCCGACAAGACACCCGACACGGCGCTGGACATCTGCCTGCTCTTGCACAACCGCGCGGCCCCCAGACTGACCGACCCGTTCCAACTTGCCCTGCGCGGCTTTTGCACCCTGCCCTGGCCAGTGTCCTGCGCGACATTGTCCGGCGGCAGGCTGGACCTGCGGATCGACGGCGCACAGGTCCAGCTTTGCCAGATCACCCTTGCCCATGACGCCCCCGTCTACCGCCCGGCACTGGCCCGCGCTGCGCTGATGACAGGACGACTGAGCTACCTGCTGACACATCACGACATGGCCCTGCGCCTGCGCATCGACGCCACCGCCGCGCCGGAACTGGTCGCAGCCATCCGGCACCTGCTCCTCGGCCTCACCCGCCCGAAAGCCTTGATCACATACCCGCAGCGGCTGGTGCTCAGCCTGTCCGAATATGAGCATCTGTCACGCGACGACCTTGCGCAGCCCTTGCTCACCACCCCGCTGCAACTGCGCATCCCGCGTCACACACGCCCCCACCAGAAGGTCGCGAAAACAGACCACACGCAGCCCCTCACCCCCAACCCGCCCCGACACCGCGCCAGCCTGTTTCGCCGCCCCGATGACAGGCTCGATGACAGGCCCGATTCCATGCCAGCGGCGCACATTGCCCCGGACCCTGTGGAAACCCTGCTGGCCGAATATCACGATGCACACCTCAGCCGCGCCCTGAGATCCGAATTTCGCACGCCAACCCATTGGAAATGGATCGCACCACCCGGCACGAACCAGCGCGTCGCGCTCCTCCAGAGCGACACCGCCGAAGCGGATCAGGCAAAGGACATGCTGATCTGTGATGCGGTCATGCTCTCCCGTCGCGGTCGGGTCCGACACCATCTCGCGCCGATCCTGCTGGCCACGCTCGTCGCCCTGACGCAGCTTGCCTGGCTCGACCTGCCTGCCAACAGCGCCGCCAATCACGACAGCACGACTCTGACCGACCCGCTGGCCTATTCCGCATAAACCCGCAGCGACACCAACTGCGTCAAGGGCAGACCCAGCGTCGTGAAACCCGAGAGCGACAACTGACTGCCAGACCCCGCCACCGCGCCAGAAGGCCGCAATTCCACCCGCAGCGATCCACTGCCATCGGCCGGTTCGATGCGCCCCTGCGTCACGCGCGTCACCAACCCGGTGCGCAGCCACAAGCCCGGTTCTGCCGGACTGCCCAGACTGGCCAGCGTCTCGCCCAAAAGCTGCGTGCGCGCCGCAGGCGGCGCCAGCGCCGCCGCGCGCTCCTCGGCGCTGGTCTGGTCCAGCGCTTCAGCGCGCAGACCTGCGCGCCCCAGCCCTGCCGCCACAGCACCGCCCCCCGGACGGGCCACCGGGCGCAAGGTCGCGTCATCGGGGCGCAGCACCGCAACCTCTTGCTCCGCCAGACTGTCGCCCGCACCCCGACCAAGGCCGGAAAGCTGCGCACAACCGCCAAGAACCAGCGGCGAGACCAGAAGCACAACAGGAACCATCCGTAACATCATGCCCCAGACATACTGCCAAAACCTGACCCCGGCAATGGCCAAGCCCCTTGCCGCACCGTGACGTGATGGCTAGATTGCCCTGCATGACAGCCCCCTTGATCGACCCTTTCGCCCGCCCGATTTCCTACCTGCGCGTCTCGGTGACGGATCGCTGCGATTTTCGCTGCGTCTATTGCATGTCGGAAAACATGACCTTCCTGCCGAAGAAGGAACTTCTGACGCTCGAAGAACTCGACCGCATGTGCTCGACCTTCATCCGGCTGGGCGTCGAGAAACTGCGCATCACCGGGGGCGAACCACTTGTGCGCAAGGACATCCTGACCTTCTTCGCTGCCATGACCCGCCATCTCGACAGCGGCGCGCTCAAGGAACTGACGCTCACGACCAATGGCAGCCAGTTGCGCAAACACGCGAAAGCACTGGCAGAATGCGGTGTGAAACGCATCAATGTGTCACTCGACACGCTGGACGATGCGAAATTCGCCGCTGTCACCCGCTGGGGCAAGCTGGCGCAGGTGCTGGACGGCATCGCTGCCGCGCAAGACGCGGGCCTGCGCATCAAGATCAACGCTGTCGCGCTCAAGGGGTTCAACGAGGACGAGCTTTTCACCCTCGCGGAATGGTGCGCGCGCGAAGACATGGACATGACCTGGATCGAAGTGATGCCGATGGGCGATCTGGGCAATGAGGACCGTCTGGATCAATACTGGTCCCTCAAGGATCTGCGCGCCCAACTCGCGACCCGCTACACCCTGACCGATCTGGCGGAACGCTCGGGCGGGCCTGCGCGCTATGTGCGGCTGGAAGAGACCGGCCAGAAAATCGGCTTCATCACGCCGCTCACGCATAACTTCTGCGAAAGCTGCAACCGCGTTCGACTGACCTGCACGGGCGAACTCTATATGTGCCTCGGGCAGGAAGACATGGCCGACCTGCGCGCACCGCTGCGCGCCGCGCCCGACAATGACCTGCTGGAAGAGGCCATCCGCGCCGCCATCTCCCGCAAGCCCAAAGGGCATGATTTCGATTATTCACGCCAGAAAATCGACGGCCAGATGTCGCGCCATATGAGTCATACGGGGGGGTGAGGAACTGGCACATCCAGCCGATAAGTTTTATGATGCGGTCGAAGTATCAAAAAACAACTACTTTTTAAAGTATGACCCACCTTCTCCGAACTGTAGTTTTTCAAGTCTGCAGATTATATTTACAGAATCAATAGATGAATTGCAAGCGAAGCAGATAGCAACTAGGGAAGCATGTGATTGGATAGGAAAGTATCCATTGCCAACTGCAGTCTATTGCGTAGATGTTGACGACAACAACTTTCATGTATTCGAGGGCAACTTTGCGTGCTATTTCTGGAAAGATGAAAATGGGACGATAAAGACTTCTAGCAAAGTTGATGATTCGAAAGAGATTTTTGAAAGATTCAAAGTAAACCACGAGATATTTAAAGATTTTTCATTCAGAACGCGCGCCCAAGTCGAAAAAGATTCAGATCAAAGTTTAAATAGTAGAGTAACAGAGTCTGGACGACTTAGATTCTTTTTAGCTATTGTTGACTTTATTTTTCCCGTTGCCATCTTGGTTTTCAGCACTTTTTTATCACCAATGTGGTTCACAATAGCAGTTTTTCTTGTCTCATTACTTGCACCTATTAGAAGGCTTAGAAAAATATATCAAAGGCCACCCAAGGAAAAAGATCCTGACCATGAGCGAAAGCAGAAGATCAAGGAATACATATATCATTGCGATCGAAACCCGAATGGGTTCCTACTATTAAAAATGGAGAATCTTAAGGAAGATGCTCGCATCGAGATTCAACGAAAGAAAGCTGAGATAGATGCTAAGAAAAAAGAATAGAGCTACTATTCCTTTTTCAATCAACCGGTCAGTTTCTTGGTTCACATCAGCTTGCGCCGCCGCGACACGGAAATATCCAACTCCGTGATCTTCTTGCGCAGCGTGTTGCGGTTGATCCCCAGCAGATCGGCACATTTCGCCTGATTGCCCCCGGTCGCATCCAGCGCAATCTCGATCAGCGGGATCTCCATCTCGCGCAGGATCCGCCCATACAGACCGGGGGGCGGCAAATCCTGCCCATGCAGGTCGAAATACCGCTTCAGATGCCGCCCAACCGATTCCGAGAGCGTCTCATCGGTGAACCGCTCCCCCACCGCCGCCGCACTCGGCTGGCTCTGCAGCGCCCCTTCGATCTCGGCGCGAGAGATCACAGGATCGCTCTGCGTCAGGCTCAAGCGGCGCAGCGTGTTCTGCAACTGGCGCACATTGCCCGGCCAGGAATAGCTGCGCACCAGTTCCATCGCCTCTGGCGACAAGCGGCGCTGACTGGCCCCCTCATCCGCCGCCTGCCCCAGAAAATGCGCCGTCAACGGCTCCAGATCATCGATCCGCTCGCGCAGACTGGGCACATTCAGCACCACGCCGCCCAGCCGGTAATACAGATCCTCGCGCAACGCCCCCTCGGCCAGCGCCCGCGTCAGATTGCCCTGCGCCGTGGCCATCACCCGCGGCCCGTCTTCGGGCATCACATCCAGCAGCCGCGCCGCGCGCAATTGCGCATCCGTGTCATAGGCGGTCAGTTCATCAAACAGAAGCGTGCCCCCCCGCACCCGCGACAACAGCGACTGCGCCCCGTCCGAACTTTGCAGATCCTCGGAATTGGCCGTCACAAAGGGCTGGCTGCGCCGGTCCGACAGATCATGCAGCGTGCGCGCGATCAGCGACTTGCCCGTGCCCGATTCGCCGATGATCAGCACGGGCATGGTCGAATTGATCACCCGCGCGATCAGCCGGTAAAGCTCCTGCATGACCGGCGTGCGCCCCACCAGCGGCATCGCATCCATGCTCAGCATGTCGCCGCGTGGCGCAGGCGTCACGCGCACCGGCGCCTCGGCTGCAGAGATCAGCTTGCGATTCTTCATCGCCGCCCCTGCCCGCTTCAGCAAATCCGGCAGATCAAAGGGCTTGGGCAGATAATCATGCGCATCCACCTCATTGGCCTGAATCGCCGTCATGATGGTGTTTTGCGCCGAAATCACGATCACCGGCAGATCGGGGCGCTCCTTGCTGATCTTGGGGATCATCTCTATCCCGTTGCCATCGGGCATCATCACATCCGTGATCACCAGATCCCCGCGCCCCTCTTCGACCCAGCGCATCAGCGTCGTCAGGCTGGAGGTCGCATGCACCTTGCATCCCGCCCGCGTCAGCGCCTGGGTCAGCACGGTGCGGATCGTGCGGTCATCATCAGCCACCAGAACAGTGCCGTCCATCAGGGCCTCTCCTTGCTTTCACTCATTTCGGATTTCCGGGCATTTCAGGGTCGCGCGCACGCGGCAGAGAGACACGGAACATCGTCCGCCCCGGCCTGCTTTCCACTGTGATCCAGCCGTCATGCGCCGCGATGATCTTCGACACCAGCGCCAAGCCCAGCCCGGTGCCATTCTCGCGCCCGGACACAAAAGGATCAAACACCTCATCGGCAATCTCGGGCGGCAGGCCGGGGCCATCATCGATCACCTCGACATGAATGGGCAGCGCCACATCCTTGCCACTTGCCGCACGCCGGCGCAGCGATTGCTCGAAAAACGTCCGCAACTCGATCTGCCCGCCCATCAGATTGGCCTGGGCCGCATTCTTCAAGAGGTTCAGGAACACCTGCAGCAACTGGTCCCCATCCGCCCAGACCGGCGGCAGCGACGGATCATAGGCATCGACAATCCGCATATGCGCCGCGAACCCCACTTCCGCAGACCGCCGCGCACGTTCCAGCACATCATGGATATTCACCGCCCGGCAATCGGGCGGGCGCTGGTTGCCGAATTGCTCGACCTGATCGAGCAGTTTCACGATCCGCTGGGTTTCCGCCACGATCAGATCCGTCAGCCCCCGATCCTCGCCCGACAGCCCCATCGACAGAAGCTGCGCCGCCCCCGTGATCCCCGCCAGCGGGTTCTTGATCTCATGCGCCAGCATCTGCGACATTCCGATGGCAGAGCGCGCGGCATGGCGTATCCCGTCCGCCTTGCCCAGCTTGCCCGCGATCTCGCGCGGGGTCAGCAGCATCAGCACCAGATCGCGCCGGTCCCCCAGCAGCGCCAGATGCAGCGCACAATGCCCGCCCGACCGCTCGCCCAGCATTACAGGCGCATCATTTATGAAAACCGGGGCCCTGTTCTCGCGGCAGCGCGCAAGGGCCGTGTCGATCGGCGCATCAATCTGGACGATCTGCGCCAAGGGCCGCTCCAGCACCGACCGACGCGACAGGCTCAGGAATTGCTCTGCCGCCGGATTGCAGTCGATGATGCACTCGACCCCCTCCCTCTGACCGATCATCAGCGCAGGCAAGGGCAAGGCCGCCCAGATCGTCCCCGTGATGGGCGGCGTCATGCAGCGCACTCCAGATCAGCGCAGGGCACCAAGGCTTCGGGCAACAGCCGCACCACCTCTGCCGGGTCGCGCGCGGTCAGCAGCCGGTGGCGCAGCGCAGCAGAGCCGCCCGCCGCCTCGACATACCAACCCAGATGCTTGCGCGCATTCTTCATCCCCAGATCGCGCCCGTAAAAGGACAGCATCGCCTCGTAATGCCCGGCCACCAGAGCAACCAGTGCCGCCCCGGTCGGGCGCACGGGCGCAGGCGTCCCGAACAATTCCGCCGCCACCTCTGCCAGCAGCCAGGGCCGCCCCTGCGCGCCCCGCCCGATCATCACGCCCGCCGCACCCGACTGCGCCAAGGCCGCCCGCGCCGTCCCGACACTCACAATATCGCCATTCGCGATCACCGGCACACCTGCGGCCGCGACCACCTCGCCGATTGCCGCCCAATCCGCGCAGCCCTTGTAGAACTGGCAGCGCGTGCGCCCGTGGATCGTCACCATCCGCACGCCCGCATCCGCTGCGCGCCGCGCAATCATCGCGGCATTCAGGCAACCCTCATCCCAACCCAGCCGGGTTTTCAGCGTCACCGGCACCTTGACCGCGCCCACCACCGCCTCGATCAGCCGCAATGCGTGATCCGGGTCGCGCATCAGCGCCGAACCCGACATGCCACCCACCACCTTCTTGGCGGGGCAGCCCATATTGATATCGATAATCTCCGCGCCACCCGCCTCGACCATGCGCGCGGCTTCCGCCATCCAATGCGCCTCGCGCCCGGCAAGCTGGACCGAGGTGCGCGCCTCGCCCAGTCCCAGCTCTGCCCGCGCCTTGGCCCGGACCGAGGGCTTGGCCTGCACCATCTCCTGACTGGCCACCATCTCGGACACGACCAGCCCCGCCCCGAACCCCGCGACCACCCGCCGGAAGGGCAAGTCGGTGATTCCCGCCAGCGGGGCCAGCAGAACGGGCGGTGAAATATCAAGCGCAGCCAACCCGGCATGGGGCGACACTGCTGCGCGGTATTCGTCAGTCTGCATCACGTCGTCCTGCATCATTCTGCCTCTGTCCTAATCCGCCGACCCTGTGCACGCAAACGCCTTCGGCAATATGCTGACGCGAATTTCATCATGTGATGAAAAATTGTGCAGTTTTTTCCGATACGCGCGCGGATTGTCAGCACGCCCCGCTTCGGCCTATAGCTAGGCGCACTATCAGACCGAGGGGCGCATGCCACAGACAATCGCCGCAATCATCGTCGCCGCAGGGCGCGGCACCCGCGCCGGACCGGGCGGCCCGAAGCAATGGCGCGCGCTCAACGGTCGCCCGGTGCTGGCCTGGACGCTCGACGCCTTTCGCCGCGCCGGGATTGCGCGGCTGGTGCTTGCGATCCACGCTGACGATCGCGCGCAGGCCGAAGCGCTGCTGCAACCCGGCGAATTGGCCGTAAATGGCGGGGCCGACCGCGCCGCTTCCGTGCGCGCCGCGCTTGAGGCCCTCACCGACACCCCGCCCGATCTGGTGCTGATCCATG
>JAFIEL010000136.1 GCA_020832585.1 Natronohydrobacter sp. | reverse complement strand
TGGCCAAAGGCCAAGAGGGGGCGCGAGCGCCCCCTTCCCCGCCTCAGTTCTTCACAACGTCTTTCAGAAGCAGGAAGAATGAGGGCTCAAGCTGAAAATTCTCGACCGCATCCGAAGTCACGGCATTCTGCATCCAGTTCGCCACGAAAACCCAGGGCGCATCCTCCTGCACGATCACCTGCATCTCGCGGTAAAGTCGTGCGCGCTCGTCCGGGTCAGTCTCTACCCGCGCCGCTTCCAGCAGGGCATCGACTTCGGGGTTCGAGTAATAACCCGAGTTGAACCCACCCGCTTCGGGCCAGGCATCCGTGCGCAGCGCAAGGAAGGGCAGCGTGTCGGGGTCATTTGTCATCCACGCCATCTGCGCCATGTCGGCCTTGCCTTCCAGACCGGGATTCACGCGCCCCAGAAAGGTGTTCCATTCATAGGTCTCGATCCTCACATCAAAGCCCACGGCCGCCAGATCGGCCTGAATTGCCGTGCCCATCGGGATCGGGTCCAGCATGCCAGAACCGCCTTCGGTCACATAGAAGGTCAGGCTTGCGCCATCGGCCCCGGCCTCAGCGATCAGCTCGCGGGCGCGGTCGGGATTGTAAGGATAGGGCTCCAGTTCCTCGTTATAGGCCCATGCGAAAGCGGGCGGGGTCGGGCCTGCGGCGATGGTGGCCGTGCCTTCAAGCACGTCATTTACAAGCGCTTCCTTGTTGATCGCATAATTCGCGGCCTGACGCACGCGCTTGTCGGCAAAGGGGCCTTCCTTGGCATTCAGGATCAGGAACCACAGATGCGGGCCCGCCTGTTCGTGGACCGTGTGCTGCGCGCCCTGGAACTGCGACACGGCAACAGGCGGCACTTCCACCATCACGTCAATCCCGCCCGCCAGCATTTCGGCCACACGCGTATTGGCGTCGGTGATCGGGCGGAAGATCACGGCGTCGGTGCCTGCGGTGCCATCCCAGTAACCCTCATTGCGGGTCACGACGACACGTTCATTCGAGCGCCATTCGGCAAAGCGGAATGGGCCTGTGCCCGAAGGGTTGCGCCCGAAATCCGCGCCATGTTCCATCACAGCCGCAGGTGAGACGATCAGACCGGTCGGATAGGCCAAATTCGACAGGAAGGGCGCATAGGGTTCGTTCAGCGTGAATTGGACAGTGCTTGCGTCAAGCGCCTCGACGCTCTCGATGGCGCTGAAGAAGAACGAGAGCGGGAAAGGCCCGGTATTGTGATACGGGTGGTCCTCGTTCAGCATCCGTTCGAAATTCCAGACCACCGCTTCGGCGTCAAAGGCGCTGCCATCATGGAAGCTGACCCCTTCGCGCAGGCTGAAGGTGTAAACCGTGCCATCGTCGGAGATCTCCCACGACTCGGCCAGCGCGGGTTCAACCTCCAATGTGCCGGATGCATAGCGCACCAGCCCGTCATAGATATTCATCAGGATCCGGAAATCATTGACCGCTGTCACCGCATGCGGGTCCAGCGCCTGCGGTTCGGCGATCTGGCCGACAACAAGCACACCCGGCGGGGTCTGCGCGCTTGCGGGCGCAACCAATGCGGAACTGGCAAGCAATGCGGCCGTCAGAACCCCGAAGCCGCGACGGGTCAGTGATGAAAAGGCCATATCCGGCACTCCCTGTTGCTGATTTTATTTTGACCTAATTATCATGATAATTTGCATTCGTCAAAATTTTCATGATAAATATGGAGCAACAGGGAAACAAACACATGACCTACTCGATTCTTGCGCAAGATTTGAGCACCGGGGCCTTTGGCGGTGCTGCCGCGACCGGGTCGCTCTGTGTTGGCGGCTGGGTGCTTCGCGGTGATTCGCGCGCTGGCATGTCGGCGTCTCAGGGGGCTGCGCCGTCGACGCTATGGGGCGAAGAAGCTCTCGAACTGATGCGCGCGGGGCTGAGTGCGGCGCACGCCATCGAACGGCTGACACAGGCAGATCGGGGCGCGAGTTGGCGCCAATTGGCCACGCTGGACCGCAACGGCGGCACTGCCTGCCATACTGGAGCGCAGAACACCGACTGGAAAGGCGCGCTGATAGCGCCGGGGCTTGTGGTATCGGGCAACATGCTGGCGGGCGCACAGGTGATCGAAGCCCTGCGCGATACATATCTGCTTGCCCGAGGCGCTATGGCCGAGCGCTTGCTTGCTGCACTTCGCGCCGCCGAAGTGGCGGGCGGGGATACACGCGGGCTGCAATCAGCCGCACTGCTGGTGGTGTCGGATGCTGCGCCCCCGCTCAGCCTGCGCATTGACTGGGCAGAGAATCCGGTCGGTGCATTGCAAGACCTGTATGCGCGCAGCCAGAGCGGGGATTATGCCGAGTGGCTTCCGACTGTGCCCACGCGCACTGACCCGGAGCGCGGCCATGACTGAACCGGATTGGGGCGCATTGGCGCAAGGCTGGCTTGCGCGTCTGGCGCAATGTTCCGAACCCGGTCCCGGTGTGACCCGCCTGCCCTTTACCCCCGAACACCGCGCGGCGCTTGACGTGCTGACCGATCTTATGACGCAGGCGGGGCTGAGCGTGTCGCTGGATGCAGCCGGCACCCTGACAGGGCGGCTGGGAGGGCCGCATGATGCGCCTGTGCTGCTGATGGGGTCACATCAGGATTCCGTGCGCGAGGGTGGGGCTTATGACGGGATCATGGGCGTGGTGCTGCCGATTCTTGCGCTGATGAAACTGCGCGCAGATGCGATCCGCCTGCCATTCGCGGTAGAGGTGCTGGCCTTTGCGGATGAGGAAGGCGTGCGTTTTCCGACAGCACTGATGGGGCCGCGCGCGCTGGCGGGCAGCTTTGACATGACGGCGCTGGAGATGTGTGACCGCGATGGCACCTCGCTGCGCGCCGCCATGGAAGGCTTTGGCCTTGCGCCAGACAATCTGCCACGCCTGAAGCGCGATCCGGCGCAGGTGATCGGCTGGATCGAGACGCATCTGGAGCAAGGCCCTGTTCTGGAGGAGGCCAGTGCACGCCTGGGGGTCGTCACAGCCATTTGCGGGATCGAACGGCACAGCATAACCTTGCGCGGTCAGGCGGCGCATGCTGGAACGATGCCGATGCATCTGCGCCGCGATGCGTTGACAGGGGCCGCGGAACTAACGCTTGCGGTCGAGGAAATGGCGCGCACGACACCTGAGCTGCTGGCAACTGTCGGCGCGCTGCAGGTCCGGCCCGGTGTCGTCAATGCCGTGCCGGGCGAAGTCGTCATGACGCTGGAAATCCGCAGCCCCTCGGACGCCGCGCGCGAAAATGCAGGGCTTGAACTGACCCGGCGCGCGCATCAGATCGCGCAACTGCGGGGGCTTGAGCTGTCAATGACGCGCAGCTATGCGCAACCGGCGACACAGTGCGCCCCGGATTTCATCAATCGATTGTCACAGGCCATAAGCGAACGCGGCCATGGCGCATTGCAGCTTGCGTCGGGTGCGACCCATGATGCTTCGGCAATGGCAGCGCTGTGCCCAGTGGGGATGCTGTTCACCGATTGCAGGGCCGGGATAAGCCATCACCCCGATGAATATGTGTCCCCGCAATCGATGTCGGATGCGGTGCATGTTCTGGCGCGCGTGATCGAACATTTCAGCCAATCGACTTGGCCTGTTCCGACCTGACAGGGTCTTGTGTTCGAAATCAGCCGGGGCCGGAAAGAGATCAAGATGCGCTATCGTATCCCTTGCCTTGTGCATGCTTCATGGCAAAGCAGACGCCGGGCATTGCCTGACATCCGGTCTGATCATGCCTTCATCGCATTGGCAATCGCCGTCACCAGATCGTCACCTCGAAACGGCTTGCCCACATAGCCTGTGAAGCCAGCGCGCAGGTAGGTATCAACCTGATGCGACATGACATTCGCGGTGATCGCGATTGCGGGTATGTTGCGATGTCCTGCGTGCGCCTCTCGTGCCCGCAACTCTGCAAGCGCGGCAATCCCGTCCAGTTCGGGCATCGAAATATCCAGAAGATAAAGGTCGAAGTGATCCGGCTTCCACGCGTCCACAGCCGCGCGCCCATCTTCTGCCAGCACGATCTCGGCACCCAGTTTCTTCATCAACGTCCCAAGGATCACCCGGTTGGTCCGGTTATCGTCAGCGGCCAGAACTCTCAGTCCCGCGACAGATACATTCGTTGGCATCCCGGCCGGTTCGGGCAGCACCCCTGCATAGGGCAACGGCAGACGAACCTGCACAGTTGTTCCCATGCCGGGGGCGCTGTCCACCGCGATTTCGCCCGCCATCAGATCCACCAGACGCTTGACGATCGACATGCCCAGTCCGGTTCCGCCAAAGCGCCGCGTGACCGTGCCATCGGCCTGTTCAAATTCCTCGAACACGCGCGCAACCTGCTCTGGCGTCATACCGATGCCGGTGTCACGCACGACCAGCACGAGCGCGCCCTCGGCAGCGGCCCCCAACGTGACCTTCACATGCCCGGATTCGGTGAATTTGATAGCGTTTCCGACCAGATTGTGCAGTATCTGCGCCAATCTGCCGGGATCACCCAGGCGCGGCCTGTGCGCTTCCGGGTCAATCGACAGATCCAGCCTCAGGTTCTTTTCCACGGCCATGACCCTGTGGACGGACTCGACCTGATATGCAAGTCTGGCAGGCGCGAAGGGCGCGTACTCCAATGTCAGCTTGCCGGCTTCGATCTTCGACATGTCGAGCACGTCATTGAGGACTCCAAGCAAGGTTTCCCCTGACGCACGGATCGTTGCCAACATGTCAAGATGTCTGGGGTCCGAAAGCTCTCCTTCAAGCATCTGCGCCATACCCAGAACGCCATTGAGCGGCGTCCGGATTTCATGGCTCATATTCGCCAGAAAGAGCGATTTTGAACGGTTCGCAGCTTCCGCACGTTCGGCGGCATCACGCAATTCGTTCTCGGCAGCAACCTGATCGGTGATATCATTGATGGAACAGACGACACGCACGCTCAAGCCTTCAGCCATGATCGGAGCCGCATTCACCGACAACATGCGCCGCGTTCCATCTGGCCAGGCGATCGAGAAACGCACATCCCGCACGATCCGCTTTTCGACCATGACGCGCCGGAACGGAAGCTCTTCTGTTGGAAAAGGCCGCCCGTCCAGCGTAGCGATTTTCCACATGCTGTCATTATAGATCTTGCCATCGATGACAGAGGCTTCAAGCCCGAGAATCCGCTCGGCACCGCGATTTGCGAATATGATGCGCCCGGTCTCATCCAGCGCGGTGATGCCCGAAACAGAGGTATCCATCAGACTGGCCAGATAATCGCGTTCGGCGGTCAACTGGCTTTGAAGCTGCATCCGCTCGGAAATATCGAGGTGAATACCAGCCAGTTTCACGGGGCGGCCATCGCTGTCACGCGACGTGACGCGACCGCGCGACAACACCCAGACCCAGTGCCCCGCCTTGTGCCGCATCCGGATTTCATTGGCAAAGCGGTCATGTCCAACCGTCAACTGCTCGACATGTTGATTGACGAGCAGTTTCAGATCGTCCGGATGCACCAGATCCCGAAAGCCAAAATGCGGACGGTCGGCCAGTTCAGCGCGTGTGTAGCCCACCATCTCGGCCCAGCGTTCATTGACATGCTTGGTATCAGAGACAAGATCAAGCTCCCAGGTGCCGGCTGCAGCGGCATCGATGATTTCCCCCAGACGCTCTTCGGCACGCTTGAGCGCGGTGATGTCGATATGGACACCTGCCATGACTTCGGGCTGTCCATCGGATGACCAGCGCGCCACCCGACCGCGCGACATGACCCAGACCCAGTGTCCGGCCTTGTGCCGCATCCGCACCTCATATTCGAAATGGTCGATTTCCCGTGCGAAGACGCGCGCGATCATCGCTTCTGCCGCAGCCAGATCGTCGTTATGCACCAATCTGCGCCATACTTCTATGGTCAGGGGGCCAAGGTCTTCCAGCGTGTAGCCGACCATCTCTGCCCAGCGGGCGTTCACGGTATTTGTCCCAAGCGGGACATTCCATTCCCAGGTACCGGCCTCTGCGCCATCAATGATATCGGCCAGTCGGCGTTCCGCCTCCTTGACCTCGGTAATGTCGATGCGCATCCCAACCCGACCGCCATCGGGGGTCATGCGTTCAATCGTTCTGATCCACTTTCCCGCGAGTTGACGTTCGAGCGACCCACTTGCTGAATGGTGGTGTTTCAGACGCTCGCTAACCCAGGCATCTTCGCGACCGACAGCTTCGGGCACTTCGCCACTTGCGGCAACAGCGCGGAGCATTGTTTCATAGGACACGCCCGGCTGTATCATCTGCCCCGTTTTCGGAAACATGCTGCGATAGCGTGTGTTGCACAGCACCATCCGGTCATCGGCGTCGAAATAGACGAAAGCATCCGGCAATGCCTCTACCGCCATTTCCAGCCGCGCGCGCGCCTCGGTTGCCTTGCGTGCCAGATCCTCGAGCATCTGGGCCTGCCGCTTGCGCTCTGTGATGTCCGTCTCGATAGAGACATATCCTGTCAGAATACCATCCGCATCGCGCAGCGGTTGCAGGTCAATATCAGTCCAGAACAGCGAACCATCCCGCGTCCGGTTGAGCAACTCTGCCCGAACTGGCTGACCGGCCTGCATCGCGGTCTTGATGCGTACTGTTTCTGTCTGATCGGTCATGGTGACGCGCAACACATCGGGCGGTCTGCGTCCCCGGACATGGTCCAATGTCCAGCCGGTGCATGCCTCGAAAGCCGGATTGACCCATTCGATGCAATCATCAATCCCGATTATCATGACCAGATCGGTCATCCGGCGCGCAATCAGACCCAGGCGTTCCGCTTCTGCGGCAAGGCGCCATTCCTCTGTCGTATCGCGCGCAACGAAAACATAGCCGGGCTGGGCCCCCAGTCGATCCGGCGGGCGGGCAGACACGGTTACGGCATAGCGGCGCCGCCCGCGCGGGGTCTCGGCCCAGAACATATGTGGGCCGGAGCGACCGGTGGCATCCACTTCGGCCATTGCCCGCCGGTTCATCGCGGCAATATCCGGTGGCATGACCTCTTCATGGGTCGATCCGATCAACTGATCAAGCGGCACCATCATCTGCTCATGATCAGCGGTATAGACACCGACATACCGCCCCGCAGAATCCACCTCGACCACAAGTTCCGAGATGGCACCCAGCGTTGTCTTGAGCCGGTCATGCGCTTCGGCCATCAGGTTGCGGGCTGCAGCAAGTTCGGCAGTGGCATCCGCCCGTGCCAGCGCAGCCCCGATCGCATCAGCGACCGAGCCAAGCAACTGACGCTCGCTGAGCGTGAAGTTCCGGCGCTGTCTTACTGCATCAAAGCCGACAAAACCCGAAATCGCATCCCCCGCCCGCAAGGGGACCACAAGCAAAGACCGGACCCCCTGGAGTTGCAGATGCGCCTGCAGGGCTGAACTGTGACGCATTACATCCACGTCACTGATCTCGATGGCCTCGTTTCTGGACCAGCGTTCGCGCCACGCCTCCACAAGTTCGGCAGGCAGGTCGCGATTGAGATCAAGGCTCTGGGCTATGTTCTCCGCACACCATTCATGGGTGTTGTCGATGACTTCGCCATTCTCATCCGCCTTGATCCTGAAAACATAGCTGCGATCAATGTCGCAAAACCGTCCAAGTTGCTCAAGCGCGTGCAGAATCGTCGCGTCGATTTCATCAGGCGTGGCGCGGAGCAGTTTTCCCAACAGATCAACAGCAAGCGCCAGCGAATGCTCACGTTTGACAGCGTCTGTTCGCTTCGGCCCCGTCTCTCCGGAATTCAATGCAACGCCCCATCTCTTGCTGCAGAGAGCATACTAGCCTGACAGTCAACTCAGCAGAACCCTACATACGCAAGAAGCACAGATATCTACATTGCAGCACACTATATGAGCTGTGTTAAGAGAACATATAACGCAGCAAGATGCACCATGGGCATGTTTCCGGTATCAGAGCGGCGCATAGGATACCCTGTTGGCGTCAGCGTTTGAGCGTCAGCGCCTTGCCTTCGCCTGTCGCAGCGCGGGCCTGCCACGACAATGCCGAATATCAAGCCACACAGGGAAAGCCAGCCGGGCGCATGTGCTTGATGTCAAAGACGCCTGACACTCCGGAGCGCCGCGACCCATGCCCTGGACTGCCAACCCTTCAGCAGACTCTGTTGATCTCGATTGGATCGGCAAGTTCTGGCCTTGTTTCCTTCATGTTGTCTTGCTTTCGT
>JAFIEL010000135.1 GCA_020832585.1 Natronohydrobacter sp. | reverse complement strand
ATGTCGAAGCCGGCAGATTGTGTTTCAGGCCGCTGGCAAACCGGCGGTTGACCGAGACGCTGAGCATCTCGATCTGCCGTGGCAATAATCTTGGCGATGCAACAGGTATTGTCGTTCGCGAAATCTCGGAAACACTTGCTGCGATGGGAAAGTAAGCAAAGCGGCAATTGCGTGTCTTGATCCAAAGGTTCCAGCGAGCTGAATGCGAGTAATAATGTCGTAGCGGTTATGCTTTGGGCAACATGAATGGCCGCTGACGAAACACGTCCAAAAATGACCCACCGAGCGCTTTGGGCCGGCCACGTCGAACTGTAGGTGCACCTCGCAAGGGGGCGGAGAGCAGACGGTGGACTTGCAGCAAGTAGACCGCGGCATTGCAAAAAAGCAGTCGGTCGGCGTGTGCATCCTGGCCTGTCCAATCGCGAAAGCAGCGTGGCAGCTTGCCGACGGTTGACAATACCTGACTGATTTACTAAGCAAATAATTCTCCAAGCTCAGATCCGTCGGGTCGCGCCAGGTCATGTTCAACCGTGCCTCGCGTCTATGCATTTCCGCGCCCCTTGGCGCAGGAAATGGCATCAATGGCAGAGGCCATGCCACGAAAGGCCTACTATGCGACTGCCCCTGCTTGTCAGCGCCGTTCTGGTCGCGACACCCCTTGCCGCCGATCCGATACGCTTTACCGATCATGAAGGCCGCGAGGTCACATTGCCCGCACCCGCTCAGCGGATCGCATCGATTCCGATCCCGATGGCATCGACCTTGATTGCCATCGACGGGGCGACAGATCGGCTGGTAGGGATGAACCCAACCGCCAAATCCGCGATCGTGGAAGGTATACTCGGTCGCATTTTCCCCGAGGCGCGCGACATCCCTTCCGATATCACCGCGCCCAATTTCATCCCCAATGTCGAAGAGCTGGCGCGCGTCAATCCCGATCTGGTCATCCAGTGGGCCGGGCGTGGGCCCGACTACATCGATCCGATCACCAATGCTGGCCTGAACCTGATGACCATCATGTATGGGACTGAGGATAGGACACGCGAATACATGACCATGGCCGCCACCGCGATGGGGCGACCCGAGCGGATCGAGGCGCTGATCGACTGGCGCGCCGAGGTGCAGACCGACATGGAGGCGCGTACCGCCGATCTGGCCGACGAGGACCGCCCCAGCGTGCTGTATCTTCTCCGCGCGATGGACAATCTGCGGGCCTCAGGCACCGAGAACAACTACAATGCCTGGTACCACATTCTTGCCGGCGGACGAAATGCTGCAGAAGACATGGTCGGCGGCTGGGCAGATATCAATGTCGAGCAGATTGCGACCTGGAACCCGGACGTGATCTTTCTGAACTCGTTCGAGGCTGATTTGACGCTCGATCGCATCATGGATGACCCGATCCTGTCGCTGACGAGTGCCGCGCAATCGGGTCGCGTCTACAAGATGCCGCTTGGCGGCTATCGCTGGGACCCGCCCAATCAGGAAAGCCCGCTGACATGGATGTGGACGGCAAATCTGCTGCATCCGGATCTGTTCGACTATGATCTGCGTGCCGAAATGCGCAGCGCCTACCAAGTTCTCTATAACTACGATCTGACGGATGCCGACATAGACGAAATCCTGTGGATGGGTATGCAGGGCGGCCAAGCGAACTACGCTCAATTCGCAGCGCCATGAGCATGGCACTCAATCAAACCTCAAGGCGCGCGCAACTATCGCTGCGCCTTGGGGTCTTTCCGGCGATGGCGGCGGGGTTGGCGCTGGCCATGCTCTACGCCATCAGTGCAGGACGGTTCGATGTGCCCTGGATCAGGGTCGTGGAAATCCTGTGGACCCGCGCATGGGATCTTTCCGGCAGCCCCGAAACCATGGATGAACGCATCGTCGAGCTGGTGCGCCTGCCTCGCGTCCTGCTCGCGGCGGTATCGGGCGCGGCCTTGGCAGTGGGTGGCGCCGCGCTGCAAGGCGTCTTCCGCAACCCGCTGGTCAGCCCGCAGATCCTTGGCATAAGCCAGGGCGGCGCCTTCGGTGGGGCGCTGGCGATCCTGCTGGGGTATCATGGTGTGGTGCTTCTGGGCATGTCTTTCGTGTTTGGGATGTTCGCATTGGTGCTGGTCGGATTTCTGTCGCGCATCAATGGCCGAACAGAGATGCTGACGGTCATCCTCGCCGGGATGATCGTCGGCGCGTTCTTCGCTGCCTTGGTTTCGGTGCTGCAATTCATTGCCGATCCCAATACATCACTGCCTGCGATCGTCTATTGGCTGATGGGATCGTTCTCGACCGCGACCTGGGCGCGGCTGGGGCTTGCGGTGCCCGGAATGGCATTCGGCCTGGCGATTGTCTGGCTGCTACGCTATCGGCTGAACTTGCTGGCGCTGGACGAAGCCGAGGCACGCTCTCTGGGCGTAAATCCTGATCGCGAGCGCTGGTTCATATTTGTCGCGGCGACGCTGATGACCGGCACATCGGTTGCGGTGGCGGGAGTGATCGGCTGGATCGGCCTTGTCGTGCCACATGCCGCGCGTCTGATCGTTGGCGAAGATCACCGCCGCCTGATCCCGGCTTCGGCGCTTCTGGGCGCGACCTATCTGGTGCTGATAGACACCTTCGCGCGCAACTTGACGGCGGCAGAAATCCCGCTGGGCGTGTTGACCGCGCTGATCGGTGCCCCCGTCTTTGCCGTTCTGTTGCGACAGCATTTCAAACGCACGGGGGCGGCATGATCGGGATCACGGATGCAAGCCTGTCCTTCGGCACACTGCAAATGTTTGCGGGGCTTTCGGTTGACGTGCCGCAGGGGCGGACCACTGCCATTCTGGGGCCAAACGGGCGCGGCAAGACAACGCTCCTGCGCAGCATACTGGGATTTCAGTCGCTGGATCGGGGGCGCAGACACACTCCGCACATCGTGGGCTATGTGCCCCAGCACAGCGCCTCGCAGGCGAAGCTTGCAGGGCTGGAGGTGGTGACGATGGGCCGCGCGGCGCGTCTGGGACTGTTTGGCCAGCCGGGACCGGACGACACCGAGGCCGCGCGCGCCGCCCTTGTGCAGGTCGGTGCCTGTCACTTGGCTGATCTGCGTTACGATCGCATGTCAGGTGGTCAGCGTCAGATGATCCTGATCGCGCGCGCGCTTGCCACAGGTTCGGACGCGCTCGTGCTGGACGAGCCGACCTCGGCGCTCGACCTCGGCAATCAGGCGCGCACCCTGTCGCTGATAGCTGGGCTGGGCCGGGCGCGCGAGCGGGCAATTCTGTTCACCACGCATGACCCCAATCATGCTCTGGCGGTGGCCGATGATGTCGTGCTGATGATGCCAGGCGGAGCCGTGGTGCATGGGCCAGTCGCGCAGATGGTGACCCCTGATCTGATGGCTGAACTTTACGGCGTACCGATGCGTTGGGTGCGCCCTGACGGACCGAATGGGCGCATCGCGATGCTGCCCGAATTCACAGGAAAGGATGCACTATGCGCGTGATCTGGCTTCAATCTGGCCATGGCCAGCCGGCCGAAACCGTAAGGCAAGCTGAAGCGGCGGGACAGGTGACGATCCTTCCACAAGCCGAGCTGACCGAAACCGCACTTCTGGCCCATCGCGGTCTGATCACTGGCATGCTGTTCGATCAGGACGCCATGATGGCCCTGCGCCCTGCACTGGCTCGGTTTCTGGGCACAGGCGGTCGCTGGGTCTTCAATGGTCACCTTGTCCGTCCGCTGGTCGAAGGGTTGCAGCCCTACCAGCCCATCCCGGCGCCGAAACGGGCTGATTTCACGCTGACCCAGCGGGTGGATCATCCGATCTTTGCGGGCGTCGCGTTGAAGGAACTGGAGGCCAATAACGGCGTTGCTGGTTTTTACGGGCGCGGGTCCAATCCGCCACCGGTAGGCGCCGTGGTACTGAACACCCTTGGCGACAAGGTCCCTGTCGACTGGGTCTGGCACCGGCCCGGTGGGGGAGCAATCTTCAGCCATGCGGGCAACGACCTTGCCCAGATCGCTACAATGCACAAGATCGGCGCGCGGGTCTGGGCAAGCCTTATCGAATGGGCGGGCGGCGGATCCTGCGTGGCGGATACGGCCCCTCGGGTGACTGCGCCACCCGAGGCGCGCGCCTTCACCACGCCTGCACCGGCGCGCGAAAATGGCGATGCACCGCGCCTGGTCGCCACCAACGCGGGTACTTACTATCAGATTCAAACGCTTGAAGGTCCGCGCTACCGCGACAGGTTTGATCTGGTGATCTCCCCCGAACAGATTGGTGCAACCCTGTTGCCCGAAGATGTGTTGTTCGTCACCTGTCGCACCCCGCCGCAGCGCATGATTGCGCAGCGCGCGCTGTTGGCGGCGCATATGGCCGCAGGCGGCACAATAGTTGCCATGGGCGAAAGTCGGAGTGACTTGTGGCTGCCGCATGTGGCCTTCACACCGACCGACACCAACTGGTGGTGGTGGCTGACACCGGGGGCAGAACTGGGCGTGCAGATCGCCTCTGCCCATCCGCTACTGGAGAATATGAGTGATGCCGATGTGACCTGGCATCTGCACGGCTATTTCGACCCGCCCGCTGGTGCGCAGGTTTTGGTGCGCGACGCTGAAGGCCGAGCCATCGCCTATGACGACCACGTCAGCACGCCGGGGCGGATGATCGTGACCTCGCTTGATCCATGCTATCATCACGGAAGCCACTTCATGCCGGCTACCACCCGCTTTCTGGACCGCTTTCTGCCCAACATGCGCCGGTCAACTCAGAAGGTGCCGGCATGAGGCATGACCACATCACAGTTCTGGAGAACGGCCAGCCCCTGACCTTCGATTTTGCCATGCTGATGGCCTATCACGGGGGCGGGTTCCCCGGTGGTGTCGTCCATGCACTTAAAGCCATGCAGGCAGGGCTCGCCGCACTGGGGACCGTTCCCTTGCCCCGGCGAGACATTCATGTGCTGACAGCCTTTACAGGTCCCGGCGGGCGCGACGCAGTGGAGTGCGTGACCCGCGCCTTGACAGATGGGCGGTATAAGGTGGATCGCGGTCTGGGCGGCAAGGACGTCATCAGCGCACCGCCCGGACCCTATCTATGGCGCTTTACGCTTGGCGACAGAACAGTCGAAGTAACGATCCGTCCCGGGCATGTTCTACCGGAATTTGTGTCCCTTGGTGCGACACAGGAACGAAGCGAGACGCAGGACGCCAGGCTGGAGCTACTTAAACACGAAATGGCAGAGCGCCTGCTGCCGCTTCACGCTGACGACATTTACCAAGTGCACCGCTTGTAATTCCGAATATGGGGATCATGAAGATCATGAAACGTTCAAGAGCACCTCAATGACCAGATGCTGCGTCTAGCCTGTACGGCCGCTTTGGAGAGGGCCTGCCCAACAGACTGACTGGCCGCAACGGACCGGGTGCGCAGATCGGGCTATCACCTTCGCAAGGGGCGGAGGCTGTGTAAAAACCCGACCACATCTGCAAGTTTGAGTGCGGAAATAGCGTTGGGACGCGATTTGGGGCCGAATTTGTCGCAAACCCTTTTCTGGGCGCATTTTGGTGCGAAGAGAGCAGAGTTGGGGACGATATCGGTAATTATCGACAGCCATTCCCCCTTTCACCCCGGGATTGCGGCCAACAGCCCCTTGATCCCGACCAAGGCGACCATGCGCTTGATGTTGTAGGCCAGCACGTTCAGCGCCATTTCGGTGCCCACGCCACCCAGCCGCCGGGTCAGGAAATGGCACGGCCCGGTCCAGAACTTGATTGTGCCGAACGGATGCTCGACCGTTGAACGACGCACGCTCATCGGTGCGGCCGGGCTGCGGCGGCGGGCATTCGAGGCTTCGACCAGATGTTCATGTTTCCATCTTGAGACCCGCCGCTCATATCCTGTGGTGCAACGTTTCTTGATCTCGCAACTCTTGCAGGCGTTTGTCCAGTAGCGCCGCATCTGCAGCCCCTGCTGTTCGGTGGTGGTGCGATACGTCAGCGCCTGCCAAGCTGGACAGCGATAGACATCATTCTCATGCTCATACGCGAAATCGGCCTTCACAAAACGTCCCGTTGACCGGGCTCCGGATGTGTCCGATCGCGGCACAGTCGCGGTGATGCCGGCCTTGTGACGAGCAAGGATTTCAACGCCGCTGAAATATCCCTTGTCCGCGATGATGTGCAGCTCCTCGCGCTGCTACGCGGCCTTTGCCTGTGTGGCCATCTTTGTCAGCAGGTCCCGGTCATGCCCCTGGTTTGTGACCTCATGCGCAACGATCAGGTGGATTTCGGCATCAACCACGCTCTGGACATTGTAGCCGCTGTGCTGCGCGCGTGTCGCCATGGCGCGGGCATCGGGGTCAGTCAGTGAAATCTGCCCGTCAGGAGCAACTGCCAGTGTCTCTTCCATTGCCAGCAGGCGCTCGATCTCTTTGCGGATCCGGTGATATCGACCGGTCAGATGCGCGGCCCGCTCTGCGCGCGCGGCACCGGTTTCCTGCCGGTCAATCCGGTCCGCCTCCTAGATATAGCGACCAACCTCGGCCTCCAGATGCGCAAGGCGGCTGGCGATCTTGCCCTTGGTGAAGTTCCGATCACGATTATTGACGGCTTTGAACTTGCTCCCGTCGACGGCCACGACCTCACCTTTCAGAACGCCGATCCGGCGACACAATTCAACGAATCTCGCGCAGGTCTTGCGGATGGCAGGACCGTTCTGGCACCGGAACTCCGCGATGGTTTTGTGGTTGGGCACCAGCCGACCGGTCAGCCACATCAGCTCGACATTGCGCCCTGCCTCGCATTCCAACCGGCGGCTCGACGGGATTCGGTTCAGATAGCCGTCGATGAACAGTTTCAGCAACACCGCCGGATTATACCCTGGGCACCAGTTGCGTGGTGACGTAGAGGTCGAACATCTCGCCATTCATCGTCCCGTCGATGACCCACGGCGCATCCAGTCGGTCGTGGCGCAAGGCGCCCACAAAGGTCTGGGTACGCCAGTGCCCAAAGGGCGCATGATCGACCAGGCGCTGACCGCACGGGGCCCAGCCGGTGGTCTTGGCCATGTTGGTCTTCACCCAAGTTTCTTCGATAAAGACCAGCGTTTCCAGATGGTTGGCCATAAAGGGCTGGCGCTTCGAGAGCCAGATACGGCGTAGGTCGGCCACATCCTTGCGCTTTTGTTCAAGCGCCTGAAGGTCTTTTTTTGTGTGACAAGCCAAGCCGCAGCAGCAATCGCCCGACTGAGGAACGATGCACCCTCAGTCCGTGGTACGCAGCCAGTTCTGCCGTCAGTTCGTCAATCGTGAGATCGGGCCGCGCCGCGATCCGGCGCTCCACCCAGCCCTTGACGCCGGTCAGTTTGCCACGTCCGGGGTTGCCCTGCGGCTTTGGCGCGAGCGATCCGGTCTCACGCATGAGCCGCACCATATCGTTGACAAACTTGATCGAAACGCACAGCCGCCGCGCCGCCTCGGTATGCGTGTTACCCTGCGCCACAAGCGAAACGGCACGTTCACGCAACTCAACAGGATGCGGTTTACCCATCTTTGACCCCCATATCTGCCTCAAGGGCAGAGAATTACAGAAATCCTGCTTTGGAAATCCCGAATCCGATCAGCCGCGATGCGCTCTATTGCCCGCAAAAGACCTTGTGTGCGCAAGATCAATTCGTCGCATCCCCGAAAGCCATGCCCCCGGTCGCGACCTGCCCTGCCGGGCTGTCGGGGTTGCGGGCATGGGGCGGGGTCAGGGCGATGAAATCCTGCCATACAGCACCTGCGTGCAAGTCATCGCGACTGCGCAGGCCCCGCCATTGCGCATAGATCGCGCCTGCGCGTGGCAGGGCGCGTTGCGCTGGCGACAGTTGCGCCAGATGCGGGTCGTCTTCCGGGGGCAAGGCATTCAGCAGATCGGCATAAAGCTGGTCGCGCGCTGCGCCGGTCAACCATGTCGCTTCACCTGCAATCACTGCACGATGCGTGCGCGGGGCCAGATACTCGATCAGCGGGTGATCATCCGTGTTGACTGGCGCATCCGCGAACAGACCGGACGCGGCATTGCCTGCGTAGAATTTCAGGGCGCGGTCTATGAGGATTTCATCGGGCGTATCCTCGCCCGTCATCACGCGCCACTGACGCGCCAAGGTCGCGGGGTCCAGCGGTGCAGGATCATTGCGCCCCATCAGCGCCAGGATCGAGCGTTCCGGATACAGGTCCCCGCGCCAGAGCGTCACTTCGGGGAACGCCTGCGCCATGGTATTGGCGATG
>JAFIEL010000134.1 GCA_020832585.1 Natronohydrobacter sp. | reverse complement strand
CAAGACTTCAAACATGGAGGACTCCGACAGCCTTTGAGGAAGGCGGGCAGCGCGTCGCTGCCCGCCGGATTGGCGTCAAAGCCGGGACGAATCCAGCCCGGCACCCGTGCAGAACAAATCCTCGTCCGTCTCGCCATAAGCGACATAGGGCAACGGTTTGATCGGTTCGGGATATTCGTCGATGATCTCGCCCTGACCATCCGCCCCCCATTGCGCGATGCGCGGGGTCAGATAGGTGTGCAGGTTCTCGGGATCGACCGTGACTGTGCCGTTCGGGGCATCGAAAGTCTGGCCCTTTATGCCTTCGCGGATCGCATCGGGCGTCACCGCGCCTGCCTTTTCGACCGCCTGTTTCCACAGATAGACCTGGAAATAGGAACATTCGAGCGCATGCTGTGTCACGGCGGAGGAGTCATTCACGAAGCGCCGGTAGCGTTCCACGAAATCATTGTTGGCCTCTGTGTCGATGGCCTGGAAATACGGGAATGACGTGAACGAACCCGCAGCGACTTCCGGCCCCATCGCCGCAATCTCGATTTCCGAAGTGACCGTCGCACAAATCGGCAGCGTGTCATGGGTCAGGCCCTGATTTCGGAACTCGCGATAGAACGCAATGACGGAATCGCCCACCACATTGGACAGCACCACATCACAGCCCGACGCGCGGATACGCGACACCATCGCGCCCCATTCGGAATGGCCCAGTTCAAGATATTCGTCAGCGACCCATTCGCCGCCATTCTGCTCGATCAGGATTTTCGAGACCTTGGCCATTTCGCGCGGGTAGATATAGTTCGACCCGACAATGAAGAATTTCTTCTTGCCCAATGTGTTGATGATCCACGGAATGTAGTTCGACAATTGCTGGTTGGGAACCGCACCGGTATAGACCACGTTTTTCGAGCACTCGAAGCCCTCGTAATAGGTCGGATAGAACAGCATGTTGTTGCGCCGCTCGAAAATCGGCAACACCGCCTTGCGCGACGCGGATGTATAGCACCCGAAAACCGTCGGCACCTGGTCGCGCAAGACAAGCTTGGAGGCCCGCTCATTGAACGTGCGTGTATCCGACGCGCCATCCTCGAGAATGGGCTTGAGCATCTTGCCCATCACACCACCCGCGGCGTTGATTTCATCAATCGCCATCAGCGTGGCATCCGCGAGTGACCTTTCGACGATCGAAAGCCCCCCGGTAAGCGAAAAGAGCACGCCGACCTCGATTTCCGAATCTGCCTTTGCAGCAGAGGCCCAAAGCCCCGGACCAAGTGCCGCCGCCGCACCATATGCAGCGGATTGCTTCAGAAAATTCCGACGGTTATTCGTCATTTTGTTCATCCCCATCAAGAAGTGTGTGTTGTGGTTGGGCGCATGCGAACATGCGGCACGCCAAAAAGGTGTGTGACCGGAGTGAAAGACTGGCGTCCGCGAACATATGCGGTGCAGGCAATTGGAACTGTCTAGGATAAGATGAGACAGGCTGTCTGAGCCTGCAGGTTTCCTGCCCTGTGCGCAGAATAAATGGCCATATTCATCTGGCCGGCAGAAAGGGGCATCGTTGCGCCTGTCTGCATCTACCGCGCGCCTGTCATGCAGACCCGACGCGGGTTTCCGTGAAAATGCGTCTGGACATCTTTGGCCATTCGCTTGTTAACTTTTACGACATGCCGGGCCCTGATAAAAGCTCGTTTGCGTTGATTATGGCCTGCGCCATGTCTTCTATGGAGGTTCGCTTATACATTGACTGCTCTCTGATCAATTTATAGGCATCCTCTTCGCTCAGGCCGTGCATCTTGATCAGAATCGCCTTCGCCTTCGCGATTGTCTTCTTGCCCAGAAGCTTCTTTTCCAGACGTGTGATTCGTTCCTGCGCTTCGAGCTGGCGCAGCATGCTGGAATAGCCCACCACCAGATTGGTCAGAATCCCGAAGCTGCGGACTGGCTTGGAGGTTACGGCAATCGCGCCGATCTCCAGGACGAATTCCAGCATCGCCGGATTCTCGTAATCCACCACCCCGATAATCGCGGGACCGGGCTTTTCAGAGCGGCGGATCATGTTGGTCAGGTCACTTCTGCTGTCGAAGAACAGGCCCAGAAACACGACATCCACATTCGCCGGAAGACTGCGCCTTGGTGGCCAGACAAGCTCTGTCCTGCAACCGATCCGCTCCATCTGGTTCAGAATCGCCTGCCCGTCCGTATCGGGCGGATGCACCACAACCACGAAAAGGTCACGCAAATCCCTCAATCGGAAGCGGCGCATCACGACCTCCCGTGAACCGCATCAGACGACAGGATAGGCGACCTTTTCTCCAGTTCGACAAGATACGGATCCGGGGCCACGGGTTGCGCGGCTTCACGCACGATCCGGAACGTTCCGCCCTCTCCGACGACAGCCACGCGGGGCCAGAGATATGTATGATGCGTGACCGCATCGACGCGCACAGTGCCTTGGGGTGCCTCCAAGCTGAAAGTCGGCAAGGCCCGCACAACAGAACTGCGATCCGTCGTGCCCGCGCGGCGCACCGCCTCTGCAAACAGCCTGACCTGAAAATACGCCGCCTCCGCCTCTGCCGAAATGGGGCTGTCGGGCCCGAAACTCTCCCGGTAGGCGCGCACGAATTCACGATTGGCAGCCGTATCCACGACACTGAAATAGGGCGCAGCCTTGATGTGACCCGTTGCCGCCGCGCTGCCAAGTGCGCGGATCTCCGGCTCGCCAAAGGTCAACGAGGCGATGGGCTGCGCGGCACGGTCGAACCCTGCCCGGTCATAGGCCTTGTAAAAGCGCACGGCCCCATCCCCCACAAGCGTCGAGAACACCACAACCGGCCCGGCATTGCGGATCATGGCGATCACCTTCGCGATTTCCTCATCGCTGGGATCGAGTGAAATATACTGCTCATCGACGACCCTGGCCCCACGGTTGGACAACAGATCGCGCATGATCCGGTTGCATTCATAGGGGAAGACATAATTCGACCCGACAAAGAAATAGCTGTCGCCATGCGTGTCGGTCAGGTAATCCGCCAGCATCCCGGCGTTCTGATTGGGTGCGGCCCCCGAATAGATGCAGCAAGAGGCATATTCGAACCCTTCATACAGGGTCGGATAGAACAGCAGGGAATTGCGCGCCTCGACGACAGGCAGGACGGCCTTTCGCGTCGAGGACATGTAACAGCCGAACAAGGCCTCCGCTCCGGCATCGAACAGCCGTTCTGCCTCTGTCCTGGACCGTGCCGGGTTCGAGGCCGGATCCGAATCCAGCAACAGCAATTCGCCCCCCAGCAACCCGCCCTCTGAATTGATCTGCGACACCGCCAGCATCGCAGCCTG
Organism: Natronohydrobacter sp.; assembly: GCA_020832585.1. Classification (GTDB taxonomy): domain Bacteria; phylum Pseudomonadota; class Alphaproteobacteria; order Rhodobacterales; family Rhodobacteraceae; genus Roseinatronobacter. The sequence continues at coordinate 4,971 of JAFIEL010000134.1, read as the reverse complement.
CCGCTGCGAGCGTTCCAGAACGGCTGTGACACCGGTTTGCGAAAATAACATGCCGATTGTGACCGGCGCTCCGTGAGAAGCCATCGGGATATCCACTTGTCAAAAGACGCCGAACGAGTTTGGCGTCTCAAATATCGGCCACAGCTCAATCTTAATTTCGGTGCGGTGCGTTGCAAAGAAAACTGGCCCTCGCCAGGGCCGCGCCCGGCCCTTCCCGCCCGTTTCATCCGCTTCCGCACGAAAAATGACGAAACTCCCGGCGTCACGCCCGAAAATCAGGCAGATCTGAAACGCACCTGCAGCACCAGGGGCTGTCAGGATGTGACAGCGCGCCTGTGCAAGATCAACGCCGCGCAGATGATGTGACCACCCCCCCGACAGGCTGGACGCGGGAACGGCGGTCAGGCGCAGCACAGATGCCCGAAACAAGGGGTTGAGTGCACTCAGGCAAGCCGCTACTTGTCTGCCAACCGCCGCTGGAGCCTCTGTCATGCCCGCAAGCGATGGCAGGCCCCCTGCGATGACCAGCTTTCAGGAAACCCCATGACCGCCGACACCGACGCCCGCATCGCCCACATGCTTCACCACCGCAAAGCGGGCCTCTCGACCGGAGAGCCCGTGGTCCCGCCCATCTCGGTCGCGACCACCTTTCACCTGCCACAGACCCAGGGGGCGGTCCATTCCTACGGCCGCGCAGGCCAGCCCACATGGGACGCCGTAGAGGCACAACTCGCAATTCTGGAAGACGCGGAAGTGGTGTCCTTCCCATCGGGAATGGCAGCGATCACGGCAGCACTCGTCTGCTGCCTCAAGGCCGGGGCGCGGGTGATGATCCCCTCGGATGGCTATTATGTGACCCGCCTGCTGGGCCGGGACATGCTGCAGGTCTACGGGGTGGATGTCGTGGCCATCCCGACCCTTGACATGGAAACCGCCGATTTTGCGGGATTTGATGTCATCTATATCGAAACCCCCTCGAATCCCGGTCTGGACACGGTCGATATCGCCGCCATTGCCGCCCGCGCCCATGCCGCAGGCGCGCGGGTCATTGTCGACAACACCACCATGACCCCGCTGCTGCAGCGCCCGCTGGATCTGGGGGCCGATCTGGTCGTGGCCGCCGATACCAAGGCCCCGGCGGGCCATTCCGATGCGCTTTTCGGCCATGTCGCAGGACGGGACACGACGCTGATGGCACGGGTGGCCGACTGGCGGCGGCAATCGGGCTCCATCCCCGGCCCGTTCGAAGCCTATCTGGTGCATCGCGGGCTCGAGACGCTGGAAGTTCGCCTGAGCCGGATGTGCGCTTCGGCACAACTGATCGCCGAGCGCCTGACGCAGCATCCCGGCATTTCCGGGCTCCGCTATCCGGGTCTGCCATCAGACCCCTCGCACAAGGCAGTGGGCGGGCAAATGACCAATGGCGGTTTCCTGATCGGCTTTGAACTGGCCGATGCCGCAACCGCAGAGAGCTTCCTCGCCCGCTGCCCGCTGCTCGAACAGGCCACCAGCTTCGGCGGCGTTCACTCTGCCGCAGAACGCCGCGCGCGCTGGGGCGACAGTGTGGCTGACGGCTTCATCCGCCTGTCCGTCGGCGTGGAACCGGTCGAGGTGCTATGGCAGTCCATCGACGCGTCGCTGCGACAGACCCCAGATACCTGAAAGCCGATATGGGGCCAGCGATACCGGCACAGGACAGACGCGCCTGAGCCGCCCTCTATGTCATGAAATGGCTGGCCAATTTGCCGCGAACTCGGCTAACTGGGCGCATGACGCCTGCCATGACCGGATCCTATATCGCCCGTATCAGGGGCGCACTCCCCTCGCTGCACCCCAGCGAACGACGGCTGGCCGACACGATCCTGTCCTTTCCGGGCGAGATTGCCAGCTATTCTGCTACCGAACTGGCGCAACTGGCGAATGTATCGAACGCCACCGTCACGCGTTTCGTGCGCCGACTGGGATACGAGAATTTCGATCAGGCCCGACAGGCCGCCCGCGCGACCCAGCAGACCGGGGCTGCGGTGTTCCGGGTCTCTGCCAGCGATCAGGGGCCGGATGCCGCCCTGATGGCGCAAATCGCTCAGGGCCGCCAGAATGTCGAAAACAGCTTTGCAGCCATCTCCCTGGCCGAAATCGACGATCTGGCCGATGCGATCCTGCAGGCCGGGCGGGTCTGGATCATCGGGTTTCGCACCGCAAGGGCCTTTGCGGTCTATCTGGGTGCCCAGATCGGACAGACGATCCCGAATGTGACCGAATTGCCCGTGGCAGGGCAGACATTGGCGGAAAGCCTGACCAGCATCGCGACCGGCGATGTGGTGATCGTCTTTGCCTTGCGGCGCACAGTGCGCCAGTTGCCGGCCCTGTGCCGCGAATTGCGCAACAGCCCCGCGCGCGCGGCATTGATCAGCGATGTGGCACCGCAAGCGGGCGCTGACATCTCCCCTTTCGAGGCAGAGTTGGCACCGAAATGGCGGCTGCGCGTGCAAACCGCAGCCCCCGGCCCCCTGTTCAACCATGCCGCCGTTCTGACCCTGTGCCATATCCTCGCGACCCGCGTTCTGGAACGGTCCGGCCCGGCGGGACGCAAGCGCCTGCTGGCCATCGAATCGCTGCATGATTCGCTGGATGAAATCTGAGAGCCGCGCTTTCAAACCGCCCGAACTCTAAGCATTCACTGCCTTGTTGCACAAAAAACACCTGCTTTTGTGGGGTAATCCCGAAGTATTCGTTGTGAAAAAGATTTTTCATGCTATCATACCAAGAAAAAATACTACCGTTCACTTGCCCACAGCAGGCTGTCCGACACACCAACATCAGAGGTATCACCATGACCTTCCCATTCCGTCTTTCCGCTCTTGCCGCATCTGTCGCAGTCTTCCTGCCTGCAGTCGCGCAAGCCCAGGTGCTGCAGATCAACTCCTCGCTGCCCGATGGCAGCTTTGCCCATGCCTTCCTGACCGAGTTCAAGAGCCGCGTCGAAGCGGAACTGCCGGGCATGGATGTCCAGATTTTCATGGGCAACACCCTTGGGTCCGAAGAAGATGTGCTTCAGGGTCTCGGATTTGGGACCCACCACGCCTCGCTTTCGGCCTCGGCTGTGGTTCAGGTCAATCCACGCACTGCCGTCTTTGATCTGCCCTACCTGTTCGAAAACCGCGACAAGGTGCAGGAATTCGCCGCCTCGCCCGCCTTTGACATGCTGGCCGAAGGATTTGCCGGACGCGGGATCGTGCTGTCCGCGCTTTGGGATAACGGCTTTCGCGTGATCACCAATTCGGTGCGCCCCATCGTGACACCTGAAGACATGCGCGGGCTGAAGATCCGCACCCCCACTTCGCGCCAGCGCGTCGCCATGTTCAACACGCTTGGCGCCAATGCCACGCCGCTGTCCTTTGGCGAGGTTTATTCGGGCCTTGATCAGGGCGTGATCGACGGACAGGAAAACCCCGCCCAGATCGCAGACAATGCGCGCCTCTATGAAGTGCAGAAATACATGTCGCTGTCCAACCATGTCTATCTGCCGACCTTCATGCTGTTCGGAGAGCCCTGGCTGAATTCCCAGACCCCGGAAGTGCGCGACACCGTGCTGCGCATCGCCGCAGAGACCGCGCCCTGGACCTTCGCCTGGGGCGAGGAAACCGATGCCCGCATCCTCGAAGAACTGGCCGAGAAGATCGCCATCAACGAGGTGGATTTCGAAGCCTTCCAGGCCGCCTCTCTGCCGCTTTACGATGATCCGCTCTTTGTCGATGCGATTGGTGCCGACATGATCGCGGTCACGCGCGAAGTGCTCGGCCTCGACTGATCCCCGTCGCGGCCTTGCGCGCAGGCACAAGGCCGCCCCCCTTTGCCCAACATGCAGGAGAATGTCATGGACAGTCTCGGGAATGTCGTGGTCTGGCTGGACCGGCTGATGTGCCGTGTGCTGGATCTCTTCACGATCATCGTCGCCGGTATCTTGTTGGTCCTGTTGAACTACGCGGTGTTTTCGCGCTTCGTGCTGAACAGTTCGGTATCCTGGGGCGAGGAATTGCCCGCGCATATCCTCGCCATGCTGACCTTCATCGGCGCGGCCTATCTGACCCGCACGAACGAACATCTGGGCTTCGATTCCTTTGCCCGCACCCTCAATCTGGGCGTGCAGCGCGTGCTGGCCTGCATCAACCAGATCCTGATGGCGGGGTTTGGCGCGGCGCTCTTCTGGTATGGCGGGCGCGCGGCGCTCAGTTTCATGGGCCGCACCCTGATTTCCGTCGATCTGCCGATGATCCTGTTTCGCGGGGCCGTGCCTGTGGGCGGCGCGCTGATCGTGCTGATCTGCACGGTCCGGCTGGCCGGTCTGATCATGGGCCGGATCAATCCCGGTGAATTGCTGCCAGAAGGAGATGCGTGATGTTTCTCGCCCCCGGATATATCATCCTGATCCTGCTCATCGGCCTGTTGATGATGGGCGTGCCGATTGCCTTCGTGCTGGGCATCACCGCCACGGTGATGATCTTCCTCGATCCGGCGGTCGTGCCGATGATCATCGGTCTGATCCCCTTTGGCGGGGCCAATAATTACCTGCTGGTCGCAGCCCTTCTGTTCATGATCGCTGGCGAGGTCATGAATCAAGGCAAGATCGCGGAAAAGCTGATCGCCTTCGCCTCGTCGCTCGTGGGCCATATCCGCGGCGGTCTGGCGCATGTCAACATCCTGACATCGCTCTTCTTTTCCGAGATTTCCGGCACCGCCACATCGGATGCCGCCGCCATCGGGTCAGTCATGATCCCGCAGATGAAACGGCGCGGCTATTCTGCGGCCTTCGCGGCCGCTGTCACCTCGACTTCGGCCACGATGGCAATCATCGTGCCGCCCTCGCTGAACCTGATCCTCTACGCCTATGTCGCCAATGCCTCGATTGCGGAACTCTTCGCCGCAGGCATCCTGCCGGGCTTTCTGGTCTGTTTCCTGCTGTTGATGACC
>JAFIEL010000133.1 GCA_020832585.1 Natronohydrobacter sp. | reverse complement strand
CCCTTGCCGGTCTTGGCCGAAACCGTGACCAAGGGCGCGCCGCGCAACTGCGGCAAGAGCTTCTCGAAACTGGCCCGCAATTCGCGCAGTTTGTCCTGCTTGTCGTCCTCCAGATCCCATTTGTTCACCGCGACGACAACCGCGCGCCCCTCGGTTTCGGCGAAATCGGCGATGCGCAGATCCTGTTGCTCGAACGGAATCGCCGCATCCAGCAGCACGACCACCACTTCGGCAAAGCGCACCGCGCGCAGCCCATCCGCGACCGAAAGCTTCTCGACCTTGTCGACAACCCGCGCCTTCTTGCGCATCCCCGCCGTGTCGAAAATCCGCGTGGGCGTCCCCTGCCAGCTCAGCATGACAGAGATCGAATCGCGCGTGATCCCGGCTTCCGGACCGGTCAGCAGACGGTCTTGACCCAGGATCTTGTTGATCAGCGTCGATTTGCCCGCATTGGGCCGCCCGATGACCGCCACCTGCAACGGGCGCTTGGCGCTTGGAGCGTGATAGGTTTCATCCTCATCCTCGCCCACATCCAGATCCGTTTCGGGCGCATCCGCCGCCGCACGTTCCGCATAGGCATCCGCCAGCGGGCGCAGGATGTGATACAGCTCATCCATCCCCTCGCCATGTTCCGCCGACAGTCGCACCGGCTCGCCCAGACCCAGACTATAGGCGTCCAGCACCCCCGATTCGCCCGCGCGCCCCTCGGCCTTGTTCGCGGCGAGGATCACATGATCCGCCCGCTTGCGCAGGATATCGGCGAAAACCTCGTCCGTGGGGGTGATCCCGCTGCGCGCATCGACCAGAAACAGGCAGATATCGGCCATATCCACCGCGCGCTCGGTCAGACGGCGCATCCGGCCCTGCAGGCTGTCATCCGTGACCTCTTCCAGCCCGGCAGTGTCGATCACCGTAAAGCGCAGATCGCCCAGTCGGGCGTCGCCTTCGCGCAGGTCGCGCGTGACACCGGGCTGGTCATCGACCAGCGCCAGGCGCTTGCCAACCAGCCGGTTGAACAATGTGGATTTGCCGACATTCGGGCGACCCACGATGGCCAGGGTGAAACTCATGTCTGTCCGTACTCCTGAAAGCAAACATGGCCCCGCTGCAGGGGCCATGTGCCTGAAAATCCGTGGCCCAAGGCCCTAGCGATAGGCCGTCAGCCGCCCGTCGCGCGACACGACATACAGCGTGCCCCCCACAACGATCGGCGCAATCGCAGCACCAGAGCGCAATTCTGTCTCGCCCAGCAACATGCCCGAAGCCGGGTCGAAGCTGCGCAATACCCCATCTCCCGATCCCACGATCAACCGCCCGCCTGCCAGGGTCGGGCCGTAATGCGGGAAAATCTCGGCGCGGCGGCGTTCGCGGTTTTGTGTGTGCAAGGGCAGGTCCTGCGCCCAGATGAAAGCGCCGCTCGACGCGTCCAGCCGCACCAGACGGTTGCGATCCGACATCAGGAAAACCGAACCACCGACCGGCCAGACCGGCCCGTAAGCAGCCTCGTTCGCGGTCCAGATCGGCTGCCCGTTGCTGCGATCCAGCGCCATCACGCGGCCTGACTGGTTGCCGACAAAGATCGTGTCGCCCTGCACCACCGGATCGCCCGTCACATCAGTCACAGACGCATAGGCAACCCCGATCCGTGTGCCCGCCACCGCGCGACGCCACATGATCTGCCCGGTATCCCGGCGCGCGGCGATCAACTCACCGGCGGGCGTCGGGAACAGCACCAGTTCGCCCGCAACCGCAGGCGCGGCACCGCCAACCATGGAAGAGGGCGAGGGCGCGCCGCTCAGCTGCCAGTCCGTCTGCCCGCTGGCCGCATCAATCGCCCAGGCCGTGCTGTCCGTGGCCACGACATAGACATGGTTGCCCGAAATTGTCGGCGCGGCAGTCAGGGGCGCGTCAAAACGTTTCGACCAGACCTCTGCCCCGCTGGACAGGTCCAGCGCCCAGAGCATCCCAAAGGCAGAGGCGACATAAAGCCTGCCATTGGCAATCGCCAGCCCCCCGCCAGATGCGGCATCCGGGCTCCGCGCGAAAGCGGGCGTCAGATCGCGCGTCCATGCGACCTCGCCTGCCGTGGTGACAGCAGAGACGCGCGCGCGACTGTCCAGCGTGTAGATCAGCCCGCCTGCCGCAACAGGCTCTGCCGTGATCCGGTGCCTGCGCCCGTCACCCTGCCCGATGGGAACCGACCAGATCTGCTGCAAACTTCCGCCCAATGCCGGATGGCTGATCCGGGTAGAGGGCGACCCCAACCGGTGCGTCCATTCCCCGTTCACCACTGTCGCGGGCAGCGCAATCGGGGCGGCGCGGTTGACGGGCGCTTCGCCTGCGCCTTCCGCGAAAGGGGCGCGCAGCGGGAAACGTTCGCCTTCAAGAATGAAATCGCGGCTACACGCCGAGAGCAATGTTGCAACCGCAAGGAGGCCTGCGCAGGTCCAGAGTTTCACCATAAGCTCCTGTTCGCTCCGTTCCGGCTACTGCCCGGTGCCTTGAAATACCCGCAAGAGATGCGGTTTGAAACCTCAGCCCGAAACCTGCCCCCCCAGCGCGACGATCAATTGCGTCGCGCGGCGGCGCAGGGCGTCGGACACGTCTGATTGTGACAACAAGTCGGTCAGAATTTCAATGGCTGTTTCACGATTGCCCTGTTCCAGTTGCAGCAGGGCGGTTTGTTCAAGCGCAATGGGTCGCATTGGTTGACCCGGCTGGGACAGGCCGGCCAGAAGTTGCTCGCGCTCTGCAAGCGGAATATCGCTGCCCCCCGCGATGATCCGCTTGAGCGACGCCAATTGCCGGTAAGCGACAGGCAGCGTCGCGTCCTCGGACGCGGCCTTGAGCGCGGCAAGCGCTGCGGGGCGGTCCTCTTCAAGCAATTCGCCAGAACTCAGCAGTTGCACCAACCCCCCTTGCGCCCCGGTCGTCGGGATCGCCGCCAGCGCGCGGACCCGGTCTTGCGCGGCGTTATTGTCCAGCGCCGCAAGAACGGCATCGCCAAAGGCTTCGGCACTGGCGCGCGCGCTGGCCTTGCGCCATTCGTTCCAGGCGGTGCCGCCCACGATCAGGGTCACGGCCAGCACGGCAATCCAGCCATATCGGCGCAAAAAGCCCATCGCCTTGTCGCGGCGCAGTTCTTCCGTCACTTCATCAATGAAACTATCGGTATTGCTCACGCGACCCTCTTTCACGAAACCCGGTCCCTCTTACCGCGAAGGTGGCCATATTGCCAAGCCCTGCCGGGGTCTTTCACAGGCGCATCACATCGACGCTTGTGCGTGGGCAATGTTAATCCTATAAACATATATTGCATTTCTGCATCTGCGAAACTAATCTGAACTGGTCAGTTCAGCGTAAGATCACTATGTAACGCATCAGCAGGGCACGCGGGGTTGTTGAGATGAGAATTTTTCCCTTGGTGACTGCGCTGACAGTGACCGCGACGCTCTACCTCGCCGTCATGGAACGCGAATCCCTGCTGGGTTTCGCAGGTGTGCTTGCGGATGACGCAGACGAAATCGTGACGGACCCGGCAGAGGTCGCGCGCGTCCGCGTGGTTGCCACCAGATCGCAGGCGCAACCCGTGGCCAATGCCGTGGTGTTGCGCGGGCGCACCGAAGCGATGCGGCAGGTTGAAATCCGGTCTGAAACCTCGGGGCTGGTCATTTCCGACCCGATCCGGCGCGGCGCGGCGGTCAGTGCAGGCGATCCGCTCTGCGAAGTGGCGCCCGGCGTGCGCAAGGCCGCGCTCGATGAAGCGCGCGCGCGCCTGACGGAAGCGGAAATCAACTATCGCGCCGCCTCTGGCCTGTCGGAAAGCGGCTTTGCCAGCGATGTGCGTCTGGCCAATGCCCGCGCGGCGCTGCAAGCCGCGCAAGCGGGCGTCGATCGCGCGGTAGAGGAAATGGCGCGGCTGGTCATGCACGCCCCCTTTGACGGGTTGCTGGAAACCGACACCGCAGAGCTTGGCAGCCTGCTGCAGCCCGGCGCGCTCTGCGCCACGCTGATCCAGATGGACCCGATCAATCTTGTGGGTTTCGCGACCGAAGCCCAGATCGACGATATCCGCATGGGCGTGCCCGCCGGGGCCCGGCTGGCCTCTGGCCGCGAGGTGGTGGGCACGGTCAGCTTCATTGCCCGCTCGGCAGACCCCCAGACCCGGACCTTCCGCGTCGATGTCATCATTCCCAACCCGGACGGGCAGATCCGGGACGGACAAAGCGCCGATATCCTGATTCAGGGGCTGGAGCAGCAGGGCCATTTGCTGCCCGGCTCGGCACTGACCCTGAACGACCGTGGCGAACTCGGGCTGCGTGTGGTCGATGAAGACGGGCTGGTCAGCTTTGAAACCGCCCGGATCTTGCGTGATACCGCCGATGGTGTCTGGATGGGCGGGCTGCCGGATCAGATCAATGCCATCACTCTGGGTCAGGAATTCACCCGCGAAGGGGCGCGTGTCGCGATCACATGGGCCGATGACCACGGGGGCGCACAGTGATCGGGCTTGTCTCCTGGGCCGCAACCCGCGCGCGGATGATCTTCGCGCTGGTGGTGATGGTGATGTTCGCGGGAACCGCAGCCTATATCGGCCTGCCGAAAGAGGGCGAGCCGGATATCGAAGTCCCTGCCGTCATCATCACCGTGCCTTTCCCCGGCATTTCCGCCGTCGATGGCGAGACGATGCTCGTCAAGCCGATGGAAAACGAGCTCAAAGACCTCGACGGTCTGAAAACCATCAGCGCGTTTTCGTCAGACGGGTTTGCAGCGGCGGTTCTGGAATTCGAATTCGGCTGGGACAAGACCGCCACCATGGCCGATGTGCGCGACGCGATGGGCCGTGCCGAAGGAAAATTCCCCTCCGGCGCGCAGAATTATTCGATTTCAGAGATCAATTTCTCGCAATTCCCGATCATCATCGTGGCGGTTTCGGGCGATGTGTCCGAGCGCACGCTCTTGCGCGTCACGCGCGATCTGCGCACCCGGATCGAAGGGCTGGACTCGGTTCTGGAAGCCGAAATCGCAGGCGCGCGCGATGAAATGGTCGAAGTGCTGATCGATCCGCTGAAGCTGGAAGCCTATAACGTGACGGCAGGCGAGTTGATCCGCGTGGTGTCGAACAACAACCAGCTTGTCGCGGCGGGCGAGGTCGAAAGCAGCCTTGGCACCTTCTCGGTCACGGTTCCGTCCAGTTTCTCCAGCCCCGAAGACATCTACCGCCTGCCGGTCAAGGTGAATGGCGATTCGGTCGTGACCTTGGGCGATCTGGCCGAAATCCGGCTGACCTTCGCGGATCGTCGCGGCACCGCCCGGTTCAATGGCGAAACCAACCTCGCGATTCAGGTGGTCAAACGCAAGGGCTTCAACGCCATCGACTCGACCGCGCAGGTGCGCGCCGCGATTGACGCGGAAATCGCAAGCTGGCCCGAAGATCTGCAAGCGGCGATCCGCGTGACCCCGGCGCTCGACAGCTCGATCCAGACCGGCGAAATGGTCACGCAGCTCGAAGGGTCCGTGCTGACCGCCATCGCGCTGGTGATGATCGTGGTGCTGGCAGCCCTCGGCGCGCGCTCTGCCCTGCTGGTGGGCTTCGCGATCCCGGCCTCGTTCCTGTTGTGCTTCATCCTCTTGGGCATCATGGGCGTGGCCGTGTCGAATATCGTGATGTTCGGCCTGATTCTGGCGGTGGGGATTCTGGTCGACGGGGCCGTGGTCGTCGTCGAATATGCCGACAAGCGCCTTGCCGCCGGTGACGGCCCGATGCAGGCTTATGTCAGGGCCGCGCAGCGCATGTTCTGGCCTGTGATCGCCTCCACTGCGACCACGCTCTGCGCCTTCCTGCCCATGCTGTTCTGGCCCGGTGTCGCAGGCGAATTCATGGGCCTTCTGCCCGTGACGCTGATTTTCGTTCTGACCGCCTCGCTGATTGTCGCGCTGATCTTCCTGCCGGTCATGGGCGGGCTGTCGGGGCGGATGGCGCGGCAACTGGGCCATGTCACGGACGCGCTGCGCCGCCTGCCCTGGATCCTGCGCCTGCCTTTTGCTGCGCTCAGCGTTGCGGGGCTGTTCCTTGGCGCGATGCTCATCATCAATCCGGGCTATCTGACCGGGGGTACACAGGCCGCGCAATCCATCGCGCAGGTCTTGCCGGGTCTGGTGCTGATGGCGCTCTCCGCGATGGGCGTATCCACCAGCTTCGCCGCGCTCGCCCCGTTGCGCAAGCCAAAGCGCATCCGCGCAGAGCGGCATTATTCGCCCGCAGGCCATGTCGCGCGGCTGTTTGTCGGCAATCCGGTCATGCCGGTCGTGCTGGTCGTCGCGGTCGTGGCCTTCGTGATGGGCGTGTTCCAGTATTATGGCGAGAACAATCGCGGCGTCGAATTCTTCGTCGAGACCGAACCCGAACAGGGCATCATCTATGTCCGCGCGCGCGGCAACCTGTCGCTGGACGAAAAGGATGCGCTGGTCCGGCAGGTCGAGCAGATCGCCATTGCAGAGCCGGGGATTGCCTCGGTCTTTGCCTTCGCGGGCGATGGCGGGCTTAACACCAACACTGCCGGGCAGGGGCCACCACGCGACTCCATCGGTCAAATCCAGTTTGAACTGACGCATTGGCGCGGGCGGCAGGGCAACCCCGACATGCGCGGGTCCGCGATCCTCGACCGGCTGGAGACCGAATTCGCCCGGCTTCCCGGCATCTATACCGAGTTCCTGATCGCCTCTGGTGGACCTGCAGGGGCAAAACCGGTGCATCTGCGGATGAAAGGCAGCGATTTCGCCGATCTGGAACAGGCGGTCGAAATCGTGCGCGCCCAGATGGCCAGTTTCCCCGGCCTGTTCGATCTGGAAGATTCGCGCCCTGTGCCCGGCATCGACTGGCAGATCAATGTCGACACTGCGATGGCGGGCCGTTTCGGCGCGGATGTGGCCACGATCGGCGGCATGGTCCAGCTTGTCACGCGCGGGCTGCTTCTGGACACGATGCGTGTGGACACCTCGGATGAAGAAATCGACATCCGCGTGCGCCTGCCCGAAGGCGACAGGTTGCTCTCGACACTGGAAACGCTGCGCGTGCAGACCAATTTCGGGCTGGTGCCCTTGTCGAATTTCATCACCTCCTCGACTGTTGCCTCGCGCGGGCAGATCGACCGTGTGGACCAGCAACGCTTCTACGATGTGAAGGCTGATGTGCGCTCTGGTCTGGTGCGGCTGGTGGATCAGGCAGGCGAAACCATGCGCGTTGTCCCCCGCGCGCAGGTGGTGCTGCGCGACAATGAACCGGGCAGCGCCGAATACCGGCTGGCCGAACAGACACTGGCCGAGATTTCCGCGAATGGCTGGCGGCAGGTGCCGATCACGGCCACGGAACGGATCGAAGCGCTGACCCAGTGGCTGGAAGCGGACACCCCGCTACCTGCCTCGATCAGTTGGGAATGGACCGGCGAGCAACAGGATCAGGAAGAAAGCACCCAATTCCTGACTGTGGCCTTCAGCGCGGCGCTGGGGCTGATGTTCGTGATTCTGCTCACGCAGTTCAACAGTTTCTACGCCGCGGTGCTTGTACTGCTGGCAGTGATCCTGTCCTCGGCAGGGGTGCTGATCGGGATGCTGGTGATGGACCAGACCTTTTCGGTCATCATGACCGGGACCGGGATCGTGGCGCTGGCGGGGATCGTGGTGAACAACAATATTGTTCTGATCGACACCTATCAGAATTACGCCAGGATCATGCCGCGCATCGAGGCGATCATCCGCACGGTCGAAGCGCGCATTCGGCCTGTTCTGATGACCACCATCACCACGATGGCCGGTCTGACGCCGATGATGCTTGGACTGTCGATTGATTTCGCGAATGGCGGCTTTTCCATCGACAACCCGACCGCGCTTTGGTGGAAACAACTGGCGACCGCCGTGGTCTTCGGGCTTGGGGTGGCCACGATCCTGACCTTGATGCTGACACCGGCGCTTCTGGCCTTGCGCGTCTGGATCGAGAAGGGGGCCTATCGCGGCGCGCTGGGGCTGCGCTGGCTTTTCTCGTTGCGCGATTCGGCCATTCGTCGGGATCGCGCGCTTTACAAGAAGCTAAGCCGCGTGCGTGGCGCAGAACTGATCTGGGATGTGCCGCCGGAACCGCGCGAGGTGCAGCTTCCCTTGTTGTTGGGCGATCCCTTGCCGCGAGAGACCGCGCCTTTGCGCGCGGCGGAGTAGCGGCAGGTCTGACCTGATCCAAGGCGGCGCGCCTGCGCGCAGCGTCAGAAGCGCCCGCTCATGGCCCACCCGCCCGCCCATGCCATTCGCGGGCGC
>JAFIEL010000132.1 GCA_020832585.1 Natronohydrobacter sp. | reverse complement strand
CCCCCCCCCCCCCCCCCCCCCCCCCCCCCCCCCCCCCCCCCCCCCCCCCCCCTCTCGATTCTGGGCCGTGCTCACGAATATCGATAGGGCCGCCCGGCCTTGTCCATCGCCGCATTATAGGCGCGGAAGATTTCCACGACTTTCGCCTTGGTTTCCGACTCTGCAGCAATCTCCTCCCAGAAATCACGCGCTGCGGCTTCGACCGTGCCCCATTCCGCATCCGGGATCGAGGTCAGTTCCAGCTTGTCGCCTTCGGTCCGCAACCGCGCCTCGCCTGCCCAGTACCAGTGCTGGCGATAGTAATGCGACTGCTCGAAACAGGTTGCCATCAGATTGCGCAGATGTTCCGGCAATTCATTCCAGCGGTCCATATTGGCGAAGAAATGCCCGATCCAGGCACCCGAGATGTTGTTGGTCAGGAAATGGCTGCAGATGTCGGCCCAACCCACCTCATAGGCTTCGGTGATCCCGCACCAGGCCACGCCGTCAATCTCGCGCGTCTGCAGCGCGATCTCGACATCTTCCCACGGCACAGTCACCGGAACCACGCCGAATTGCGACAGGAAGCGGCCTGCGGTGGGGAAGGTGAACACCCGCTTGCCCGAGAGTTCGGCGAGCGAGGTGATGGGCGAGGAGGTTATGAAATGGCACGGATCCCATGAGCCTGCCGAGATATGCTTGACGCCGACTTTCGCATATTCCTCGGCCCAGATCTCGTTCAGGCCCCAATCGTTGAACAGCGCAGGCACATCGAGCGAATAACGGCTGGCGAAAGGGAAATAGCCGCCGAACACGGTGACTTCGGTGGGCGATGCCATCGAATCATCATCCGACTGCACCGCGTCAATCGTGCCGCGCTGCATGGCCTGAAACAGCTCTTCCGTGGGCACAAGCTGGTCGGCATAGAACAGATCAATCTGCATCTCATCGCCGGCGATGGCGTTGAACATGTCGATGGCGGGTTTGGCCACCTGCGCCCCAAGTGCGGCCCCCGCATATGTCTGCAAGCGCCAGCGAATGGTCGATTGCGCATGCACAGCCGGGGCGGCCAGCGCTGCAGCACCGCCAAGGGCGCTGGTGGTCAGGAACTTCCGTCTTGTCGTGGTCATGGTCTTTTCCTTCCGGTTGGAGTTGCGAGTTGGAGCGCGTTGGCCGCGCCTTCTATGGATCAGGGAAACAGTTTGCCCGGCAGCCACAGCGCGATCTGCGGGAAGATCATCACCAGACTGAGGCCCAGAATCATCACCCCCACGAAAGGAATGATCGAGCGGTAGATATCACCAAGCGAGACCTCTTTCGGGGCCATGGCGCGCATCAGGAACAGGTTATAGCCGAAGGGGGGCGTCATATAGGCGATCTGGCAGGTGATCGTATAAAGGACGCCATACCAGATCAGATCAAACTCCAGCATTCGCACGATGGGCACATAGAGCGGCGCCACGATCACCAGCATCGCGGTGTCATCAAGGAACATGCCCATCAGGATGAAGGAGACCTGCATCAGGATCAGGATTTCCCAGCGGCCAAGGCCAAGATTGTCCATGAAGATCGCGCGCACGAAATCCACCGCGCGCAACCCGTCAAACACCGCGCCAAAGGCGAGTGCGGCGAGGATGATCCACAGGAACATGCAGGAGATGGCGAGGGTTTTCTTGGTGCAGATCTCGAGGATGGCCCATGTCATCCGCCCCTTGGCGATGCTGACAAGAAGCGCAGCCACGGCACCCACGACCGAGCTTTCGACGAGCCGCGTGTAGCCCAGCACGAAGGGCACCATCATCACGGCGAATATGCCCAGCGGCATCAGCCCTGCCATGAGCAAGCGGTATTTCTCGGCGCGGGTGACTTTGGCCAGTTCATCCGGGTCGATTACCGGCCCAAGGTCCGGGTTCATCCGGCAGCGCAGCCAGATATAAAGGATGAAAAGTGACGCCAGCAACAGCCCCGGCAACAGCCCTGCGGCCCACAGATGCGTCACCGGCTGGCGCGCGATCATCGCATAGAGCACCAGCACCACCGAGGGAGGAATGAGAATCCCCAGCGAAGAGCCCGCCTGAATGACCCCTGTCACCATCAGCTTGTTGTAATTGCGTTTCAGCAGTTCCGGCAGCGCGATGGTGGCACCGATGGCCATGCCCGCCACCGACAGCCCGTTCATTGCCGAAATCAGCACCATCAACAGGATTGTGCCAATGGCCAATCCCCCCGGCACAGGACCGAACCAGACATGGAACATCCGGTACAGATCATCGGCCAGTTTGCTCTCCGACAGCACATAGCCCATGAAGATGAACATCGGCAGGGTCATCAGCGGAAACCAGTTCATCAGCTTGATGGTCTGGGCAAAGGCCAGATCATGTCCGCCGCGTTCACCCCACAGCCCGACAGCCGCCACCACAGCCACAAACCCGATGACCCCGAACATGCGCTGCCCGGTCAGCATTACGGCCAGCATTGACCCGAACATCAGCGCGGCGATCATTTCATATGACATCAGACCGCGCGCTCCTCGATCTCGATCCCGCGTAATTTCGCAATATCGCGGATCAGGAAGGCCGTGCATTGCAGGATCATCAGCACGATGCCGATACACATCACGATCTTGATGGGCGCCATATAGGGCCGCCACAGCCCGCGCCGGCGCTCGCCATATTCCAGCGCGAATTGCGTGGACTCGATCCCGCCCCAAAGCAGCACGCCCAGATAGATCAGCAGGGTGAAGATGGTTATGCAGTCCACCGCCGCCTTGGTCTTGTCCGACCAGCGCGAATATAAAAGGTCCATCCGAACCGCAGACCCCATTTGCAATGCATAGGCCCCGCCCAGCATGAAATAGCCCAACAGCAGGAATTGCGCCATTTCATCCGTCCAGATTTGGGGCGTGAAACCTACGCGCGCAACAGCGCCCCAACCCAGGACCGCCATCAGCACGAACAGGCTCCACATCGCCAGACGCCCGATGCGATAATTCAGGGCCTCGACAATGTTCAGATAGGCAATCACTGCGCGGGGCATGTCACCCCCGCCAGATGTGCAATGGCCGCGCTTAAGACAGGGGCCAGCCTTTCGGCCATCGCCGCTTGCAGGGCAGGTGTCGCAATCAGGTTGTTGCGCAATTCCAGCATGGCATTGTCCAGCCCATAGGGCAGGGCATGCAGCCGCAAGGTATGCGTGACATGATCTGCGGCGCTATAAGGCTCGTTCATCCCGGTCTTCAGGCCCAGATCACGGGCTTTCGCCACGATGGCCTGCGCCAACGCGGGCAGATCGTCATGGATGACGCCAAATTCCACGTCGCGCGCCACTCCATGCCAGACTGGCGTGAAAGAATGTACTGTCACAATCACGGGCCGCATGCCAAGCACCAATGCCCGCGCAATGCGGGCGCGCACCAGATTATGGAAGGGCAGATATAACCCCTCCATGCGGGCCTGACGGTCAACGACGCTCAAGGCTCTGTTCATCGGCACGTCGTGAATTTCGCTTTGTACGGGGCAGGCATCGGGACGGTCGGGGCTGCGGTTCAGATCATATATCAGCCGTGACAGCGGTGCATAAATCAGTTCGACCTTGTGGCCTGCGCGACCAAGCTGCACCCCAAGGGCTCGCGCAAGCCCAAGCGCGCCAATGTCACTCGCTGCATGTGTTGCCAAAAGTTCGGCATTAACACCTGACCACGGCGCTACGACACTGTTCGAAGCGTGCTCGCAAATCAGCACCAGATCAGGGACAAGCGCATCTTGCCCAACCGCGCCTGATGCATTCCAGCTTTGCACCTGTCCGGCGTAATCAGACTTCGCCCTGTGCTGGGTTGCGCCGTGCATTGTTTGGGCCTTTCGAGCGATTGAATGGAAACCCTTTCGGATCATTCTGTCAGGCTGCACCAGTTGCGGTTTTTGTGTCAAGATTGTTTCTTATTTTCAGCTTCTGAAATATCCATTACAATGATGATGGTGCTTTTGGTGGCCTTGACGCGTTTGGAGGGCATGGAATGACAGCAACTCACATGATGGAAGAGCGGGTTCGCGCGGCCATGTCCAGCATGACGCGCGCCGAGCGCCAGCTTGCCAGCCATATGCTGGGAAATTTTCCCGTTTCAGTTCTGGGCTCTGTCGCGGAAATTGCGCATGCAGCCGGCGTGTCTGGTCCGACGGTCGTGCGATTCGTGCGCAAGCTGGGATTTTCCGGCTATCCCGAGTTTCGCACTCAACTGCACGAGGAGATGGGCGAGAGGCTGGCCTCTCCGATTGCGAAGCACGAAAAATGGGCTGATGTCGCGCCGTCTGATCACAGCTTGAATCGCTTTGCTGCAAGCGTCGTAGACAATCTGAACCAGACACTTAGCCAGCAGGATTTGTACACATTCAATACCGTCTCTGAAATTCTGGCTGACAGATCACGGCCCGTTCACATGATTGGCGGGCGGTTGACGCGCACAGTTGCAGATTATTTCGCGACTGCCCTGCATGTCATGCGCTCCGATGTCACCCTGTTGTCCAGTCTGCCCAATACCTGGCCCCCGGCACTGTTGGAAATGACCAACCGCGATGTGCTGGTCGTGTTTGATATTCGCCGCTACGAACCGGCGATCCAGCAATTCACCGAAGTGGCGCATGCCCAAGGGGTCGAGATCGTTCTTTTGACGGATCGTTGGGTATCGCCCAGTGCCAGCGTGGCACAGCATATCCTGACCGGTCACATCGAGGTGCCCTCTGCATGGGACACCCTGGTGCCAATGGTCGCATTGGTCGAGGCGCTTCTATGCGCGATCCAGGACAAGAACTGGGATGAAACACGCGATCGGCTGGCACGGATGGAAGGGTTCTACGAAGACATGCTGTTGTTCAAGCGCCAGCGTTAAGGTGCCACAAGGAAACCAAGCAAGGGAAGCTGAGCCTACCGCGGCTACGATGACACTGTCGCTCTTGCGCTGCTGGAATTTTTGGCAACTTCTTCGAAAATCACCGCCACGGCCTCGGCGCCGGGGTCATTATGGCCAAAGATACTCGCCTCCGAAAGATAGCTCGCGCGTCCGGCGCGGGCATGACGGATTGTTGCTGTATGGTTGGCTCCATCTCGCGCGGCTTGCGCCGCCTGTGTCTCGCCTTGACTTAGACCGCGCAGCCCCGGCGACAGGGCATCGATCATCGTCCTGTCGCCAAGCCGCGCACCGCCGACTTGCTGAACACGCTCCAGACCCGCCTTGAGCGCCTCGATCGGGTTCGCCCCACTGGCAGAGGCATCGCCCGCCGCTGCAAAGAAAATCGCCAGCAGAACCCCCGACGATCCGCCCATCGTCTGACTGAGCTCCAGCCCGATAGCACGGTAAAGCTGCGTGTGATCGGCCAGCGGCAAACGGTCCAGCGCCTTGAGAAGCGCACGCGCAGCCGTGGCCAGCGTGCTGCCAGTATCGCCATCGCCGGATTTGGCATCCAGCGCGTTCAGGTCCGCCTCGACCGCGATCAGGGCATTGCAGCAGCGTTCGATCAATGCGCGCGCGGCGTCATTGCGCGACGGAATCGGCTGGATCGGGGTCAGCCCGTCAGGCAGGGCCAGCAGTGTGATGTCACCCACCGGGTTGCATCCCGGCCATGCGACCAGTCCAACCGGGGCTTTCAATGCGGCCTCATCCGCCGCCGTGGCGGGAAACAGCGACACCGAAAACCCGTGCATATCCAGCGAGGTCATCATCGGCGCGGGGCCGATGATCCAGCGCACCCGATCCCCGATGCGGGAACGCACCAGTTCCTCGGCCAGCACCGCCATCTCCAGCGGCGTCGTGCCGCCCAGATTGTTCATCAGGGCGACCTGCGGTTCAGAGGTCACTTTCGGGGCCAGCCGTTCAATGACCTTCTCCATCGCATCGCGCGCAGAGGCGAAGTCTACCTGCTCGATGCCTGGCTCGCCATGAATGCCCAGGCCCAGTTCAGCCCTGCCGGGAGCGATGCGGTCTTCCTTGGGTGATCCGGGAATGGTGCAGGTATCCAGCGACATGCCGATGGAAACCACACCCTTGATGATGCGATTGGCCTCGGCGGTCAGGGTGTCCAGATCAGCCCCCTGTTCAGCCAGTGCCCCGATGATCTTGTGCACGAACAGGGTTCCCGCGACGCCGCGCGCCTGCGGCAGATCGGGCAGGGCCACATCATCATCGACGATGACCATATTGACCTTCAATCCCTGCGCCCGAGCGCGTTCCGCAGCCAGGCCGAAATTCAGCCGATCGCCGGTATAATTCTTGACGATCAGCAGGCAGCCGGGCTTGCCCGTCACCGCCAGTATCCCCGCCAGAACTGCATCAACCGATGGCGAGGCGAAGACCTCGCCGCAGACCGCGGCCGTCAGCATGCCCTTGCCCACGAAACCTGCATGGCTGGGTTCATGCCCCGACCCCCCGCCCGAGACCAGCGCCACGCGTGCGCGGTCCCAGTCGCTGCGCAGAACCACCTTGATATGCGGGTAGCCGTCCAGCCGCGCCAGCTTGCCTGCCGACAGACGCAGCAGCCCGTCAATCGCTTCGGTCACAAGTGTTTCGCGGGAGTTTATGAACTGTTTCATGGGTCTCTCCTCAGGGGATGCGCGCGCCGGTCGCATCGAAATACAGGGCATTGGCAGGCTCGACAGACAGCGCATCCCCGACAGCAAGGGGGGTATGGGGATCGGCCAGCGTGATCAGCGCATGGCCCTGCAGGGACAGATGCAGCCGGGTCTGGTCGCCCAGATGTTCGACCCGGACCACCTGCGCGGGCTGGCCCGCGCCGATGCGGATATGTTCAGGCCGCAACGCGATATGCTCGGCCCCCTCGGGCGCTGCGGGAAACAGCCCCGCAGGCAGGATATTGATGCGTGGCTGACCAAGGCGGCCTGCGACATACAGGCTGACAGGTGTCTCATAGATTTCGCGCGGTGTGCCGATCTGCACCAGACGGCCCTGATCCAGCACCCCGATGCGGGTGGCCATCGTCATGGCTTCGGTCTGATCATGCGTCACATACAGCAATGTGGCCCCCAGTTCGGCCTGGATGCGCTTCAACTCTACCCGCAGATCAGCGCGAAGTTTCGCATCGAGCGAGGACAAGGGCTCATCCATCAGATAGATCGACGGGTCGCGCACCAATGCCCGCCCGATCGATACGCGCTGCATCTCGCCCCCTGACAAGGCAGTGGCCTTGTTGTCGAGCTTGTGTGCAATTTGCAGCGTTTCAGCCACCTGCTGCACCTTGCGCCGCACGTCCGCTTCCGGTGTGCGCAAGATCGGCGAGCGCAGCGGAAAGGCCAGGTTGTCGCGCACGCTCAGATGCGGATAAAGCGAGTATTGCTGGAACACAATTGCCACATCGCGCTGCGCCGGTGTCTCGCGCGTGACACTGCGCCCGTCGATCTGGATATCGCCCTGATCGGGGGCCTCCAGCCCCGCAATCAGGCGCAGCGTGGTGGTCTTGCCCGCCCCGGTCGGCCCCAGCAGGACCAGAAATTCACCATGCGCGATGGTCAGGTTCATCTCTGCCACGGCAACGGTCGCGCCGAAGGATTTGCTCACATTGCCCAGTCGCACCTCAGCCATGCGCCAGCACCCCTTCATTCAGTTCCGAGCGCAGCGCATGGCCTGTCTGCGCGTCAAACAGCGTGATGGTCGAGGATGTGAATTCCAGCCCCACGGCTTCATCCATCCGCACCACCTTGTCGGACGGGACGCGCGCCTTGATCTGCCCGCCCTGTGTCTGCACGGTCACGATCTGGGTCGTGCCCAGATATTCGCTGGCAAGAACCTTGCCGCGAAAGGCGGATGTGTCGGACAGATGCACATGTTCGGGCCGCACCCCCAGCGCCATGTCGCCTTCGAACGGGCTGCGGGCGCGGGGCACCGCGAATGTGGTGTTGCGCATGACCACTTCAGTCGTGCCGGGCGCAATCCGCCCGTGAAAGCGCAGGAAACTCATCGGCGGAGAGCCGATGAAACTGGCCACGAACATCGTCGCGGGCTTGTCATACACGTCCTGTGGGGCGCCGAATTGTTCGACCACCCCATGATTCATGACCACGATCTTGTCACCCATCTGCATGGCTTCCAACTGGTCATGGGTCACATAGACCGTTGTCGCCCCCATCCGGTCATGGAGCGCACGCAATTCCTCGGCCATATGCTCACGAAATTCCGCATCCAGCGCGCCCAGAGGTTCATCCATCAAGAAGCACTTGGGGTCGCGCACGATGGCGCGGCCCAGTGCCACGCGCTGCCGATCCCCGCCCGACAGGCCCCCCACCGGACGATCCAGAATATCGGTAATCCCCAGGATCTGCGCGACCTCTGCGACCTTGGCGCGGATCTGCGCGCGCGGCATGCCCTGAGAGGCCAGCGGATAGCTGATATTGCGGCGCACATTCATATGCGGATAGAGCGCGAACATCTGGAAGACGAAGGCGATATCGCGCTGGC
>JAFIEL010000131.1 GCA_020832585.1 Natronohydrobacter sp. | reverse complement strand
GACCGGATGGAGGATACGCAATGCCGCTCGACAGACCCGCGCTCAAGAGCAAGGATGCCCCGGATCTGGGCCGCTTCATCTGGGCGGACCCGCTGAAGCTGGAAAGCCAGCTCTCGGAAGATGAACGCATGTTGCGCGACGCGGCGCATGAATTTGCGCAATCGGTGCTGCAACCGCGCGTGACCGAAGCCTATCGGGCCGAGACTGCCGCGCCCGAACTTTTCCCGCTGATGGGCGAGGCGGGATTGCTGGGCGCGACCCTGCCCGAAGCCTATGGCGGGCTTGGCGCGTCTTATGTCACCTACGGGCTGATCGCGCGCGAAATCGAGCGGGTGGATTCGGGCTATCGCTCGATGATGTCGGTGCAATCCTCGCTGGTGATCTACCCGATCCATGCCTACGGATCGGAAGCGCAGCGCGAGAAATATCTGCCCGGCCTGTGTTCGGGCCAGTTGATCGGCTGTTTCGGCCTGACCGAACCTGATGCCGGGTCGGACCCGGCTGGCATGAAAACCCGCGCGGAAAAGACGGCAAACGGCTACCGGCTGACGGGCAGCAAGATGTGGATCTCGAACAGTCCCTTCGCGGATGTTTTTGTCGTCTGGGCAAAATCTGACGCGCATGGCGGCAAGATCCGTGGTTTCATTCTGGAAAAGGGCATGAAGGGGCTGTCGGCGCCGAAGATCGAGGGCAAACTGTCCCTGCGTGCCTCCACCACGGGCGAGATCGTCATGGATGGGGTCGAGGTCGGGGAAGAGGCGCTTCTGCCCCATGTCGAGGGTCTGAAAGGCCCGTTCGGCTGTCTGAACCGCGCGCGCTACGGCATTGCCTGGGGCGTGATGGGGGCGGCTGAATTCTGCTGGCAGGCCGCGCGGCAATACGGGCTGGATCGCAAGCAATTCGGGCGGCCCCTGGCGCAAACGCAGCTTTTCCAGAAGAAGCTCGCCGATATGCAGACCGAAATTGCGCTTGGCCTGCAAGCGGCGCTGCAGGTGGGTCGTATGATGGACGGGGCAGAGGCCGCGCCCGAGATGATTTCGCTGATCAAGCGCAACAATTGCGGCAAGGCGCTGGACATAGCGCGCCATGCCCGCGACATGCATGGCGGCAATGGAATTGCGGATGAATTTCAGGTCATGCGCCATATGGTCAATCTGGAAACGGTGAACACCTATGAAGGCACGCATGATGTGCACGCGCTGATCCTTGGGCGGGCCCAGACCGGGCTGCAGGCGTTTTTCTGAGGGAGAGTTGAGTATTTTTGGCAAGATGAAACCAGGGGGCCGTGTGTGACGGACCGGGTGCCCGCGCATCAGATCGCCTATGCGCGGCTGCGCGATATGGTGCTGTTCGGAGAACTGGCACCCGGCGCGGCGGTCACTATCGAAGGGCTTGTGGCCAGGCTGGGGCTGGGGATGACACCTGTGCGCGAAGCGATCCGGCGGTTGATTGCCGAAGGGGCGCTGGTCATGCAGGGCAACCGGCGCGTCTCTGTCCCGCGCCTTGATTTGCGAACGCTCGAGGATCTGGGCTATGCGCGGCGCGCGGTCGAGATCGAACTTGGGCGGCAGGCGCTGGCGGGCTGCGATGCGGCGCTGATTGCAGAGCTTCGGGCGATTGACGCGCGGCTTGATGGCGCGATTGCCACAGGGGATGTCCCGACCTATTTGCGCGAAAACCATGGCTTTCATTTCGCCCTCTATGCGCGGGCAGGGTCCGAGGTGCTGGAGGCGATGGCGGCCTCGCTCTGGCTGCGCTTCGGTCCATCGCTGCGCCTGGTCTGTCTGGGCTGGGGGGCAGAGGATACCGATCATCACAAGCGGATGGTCGCAGCACTTGAGGCGCGCGACGCGGATGCGTTGCGCGACGCGCTGGAGGCCGACATCCTGCAGGGTGTGATGAATATGCGCGCGGGGCTTGAGGCGGGGCTTTACGCGTAATTTGATCAAATTCTCTTGACGGCAAGGGCCAAGCCCGTATCCTGCGCGCAACTGCTGGATCAGGAGACCCCTCATGACACTGACGAATATCGCGCCGACGGCCGAATTGCAGGCGCTGGATGCGGCCCATCACATGCACCCGTTCACCGCCAATGGGGCCTTGGGCAAGAAAGGTGCGCGCATCATCGTGCGCGCGGATGGGGTGCGGCTGACCGATAGCGATGGCGAGGAGCTGATCGATGGCATGGCCGGGCTGTGGTGCGTCAATATCGGCTATGGGCGCACGGAACTGGCCGAGGCTGCCGCGCGGCAGATGCGCGAGCTGCCCTATTATAACACGTTTTTCCAGACCAGCCATGTGCCTGCCCTGAAACTGGCCGCCCGTCTGGCGGAACTGGCACCGGGCGATCTGAACCATGTGTTCTTCGCCTGTTCGGGGTCCGAGGCCAATGACACCAATCTGCGCATGGTACGGCAATACTGGGCGCTCAAGGGCCAGCCGCAGCGCCATATCGTGATCTCGCGCCGCAATGGCTATCATGGATCGACCATGGGCGGGGGCAGCCTTGGCGGGATGGCCGCCATGCACGCGCAGGGGGGGCTGCCCATTCCCGGTATCGTGCATATCGACCAGCCCTACTGGTGGGGCGAGGGCGGCGCGATGACGCCCGAGGAATTCGGTCTGGCCCGCGCGCGGCAGCTGGAGGAGAAGATCCTCGAATTGGGCGCGGAGAATGTCGCGGCCTTCATCGCCGAGCCGGTGCAGGGGGCAGGGGGCGTGATCATCCCGCCCGAAACCTACTGGCCAGAGATTCAGCGCATTGTGGACAAATACGGCATCCTGCTGATCGCCGATGAGGTGATAACCGGCTTTGGCCGTACGGGCTATTGGTTTGCCTGCGAAGGCTATGGCATCCGGCCCCATATCATCGCCATCGCCAAGGGCCTGTCCTCGGGCTATCAGCCCATCGGCGGCTCGATCGTTTGTGACGAGGTGGCCCATACCATCGCGCAGGATGAATTCAACCACGGCTATACCTATTCCGGCCATCCGGTTGCGGCAGCCGTGGCGCTGGAAAACCTGCGTATTCTGGATGAGGAGGGCATCATCGACCGCGTCCGCAATGAGACCGCGCCCTATCTGGCGCAAGCCTGGGGATCGCTGGCCGATCATCCGCTTGTGGGCGAGGCCGTGTCGCGCGGGTTGATGGCGAGCCTTGCGCTGACCCCCGACAAGGCCAGCCGCGCGCGCTTTGCGGCGGAGTCGGGGACCGTGGGCTATATCTGCCGCGAATATTCCTTCGGCAACAATCTGGTGATGCGCCATGTGGGCGACCGGATGATCATTGCGCCACCGCTGGTGATCACGCCGGCCGATATCGACGAATTGATCGCACGGGCGCGCAAGACGCTGGATCAGACCTGGGCGCATTTGCAGCGCGAAGGGATGCTCAAGGCGGCGGCGTAAGGATCAGTCCGGGTGCGCGCGGGTCAGGCACTGACTGCGCGCATCTGCCCCTCGATCAGCCCTGCCACAGCCATGCCTGTCCCCAGCGCCCATTTGCGCGGCACCAGGAAGCGCGGCGGGGCGCGACGGGTGATCGCGGGCGGGGCAGAGGGTTGTCCCATCAGCATCCGGGCCGCGCGCCGCCCGCCCTCGGACGCCGCAGCAACCCCGTTCCCGTGCCAGCCCAGTGCGCAGAACAGCCCTTCTGCCCTCGGCACAGGCCCGATATAGGGCGCGCGCGAGGCGGTCAGGCAGACCAGACCGTTCCAGTGATATTCTGCCTCAACCTGCGCAAGGGCAGGGAAGATCAGATCGAACTCGGCCCGCGCGCGCATCGCGAATTCTGCAACGGAAGCAGGGCTGAACGACAGCCCCCCGCGCGCGCCGAACATCAGGCGATTGTCCGGCAGCAGGCGGAAATAATGCAAGAGCATCCGCTTGTCATAGGCCATCAGCGTCCGCGTCCAGCCCTGCGCCTCCAGTTCCGTCTCGCTTAGCGGTCGCGTCACCATGATATTCGAGATCGCAGGCAGGATGCGCCCCTTGAGCCAAGTCAGCAGCACCTCGTCACTATAGCCGTTCGTGGCGACCAGCACCTGCCGCGCCTGCAGAACACCCTGCGCTGTTGTGATCCGCCAGCCATCTACTGCCTTGGCCAGCGACAGCGCGCGGCTGTCGCCATGAATACGCACCCCCGCTGCCAGCGCGGCCCGCGCCAGACCCGTGACATAGGCGTAAGGGTGCAGCCCAAAGCCATCGGGGATGTAAAGCCCGCCCAGATAGGCCCCTGTCTGCAACCCCTCGGCCCGCAACGCGGCCCGGTCCAGCAGCCGTGCGCCCTTGGCCAGTGGCGCGACCTGCATCTGCGCCCATGCGCGCGGGCTGTCGGCCAGCAACAATTCCCCCGGTTCCGTCACCTGCGCATCGATGCTGTAGCGCACCAGATTGTCCCGCACCCGCGCAATCGCGGCGCGCTCATACTCGGCCCATTCTGCCACCGCTGCTGCCCCAAACCCGCGCCGGATCGCGGCATCGGGCAGCCGTGCACCGCCCAGACAGCAAAACCCGCCATTGCGCCCGGACGCGCCCCATCCGGGTTGGCCCGCCTCCAGCACCACGACATCCGCCCCATGCTGGTCATTCAGCTCCAGCGCCGCGTTCAGCCCGGCATAGCCTGCGCCGATGATCACCACATCCGCGCGAGCCTCGCCCTGAAGTTGCGGGCAGCGCGGCAGTGCCGCACAAGAAGCCCGCCAATAGCTGTCTGGCCAGCGCGTTGCGTCATATCCCTCGGGCTCGTAAAGCATCGGTTTTCCTGTTGCCGCTCTTGGGTTATGCCTAATCCATATCCTGCAAGAGGCAATCCCCATGGCGCTTGAAGATGCCGCCCGAGAAGTCGATACAGCCCTGACGCGCGAGCGTCGCAAGGGGCTGTCGTTTGAAAACACCTTTGGCGGCGCAACCAGCTTCCTGCGCCGCAGCTACACCAAGGATCTGGTCGGCGTCGATCTGGCGGTCACTGGCGTGTGTTTCGATCAGGCCACGACGAATCGCAGCGGCGCACGCTTCGGCCCGCGCGCCCTGCGCGAGGCGAGTGCGTTGCAGACCTATGATCCGCCCTATGGCTGGGGCTTTGATCCGCTGTCGGAGTTCGTGATCACGGATTATGGCGATATTGCCTATGATTACGGGCGTTTATGGGAATTTCCAGACCTGCTGCGCAATCATATCGCAGTGATCCTTGATGCCGGTGCGGGATCGCTGACGCTGGGGGGCGATCATTCGATCACGCTGCCCATCCTGCGCGCCTATGCAGACCGATTCGGCCCCATGCGCGTGATCCAGTTCGACGCCCATTCCGATCTCTGGCCCGATGAAGACAGCGAACGCATGGATCACGGAACCTTCATGTATAAGGCGGTACGTTCGGGGATCGTGGATGCGGCCCATTCTGTCCAGATCGGAATCCGCACCGAATGTCCCGATTATCTGGGGGTGAATGTTATCGACGCGTTCGAGGTCCATGAGCTTGGCCCCAAGGCCGCTGCGGCGAAGGCGCGCAGCATCGTGGGCGAGGGGCCTTGTTATATCAGCTTCGACATCGACGCGCTTGATCCGGGGTTTGCACCCGGAACAGGCACGCCGGTCTGGAACGGGCTGACGCCCAATCAGGTGGCGGTGATGCTGCGCGCGCTCGACGGGATCGCGCTGAAAGGCGGCGATGTGGTCGAGGTGGCACCTGCCTATGATGCGAGCGGGGCGACGGCGATCATGGGGGCGCATGTCGGCATGGAATTGATTTGCCTGTATTGCAAGGCATTGAAAGGAATTGGGAAATGATCAAGTTGGTCGTGATTGCACTGATTGTTCTGGTCGTCGGTGTGATGGCCTGGATCCGCCTGGTCCCGTCCGACCCGGCGCGCTGGCACGAAGACCCGCGACTTGTTTCCCGCCCCACAAGCCCGAATTTCCATCTGATCCGCATGGTGGGCGGGGATGAGATGCCGCGTGTGTTTCAGATGAGCCCCGAAGCCCTGGCCGCGCAACTTGATGAAGTCGCGCGTGCCGATGGTGCGGAGATGATCGCAGGATCATTGGCCGCGGGCCATATGACCTATCTCAGCCGCACGCCCCTGATGGGCTATCCTGATTACACCTCGATCCTGATCGAACCGGCGGGCGAGGGGGCGATGCTTCTCGCCTTCGCCCGGTCGCGATTCGGGCATTCCGATCTGGGGGTGAACCGCGCGCGGATCACCCGCTGGCTGGATGCGCTCAGCGACTGAGCGTGCAGCAGCCGGACAGCATGGGGGCATCGGGCGCGGTCATCAGGCTGATCGCCAGTCCGTAAGCGCGGTCCGACATGCCGTCAGAGCATTGCGCAGGGTAAATGAAACCTATGCCCGGCCCGCCAATGCCCGCAAATTGCACCATCCGGCGCAGATCGCCCTCGATCCCGCTATCCTGCGCCATCCAGATATCCATATCGCGGGCCGGGGCGTCGGGCGTGTCATAATGCAGCCGCCCGCTGACATTCTGGATTGACCAGAACGGCTCTGTCCCCATGCAGAACAGCCCGTCGGGCAGGTTGAAATGGTCGATATGCACGCCACGTTCGGCCATGTAGCGCAGATTGACCCAGCCCGAGGATTCGGCCGTATTGACCTGCCCCCATGTGCCCGCGTCATTCATGGCGACCACCTCAACGCGTTGCGCGTCGCGCGCAAGCGTGCCGATGATCTCTGCGCTGGCGGAATCCGTCGCGCGGATGTTGAGCACGTCGCCCGCCTCAACGCCGGTCACGTCATAGAGCTGGGGCAGGGTCTGGGCGGTGGCGGCGGTGCTGCAAAGCAGCGCACAGATTAGGGCTAAGGCTTTGGGGTTCATGGATTCCTCCTCAAATGATGCTCTGGTTACCCTAGGCCGGATTTCCGGCTTCGGTGATCAGGTTTTCGTGTGCTCCAGTGGCATTTCCGTGGTGAACTTGATTTCTTCCATCGACAGGAGCGCTGTCACGTTGTGGATGCTGACTTCGGAAATCAGCGCCTGATAGAAGCGGTCATAAGCGCGGGCATTTGGAACGCGGACCTTCAGGATATAGTCGATATCGCCCGCAAGGCGGTGGGCTTCCATCACTTCCGGCCTTGCGCGCACGGCTTCCAGAAACCGCGCCTGCCAGTCCTTTTCATGCGCCGAGGTGCGGACCAGAACGAAAAAACAGGCTTCCAGACCAAGGGCTTCGGGGTCGAGCAGCACTGTGTCGCGGGTGATCACGCCCTGTTTGCGCAGCTTGCGGATGCGGTTCCAGACCGGGGTCTTGCTGGAATTGACCTTGGTCGCAATGTCATCAAGCGACTGGCTGGCATCTTGCTGCAATTCGGTCAGGATGCGGCGGTCGAGATCGTCAAGGCCTGTGGCCATCGGGGGTATCTCCGGTTCACTTCACCCAAGGAATAGAATGATATTCCAATTCCTGCAATGGATAAGCGTAGCTTGCGGGAAACTGTTCCGTATTTTCCCTTAAATTTACATTTGACGGGGTTGATCTTGACCTCTGTCAAGGCGTATGGACGCCGGGACCGATAGCTTAATGCCAAGGTCTTTGCGGACCTTCCGCCTAGAGGATCGAAAGACCATTCCAATGACAGACACCACCATAACACCCCGAAAAGCGACCCCTACACTGCCCGATGCGCAGGTAGTGACCAGCGTAACCCATTATACTGACAGGCTTTTTGCCTTTCGCTGCACGCGCCCGCAAAGCTTGCGCTTCCGGTCGGGCGAGTTTGTCATGATCGGGCTGATGGGGGACAATGGAAAGCCGCTTTTGCGTGCGTATTCAATAGCTTCGCCGTCCTGGGATGAAGAGTTGGAGTTCTATTCCATCAAGGTGCCGGACGGGCCGCTGACCTCTCGCCTGCAGCATATCCAGCCTGGCGACCCCATCATCTTGCGGCCCAAGCCCGTTGGAACGCTAGTCCTTGATGCGTTGCTGCCGGGCAAGCGGTTGTGGATGCTGGCGACGGGGACGGGCATCGCGCCCTTTGCTTCGCTGCTGCGGGATCCGGAAACTTGGGAGAAATATCAACAGGTTATCGTCATGCATACCTGCCGCGAAGTGGCGGAATTGACCTATGGGCGGAACCTGATCGAGGCGCTGCAAGACGACCCGCTGATCGGGGAACTGGTCGAGGGCAAGATATTGTATTACCCGGCGACGACGCGCGAGCCGAGTGAGAATATGGGAAGAGTGACCGATAACCTGCAGTCAGGGAAGGTTTTTTCGGATCTGGGCATCCCGCCGCTGGACCCTGCGATTGACCGCGCGATGGTCTGTGGGTCGCTGGATTTCAATCTGGATATCAAGAAGATACTGGAAGAAGCTGGATTGACGGAGGGCGCCAATTCTTCGCCTGCCGAATATGTGGTGGAAAAGGCTTTCGTTGACTAGATGTTGATTTGAAAACCTCTTTCATCAGGTGAAAAAGCCCCGCGCGAGTCGCGGGG
>JAFIEL010000130.1 GCA_020832585.1 Natronohydrobacter sp. | reverse complement strand
TATGCGCCGGCACAATCGCCCGCGCGATCCCGTCATGCGCCGCAATCGCCATCCGCGTCAGTTGCGCCTGGTTCAGCGCCGCATCGGTCGCCACAATCGCAATCGTGGTGGCTTCGCGCGCCAGTTTCGTCACGGGCACCGTGTCGGCCACGCCAACACCCAAGCCCCCGAACTCAGCCCCATGCTCAAACGGCGCGGCCCAGAACTCCGGCCCCTGCCCCATCGTCACACAGCCCACCGGATTGACCGCCACCGCCGCCCCGACCGTCATGCCCGAAGGCAAGACCCAGGATGCCGACCCGAACCCGCCTTTCAACCGTGCGGTTGTCGCACCATAACCCGCGCCCGCTGTGCCCAGGGCGAAATCCCGCCCCGCAGCCCCAAGCGCCGCGCGGCCCAAATCCGCATAGGGATTGCGCGCCCAATCCTTCGCGCCGCCATTGCCCAGATCGAACAGGATTGCCGCAGGCACGATCGGCACGCGCATATCCCCCACCGCGAAGCCGCGCCCCATCGCGCGCAAGCCCTCGACCACGCCCGAGGCCGCATCCAGCCCAAAGGCCGATCCGCCCGACAGCACCAGCGCATCCACCTCCTGCACCAGCCGGTCGGGGGCCAACAATTCCGTCTCGCGCGTGCCGGGCGCACCACCCATCACATGCACGCCCGCGCGCATTGGCCGGTCGCCCAGCAGCACCGAAACCCCGCTGCGCAACGCGCCGTCCTGTGCATGGCCAAGCCGCAGCCCGGCGACATCGGTGATCAGATTGCGCGCGCCCGGTCTGTTGCTCATCCCGTCCCCTTCTCGCGCGCCCAATGCGCCAGCAGATCACCAGCCGTCGCATGCGGCTGTCCCAGAACGGCAAGGTAATGGACCTCTGCCGCCACAAGCGCTGCTTGCTGCCAGACCGCCTGTGCCCGCGCGCCGCTGGGACCATGCACCTGCAACATCGATTGCACCGCTTCCGCCGCCGAGGCCAGCGCCACCGTCAGTTCCAGCGCCGGGGCTTCGGGCCATGTCGTTGCAAGCTCTCTTGGCAATGCAGCCAGATCGCATCTGGTATCGCAGATGCAGGCCGCGCCGCGTTCGATCATCCGGTCGAGGCGCGCGTCACTCATGGATCAGCCTTTGTGCATCTGCCTTGCATCTGCATGATTGAACTCGCACCCTCACGCAGCGGCACTTGGCCGCATCTCGCACCGCTATCGCGAATTTATGCGGCGCTCTGCCGGGTTTCGCAAGGACAGGCCGCGAAAACTTGACG
Organism: Natronohydrobacter sp.; assembly: GCA_020832585.1. Lineage (GTDB taxonomy): Bacteria > Pseudomonadota > Alphaproteobacteria > Rhodobacterales > Rhodobacteraceae > Roseinatronobacter. Next base: position 7,278 of record JAFIEL010000130.1, on the reverse strand, counting down.
AAAACAGGCGTAAAAGCTGCCGAATCGAATTGTGTCTCGGGGCGCAAGATGTGAAAAAGCGCCCTGACGCTTGGGGAAAACGGTCAAATGTCCCGATCCCTGGCCCATGAGACAGCACATTTGACAAGGAGCCCGACCCCGACCATGGCGGAACATTCGGACCCCAACGCGCCGTGGAAAACCCTGTCCGGTATCGGCACATCAGCCATCACCGCAGCGCTTTTCCTGTTTTTCCTGCAATATGTCCCCACCATCGCCGCAGGCGAGCCGGTGCGCTGGGTGATCCCCTGGATCCCCTCGCTGGATGTGAACCTGAGTTTCTGGCTGGACGGGCTGAGCCTGATGTTCGCGCTTCTGATCACCGGGATCGGCGCGATGGTCATGCTTTATGCCGCGAAATATCTGGCGGGCCATCCGCAATACGACCGTTTCGCGCTCTATCTCTTCGCCTTCATGCTCTCGATGCTGGGCGTGGTGCTGGCAGATAACCTGATCGCGCTTTTCGTGTTCTGGGAACTCACGACCTTCACCTCCTACCTGCTGATCGGTTTCAGCCATGCCGACCCCAAATCGCGCCGCAATGCGCTGCAGGCACTGTTGCTGACGGCAACGGGGGGGCTTGCACTGCTCGCAGGGTTCATCTTGATGGGGGTCAGTCAGGGCACGTTCGAGATGTCGCAGATCAACGCGGCAGGCAGCCTGGTGGGTCAGGAATTCTACACGCTGATCCTGTTTCTCGTGCTGGCGGGCGCTTTCACCAAATCCGCGCAGGTGCCGTTCCATTTCTGGTTGCCCAACGCCATGGCCGCACCGACCCCGGTTTCGGCCTATCTGCACTCGGCCACGATGGTGAAGGCAGGGGTATATCTGCTCGCGCGCACGCATCCTGCGCTTTCCGGCTCTGACCTCTGGATCTGGATCCTGTCGATCTTTGGCGCTGTGACGGCGGTGTTCGCCTCCTTCATGGCGCTGCGCCAGACCGATCTGAAACAGACGCTGGCCTATACCACGCTCATGGCGCTCGGCACGCTGGTCATGTTCCTTGCAGGCAGCACGGGCTATGCCATCACCGCCGCCATGACCTTCCTTCTGGTCCATTCGCTCTACAAGGCGGGGTTGTTTCTCACCATCGGCATCATCGACCACGCCACTGGCACGCGTGACGCCAATCTGCTGGGCGGGCTGAAAAAAGCCATGCCGATCACGGCGATGGCAGCCGCAGTTGCAGGTCTGGCCATGGCCGGTATCCCGCCCTTCCTGGGTTTCATCGCCAAGGAAGTCGCCTATGCGGGCGCGCTGGAAATGCATCTGTGGCTGTTCGTTGTGCCGATGGCGCTGATCGCCTTCGCGCTGATGTTCGCAGTCGCGGGGATCGTGGCCTACAAACCCTTCTACGGCCCGCAAGGCGATCTGCCGCATGAACCGCATGAGGGGCCGTGGCCGATGCTGCTGGGACCGGTTGTGCTGGGAAGCTGCGGGCTGCTGTTCGGCCTGATGCCGGGGCTGACCGCATATTATCTCATCGAACCAGCGGTAAATGCTGTCATGGGCGCACCGGATACAGGCGGGCGCGTGAAGCTCTGGGCCGGGTTCAACCTGCCCTTGCTGCTCAGCCTGATCACCTTCGCGCTTGGCTTCCTGATCTATCTCAAGCATCAGGCGCTGCGCGAGCGACTTGCCCGGATCGAGGCGAAATCCCCCGATCTCGACGCAAGCTGGGATGTGTTTCTGGACTGGTTCGTGCGCTTCTCGAAAGGTCAGACCGGCCTGATCCAGACCGGCGTTCTGCGCCAGTACATGTTCGCAACCTTCGCGGTCTTTGCCGTGACGGTTCTGATCACCCTGATCACACGCGGCGCAGGCGGGGTGAACCTGAACCTTGCCGGGCTGGGTCTGATGGAATGGGGCATTTCGCTTCTGATCGCGGCGGGCACGGTTCTGGTGCTGCTCACATCTTCGCGCATCACCGCGCTGGTGGGGCTGGGGACGGTGGGCATTGGCGTGGCGCTGATCTTCATCGCCTATTCCGCCCCGGATGTGGCAATCACGCAGCTTCTGGTCGAATTGCTGGTGGTGGTGCTGCTGGCGCTGGCGCTTCTGAAAATGCCCTATCTCGACAAGGGAAATGTGCAGAAACACAGCTTCCCCAATGCTGTTCTGGCCATTGCCGTCGGCGTGCTGACGACATGGGTTCTGCTGCTGGTCGTCGATCAGCCCTTTGACCGTCGCCTGACCGAGTTTTTCGAGGCGGCAAGCTGGACCCAAGCCTTCGGGCGCAACATCGTCAACGTGATCCTTGTGGATTTCCGCACGCTCGACACGTTCGGCGAGATCGCCGTGGTGCTGATTGCAGCCCTTGGGGCCTTCGTGCTGCTTAAAGGGATGCGCGCAGCCAAGGAGGAGAAGAAATGAACTCGATCATCTTCACCGCAGGCGCGCGCCTTCTGGTGGCCCTCGTCTTTGTATTTTCGCTCTTCATGCTCTTGCGCGGCCATCACCTGCCCGGTGGCGGCTTTATCGGCGGGCTGTTGGGGGCGGTGGCCTTCATCATCTACTCGCTGGCCTGCGGACCTGAAGAAACCCGCCGCGCGCTGCGCGTCTCGCCCGAGGGCATCGCCGTGATCGGCCTTGGCATCGCGCTTCTGGCGGGGCTGTTTTCCTTCTTCATGGGCGATCCGTTCTTTACCGGCCAATGGTACTGGGTCGGCGGCGACAGCTATGAAACCGCCGCCTTCTCGATCAACTCGGTTCTGGTGTTTGATATCGGGGTCTATCTGGTCGTCCTTGGCGGCATCCTGTCGCTGACATTCGCATTCGAGGAGGAGACCTGAGATGGAATCCCTCACCGCCCTCATCATAGGTGTGCTGACCGCCGCATCGGTCTATCTGATGCTCTCGCGCACCTTCATGCGCTTCCTTTTCGGGCTGATCCTGCTGTCCAATGCCGTGAACCTGACGATTTTCGCCTCTGGCCGCATGACCAAGGGCCACCCGGCGCTGGTGCCTTATGGCGCGGATGCGCCGCTGCAGGCGGTCGGCAACGCACTGCCACAGGCACTGGTCCTGACCGCCATCGTGATCGGCTTCGGGCTTCTGGCCTTTGCCCTTGCGCTGGCCTTTGAGACCTTCCGCCGCACTGGCACGATCGACACGGATGAATTGCGCTTCGCCGAACCCAAGGAGGACGAGCCGAAATGAACTGGGTTCTGGTCTTTCCCATCGCCGTGCCCTTTGCCACGGCGGTGTTCGCCTACCTTGCGCGCAACTACCCCGCCGGGCGCTGGATCTCGCTTGCTGGCTCGGTGCTCTCGCTGATTGCCTCTGCCGCGCTCATGGTCGTCGTGCTGCGCGAGGGCGTGATCGCCGCACAGATGTCGAACTGGGACGCGCCCTTCGGGATCACGCTGGTTTCCGACTATCTGAGCGCCGTCATGGTCGTCATCACGGCCATCACTGGGCTTGCCACGGCGATCTATGCCCTTGGTGAAATCCCCGAGGAAACCGAGCGTCTGGGCTTCTATGCGCTCTTTCAGATGCTCATCGCCGGGGTGACAGGGGCTTTCCTGACGGGCGATCTGTTCAACCTCTATGTCTGGTTCGAGGTCATGCTGATCGCCTCTTTCTCGCTGCTGGTCATCGGCGGCGGCAAGGACCGGCTGGATGCGGGTATCAAATATGTGGCCCTCAATCTCGTCTCGACACTGGTGTTCCTCTCGGGAATCGGGCTGCTTTACGGGGTCACAGGCACGCTGAACATGGCCGATCTGCGGGGCGCTGTGGCGGCATCCGACAATCAGGGCCTGATCACGGTCATCGCCATGATGTTCATGGTGGGTTTCGGGGTGAAAGCCGCCGTATTCCCGCTCTTCTTCTGGCTGCCCGCCAGCTACCACACGCCCTATTTCGCCATATCGGCAGTGTTTGCGGGCCTGCTGACCAAGGTCGGCGTCTATGCGCTGATGCGCATGTTCACGCTCGTGTTCGTGGGCGATGTGGGCTTCACGCATGAAATCCTGCTTTGGGTGTCGCTTCTGACCATGTTCACAGGCGTTATTGGCGCCGCAGCACAGATGGATTTCCGCAAGATCCTGTCCTTCCACATCATCAGCCAGATCGGCTATATGACACTGGGATTGGCCCTGTTCACGCCGCTCGCGCTGATGGGGGGGGTGTTCTACCTTGTCCACCATATCATCGTGAAGGCGAACCTCTTTTTCGTCGCCGGTCTGGCCAAACAGTATGCCGGCAGCACGGATCTGAACCGCATTGGCGGCCTCTACAAATCCGCGCCGCTTCTGGCCGCGCTCTTCATTATCCCCGCCTTCTCACTCGCAGGTTTCCCGCCGCTTTCGGGCTTCTGGGCGAAATACCTGATCGTCAAGGCGGCGATCGAGCTGAATATGTGGTTCGTGACCTTCGTCTCGCTTCTGGTGGGTCTGCTCACGATCTATTCGATGACGAAGATCTGGGGCTATGCCTTCTGGAAACCCCATCCCGACGGTTATGACCCGACGCCCGACCGCGCGCCTGCGCGTGTGACGGCTGCCATGATCACCCCCATCGCCGGGCTTGCCGCGATGACCATCATCATCGGCTTCTTCCCCGAACCCTTTGTGCAATTCGCCCAGACAGCCGCGATGCAGCTTCTGGACCCGACGGATTACGTCACCACAGTTCTGGGGGTGCAACCATGAATGGACTTCTTCTGAACCTGCTTCTGGCCTTCGCATGGGCAGCAATGACGGCGGATTTCAGCTTCATGTCGCTGGCCACAGGTGCCGTTCTGGGCTTCTTCGCGCTCTGGATATCGTCGCCCCTCACCGGCATCGATGACCTCTATTTCAAGCGCTTCCGCCGCTCGATCTATCTGGCGCTGTTCTTCCTGTGGGAATTGCTGATGTCCTCGGTCAAGGTCGCCTGGGACGTGATCCGCCCGGTGCCGCAGAACAAACCCGCCCTGATCGAAGTGCCACTGACGGTGAAGGGCGATTTCGAAATCCTGCTGCTGACCAACCTGATCTCGCTCACGCCCGGCACGCTCAGCGTGGACGTGTCCGAGGATCGCGAGACACTGCTGGTGCATGCGATGTTCGGGGATGACGCCGATGATCTGATCGACGACATCAAGAACGGGTTCGAGCGGCTGATCATGGGGGTATTCGAGAAATGACCGGAGCCGGATTTCTGCAAATCGCCGCGCAACTGTCGCTGATCCTGATCCTGATCGGGATGGCCGTGGCCTTCGTGCGCATCGCAAAAGGGCCGTCTCTGGCCGACCGCGTGGTGGCGCTCGACATGATGACAGTCACCATCATCTCGTTTTGCGGCGTCTATGCCGTGATCATGGACGAACCCTCGCTGCTGGATGTCGCCATCGTGCTGGCGCTGGTGGGGTTTCTGGCCACAGTCGCGCTGGCCCGCTATGCCGAACGCCGGTTCGAGCGCAGCGAAAGGCAGCAACAAGAGCTGAAGGACGGGGAGATGGAAAATGATTGATGTGCTGGTTGGCCTGTTTCTGCTGGCAGGGGCCGCTTTCGTCCTGATCGCCGCCATTGGCATCGTGCGCCTGCCCGATCTGCTGACCCGGATGCATGCCTCGACCAAGGCAGGCACCTTGGGCGCGCTCTTGGTGCTGGTGGGTCTGGCAATCCATCAAGGCACCGGCGAGGTGGTCAGCAAGGCCGTGGCGACCGCGCTTTTCCTGCTGCTGACCGCGCCGATTGCCGCCCACATGATCGGGCGCGCTCATGCCCGCGTGATGCAGAAACTCAAACCTAAATCCGGGGCCTGATCCCGGCGGCAGAACACAAAAAAGCCGCCCTTCGGGGCGGCTTTTTCAATCCGTTGCGCTGCGGCAGATCAGGCGAGAGCCAGATTGCTGGCCGATTCGCGGCCGTCGCGGCCTTTTTCCAGATCGAAGGTCACTTTCTGACCATCGTCCAGACCACGCAGGCCTGCGCGCTCAACAGCGGAAATGTGCACGAACACATCCTTGGAACCGCCATCGGGTTGAATGAAGCCAAAACCTTTGGTTGCGTTGAACCATTTCACTGTGCCAGTGGCCATGTGAAGTCTCCTAGTTAGTACGCTGCCCACACCTTGCGGCAGCCCGGCTCAGTCAGTGCAAGATCGAAGAGACTGTGGCCGTAGAGGAGAACAGTGGTCGATAGTGGTAACGTCGCCCCTCTTACATGCCCTCTGCGCCCGCAAAATGCAAGAAAATTCGCGACTAGAACCGCGAAATGCGCGCGGCCATGTCCAGCATCCGGCAGGAAAACCCCCATTCATTGTCATACCAGCCAAAGACACGCAGCAAACCGGCATCGGTCATCTGCGTCTCTGGCAAGGCCATGACAATGCTCTCTGGTCGCGCGCGCAGATCGACCGACACCAGCGGCCTGTCCGTCCAGCCGATCACCCCCCCTGCCCCGCGCAGGGCCGCGTTCACGGCCGCGACCGTGGCCGGGCGCTCCAGCATCACAGTCAGATCCACGGCCGAGACCGACGCCGTCGGCACCCGCACGGCCGCGCCCAGCAAGCGCCCTTCCATCTGCGGCAGCACTCGTTCCAGAAGACGCTGTGCGCTGGTTGTTGTGGGCACCATGGACAGCGCCGCCGCGCGCGAGCGGGCCGGATCCCCGCGCGGCGCGTCCACGGTCGGCTGGCTGCCGGTGTAGCAATGCACCGTCGTCATGAACCCGGTCACGATCCCCCAATGATCCTGCAAGAGCCGCGCCAGCGGGGCCAGCGCATTGGTCGTGCAGGATGCGTTCGAGACAAGTTCATGTTCCGGCATCAACTCTGCATCATTCGCGCCCAGGACAATGGTGATTTCCGCAGCCTCGGACGGGCCGGATATCAGCACGCGACGCGCGCCAGCCCGGATGCCCCGGCGGGCGACCTCGGTACGATCCGCGCGGCCGGTGCATTCCATGACCAGATCAATGTCCGACAGGTCCAGATCGGACAGATCGGCGGCATGTGTCAGTCGCAACCGATGGCCCGCAACGACAAGCATCCCGTCGCGCAAACTGACTTCTTGGCGCAAAGGCCCGAAAACGCTGTCATATTCCAGCAGATAAGCGCAATCTTCGGGTGACGCGATATCATTGATCGCGACGATCTCCACCTCGGGCCAGGCGTCCTGCAGCCAGGCGCGCAGGACTGTCCGCCCGATACGCCCGAACCCGTTGAGTGCCACGCGCACCATCTGCCCCCCCCTTCCTGACCGCTGACCGCTGACCGCTGACCGCTGACCGCTGACCGCTGACCGCTGAC
>JAFIEL010000129.1 GCA_020832585.1 Natronohydrobacter sp. | reverse complement strand
CTGTGGCATGGGGTTCAGACCCTCGCAACTCATTGCGCGGCCTCTTGCTGTGCGGTTTCCAGAGCGCCAAAACCCTGCGCAAAGAACCGTGCCCAGTTGCCGCCCATGACAGCGGCGACATCTGCAGCGGAGAAGCCGACGGCGCGCAAGCCTTGTTCGATTGTCCCGAAATCGCGGTTGTCGTGGAACCAGTCGGGCATGGGGGGGAAACCGGGATTGTCAGCGCTGCCCTCGCCATAATCGCGCGCCTTGGTCCAGCGGCCTGCGCGCATCCAGTCCACCACGGAATCGGGCTGGTCCTGACACAGATCCGTGCCTATGCCGATATGATCCACGCCCATCAGATCGGCCGTGCGCGCGACCATCGTGCAGAAATCATCCAGAGTGCAATCGCCGCCGCCGCGCAGGTGGTGCGGATAGACCGAAAACCCCAGCATCCCGCCGCTTTCCGCCAGCGCGCGTAACACCCGGTCAGATTTGTTGCGCATGGCAGGGTGCCAGCTTGCCGGGTTTGCATGGGTGATGGCAATCGGGCGGGCGGAATGGGCGATGGCGTCCAGCGTCGAGCGTTCGCCCGAATGGCTCATGTCGATGACCAGGCCCACGCGGTTCATTTCCGCCACCACCTCGCGGCCCATGCGGGTCAGGCCGGTATCTTCGGCCTCGTAACAGCCAGAGGCGAGAAGCGACTGGTTGTTATAGCTCAGCTGCATGAAGCGCAGGCCCAGACGGTGCAGCACTTCGACAAGGCCGATGTCATCCTCGATGCAAGAGGGGTTTTGCGCGCCGAAGAAGATCGCCGTGCGGCCACTCGCGCGGGCAAGGTCAATGTCATCGGCGGTGTAGCCCTGAAAGATCAGGTCCGGGTGACGTTCAAACCAGCGGTTCCAGCCTTCGATATTGAGCACTGTTTCGCGAAAATTCTCGTGATAGGTGATCGTGACATGCACCGCATCAACCCCGCCCGCGCGCATCTGGCGGAAGATCTTTTCCGACCAGTTGGCATATTGCAGCGCGTCGATGCGCGGGCTCATGCGGGCGCCCCCGAATGGATATAGGAGGTCTTTACGATGGTGTAGAATTCTTCCGCATAACGGCCCTGTTCGCGCGGACCGTAGCTGGACGCACCGCGCCCGCCGAAGGGGACATGGTAATCCGTGCCTGCGGTCGGCAGATTGACCATGACACAGCCCGCGCGCGCGTTCCGGCGGAAATGGGTGGCGCGCGCCAGATCGCGGGTCATGATGCCCGCAGTCAGGCCGAATTCAGTGTCATTGGCGATGTGCAGGGCTTCGTCATAGCTGCCAGCCTTGAGGATGCAGGTGATCGGCGCGAACATTTCCTCGCGGTTGATGACCATGTCGTTGCGGGTGTTTGCAAAGACCGCAGGGGCCATGAAATAGCCGTCCGTCGCGCGTTCCAGCCGGTCGCCGCCGCAAAGAAGTTCTGCGCCTTCGCGCTTGCCGGTCGCGATATAGTCCAGATTGGCTGCAAGCTGGTCGGCACTCACCACCGGGCCGATCTGTGTGCCCTCTTCCAGCGCGTGACCGACGTTCAACGCCTGCGCGCTCGCGACCAGCTTCTCGACAAAGGCATCATGGATGCGCTCATGCACGACAAGGCGGCTGGCGGCGGTGCATTTCTGACCGGTGCCGCCAAAGGCCGCGTTGGTGGCATGCGCCACGGCCAGATCGAGGTCGCAATCCTCCATGATGACCATGGGGTTCTTTGACCCCATTTCCATCTGCAATTTGGTCATGTTGGGGATTGCCGCCGCCGCAATCCCGCGCCCGACTGGCACAGAGCCAGTGAAGCTGATCGCATCGACGCGCGCGCTTTCCGCCAGAGCCTGCCCGATTTCGCGCCCCGCGCCCATGACCAGATTGAACAGCCCCTTGGGCAAGTCCTGTTTGGCGATGATCTGCGTCAGGGCCACAGCGCTGGCGGGGGTCTGGTTGGCGGGTTTCCAGATCACGGCATTGCCGAAGGCCAGCGCGGGCGCGATTTTCCATGCGGGCGTTGCCACGGGGAAATTCCACGGGCTGATGATCGCCACGACGCCCACGGGTTCGCGGCGTACATCGATTTCAATATCCGGCCGCACCGAGTCAGCGGTCTGGCCCAATTGCCGCAACGCTTCAGCTGCGAAATAGGTGAAGAACTGGCCCGCGCGGTAGACTTCGCCCTTGCCCTCGGCCAAGGGCTTGCCCTCTTCGCGGGCGATCAGTGCGCCGATTTCCCCGGCACGGGCCATCATTTCGGTGCCGATGGCCATCAGCACATCATGGCGCTTCTGCGGGCCAGTCGCGCCCCATTCGGCTTGCGCGCGACGCGCAGCGTCCAGCGCAACACCAAGCTGAGCGGCATCGGCCTGTGCGAAGTGGCCGATCACATCGGACAGGTCTGACGGATTGCGGTTTTCGACCGTGCCAGTCCCGTCCAGCCAGTCGCCTGCGATGAAATTGCGGGTTTCAAGTTCCATGTCGTTCCTTTTCGCCGCTCAGGCGGCCTTGATCCTGTCCATCAGGGCGGCATCGACCTGCACGCCCGCAGTCTCGATACGTTGGCGGTTGGCCGCGCGGCGCGCACCGGGCAGCCGTGTGCCGGGCTGATCCGTGATTGCATCTGTCAGCCGCAGGATCGCCGCGTGGAATCCGTCGCCGGAAAACGCCGCCGGATCGATGCCGATGAAGAACTGCCCGGTCCCCGGTGGCCCGCCCTTGGGGCCGGAAAAGGGGCTGGCTTCCAGTCCCAGATTGCCCCCTGACAGGGCGGCGGCGAAGATCTCGACCATCAAGCCCATGCCGAAACCCTTCTGCCCGCCCGCAGGCAGCATAGAGCCTGCAAGGGCGGCGTCCGCATCCTCGGTCGGCTGGCCGTCCGCGCCGAGCGCCCAGCCCGGTTCTATCGGTTCGCCCGTTCGGGCGCGCAGGATGATCTCGGATTTCGCAATCGCGCTGGCGGATTGGTCGATCACCAGCCGCGCGCGGCCTGCGTCATCGGGCACCGCGAGCGCAAAGGGGTTGGTGCCGATCACGGGCTTCGTGCCGCCAACCGGGGCCATGGACGCGGGCGCATTGGTGAAGCACAGCCCGACAAGGCCGGACTCGGCCAGCCGTTCGGCATGATGTCCCAGAACGCCGCAGTTATAGGAGCGCGCAATCGCCATTGCGGCAATGCCCTGTTCGCGCACCGCTGCGTCGAACTGCGCCCATCCTGCATCAATCGCCGCATGGGCAAACCCATGTGCCGCATCGACCTGAACCGCCGCAGGGCGCGGGCGTGCGACTGTGGGCACAGCCGCGCCCAGAACCTTGCCACAGCGCAAATGCTCGGCATAGATCGGGACATACATCAGCCCATGACTGCGGATACCGTCACGCTCTGCCAGACGGGTGGACCGCGCGACCGAGGCCGCCTGTTGCCTGCTGGCCCCTGCACCCAGCAGCACCTGCAAGGCAAGCTCTTCGACCTGATCCAGAGAAAGTGTCATGTTTGTCATCATGGCCTCCGATCCACAGGCTAAGGGGGTGACTTATTCAGATCAATCGAATTAAAATGGAGTCAGCTTCAGAAATACTGGAATCACTGCCGATGATCCGAACCCAGGCGCTGCGCGTTTTCGTCACTGTTGCTGATTGCGGGAACCTGCGCGATGCGGCCAAGGCGCTTGGGCGCACGGATTCCGCAGTCTCGATGACACTCAAACACCTTGAGACCGATCTGAACGCACCCTTGTTCGAAACGGATCGCAAGCACACGCTGACAGCACTGGGGCGAGAAGTGCACAAGCTTGCACGCGACTTGCTGCGCAAACACGACCGCACGATCGAACGGATTTGCGCACTTGCGGCGGGGCGCGAGGGCGTCTTGCGCATCGCGGCTGTCCCGTCCGTTGCCGCGCAGCTTTTGCCGCCGCTATTGAGCGCCATGCTGGCCGACCATCCCGGCGTCCGAATCGAATTGCTGGATACCGACAGCGCCACTGTGCATGTGCTGGTCGAAACCGGAGAGGTCGAACTGGGCATCGGCGGCAAGCCCGAGGCGGGCGCGGGTCTGCATTTCGTGGCCTTGTTCAATGACCCGTTCAGGCTGGTCTGCCGCAAGGACCATCCGCTTGCACAGGTCGCGCGACCCTTGACACGAGATGATGTGCGCGGTCATCGGCTGATCAGCAACAAATCGACCGCAGGCTATTTCGGCTTTGACCTCGACGGACCGGATGGCGTGTCGGCGCTGAGTGCGCGCAATGTCATCTCACTGCTGGCTCTGGTGCGCGCCGGGGCGGGGGCGACGATCTTGCCAGCACTTGCAACCCGCGCGATTGATGACGCGTTATGCGCGCTTGAACTGGATGATGCTGCAGCCCTTCGGACCGTGGGCTTTGTCTTGCGACGCGGCGGCAATCCCAGCCCGATCTGCGCGGCGTTTCAGGGGCGTCTTGTTGCGCTGCTGCGGGACACGGATATCCTGCGCGCCGACCCGGCCGGAGTGGCCCGCAGCGCCACCCGTCCCTGACGTGAGAGGGGGGCGGAAAATACAGCACCTGCGCGGGCTGCGCCTGATCATGGCGAAGGGCACGACCCTTGTCCGGCGCAGACCGGTCACGCAGCCGCGCCCGCCCTGTTGGCTGTCAGACTGCGCCCCGCGATGCCAGCCAACAGGGAAGCGCCCAGAAAATAGAGCGAAATCGCGAAGCTTTGCTGCGGAAAACTGATCCCGACATCAATCAGCACCCCCGTCAGGGCAGGCCCCATCGCCGTGCCCAGAACCATGAATGCCACCATCATGGCGCGAATGGCCCCGATATGGCGCGTGCCAAAGGCTTCGGCCCAGAATGTGCCCATCATGGTGACATGCAACCCGGTGCCAATACCCATCAGGATCATGCCAACGGCCCCTGCGGGCAGGCTTTGGGCAAGGGCAAAGACCAGATAGCCCACCGCCAGCGGGATCAGATAGACCCCCGCCAGCCGCCCGCTGCCCAGCCTGTCCACCAGCCCGCCCGCGACCAGCATGAAGGCCACGCTGCTGACCGTGAAGAGCGGAAACAGCGCCACAAGTTGCAGATGTTCCCAGCCCTTGGCCTCTGCCAGCGGAACCTGCTGAAAGAAGAACGAGGTGTTCCACGCGGCAGGGCCAAAGAGTGCGGGCAGCATCAGCCAGAAGACGGGATGGCGCAGCACCTGCGCGCGGGTCCACATGCGGCCTGCGATGCCGAAACTGCCACTGTCCTCGGCATGGGATTGCGGGGTGCGTTCGCGTTGCAACAATGTCCAAAGCACCGGCACGAAGGCCAGAAGCACCCCGGCAGCGACAAGCCACAACAGCCGCCAGTCGACCACTCCCATCAGGGCCACGAAGCTGATCGGCAAGAGCGCCTCGCCCGCGGCCACGCCAAGCCCTGCGATCGAGACCGCGCGCCCGCGCCGTGCGACGAACCAGCGCGCCATCGCCACCATCGCGCAATGGCCCATCAGGCCCTGCCCGAAGAGGCGCGACAGGAAGATCACGATGACAAGCCCCCAGACCGAGCTGACCCAGACCATAGAGCCCGCCGTGAGCGCCAGACCCAGCAAGATGACGACGCCGATATGGCGGATACGGAAACGGTCGGTCAGACTGCCCGCCCAGATCATCACGGCCGCAGATGTGGCCGTGGCCAGTGCGTAGATCCCGCCCCATCCGCCATGCGACAGGCCGAATTCCGCCCGGATTTCGCCAGCGAAAACCGACAGGAAAAAGGTCTGCCCGAAGCTGGAGGCAAAGGTCAGCAGGAACCCGGCCCCAAGCCATGCGGAATTGTTGCGAAGGAAGTTGGACAGCGGTTCCATGATGGCCTTTCACCGCGCACGCGCGTTCTGGCGTATCAGTACTGGAACAGGGGGTGATGGCAATGGCCCGGCGCTGCGCCGCGATACCTTCGCATATGAAAAAAGCCCCCGATTGCGCGGGGGCTTTCCTGTCTTTGGGATGGCGCGTCAGCGCCAATGTTACCGCTTAGGTCCAGATTGCTAAGCCAAGTAAAAACACTTAGTTGAAACCAACTCTATAAGCTTGCGCCTCAAGTGGTCGCACGGCCACAAGCATTAAAGATGTTTGGTAGATGTGCTGGATCAGAACCGCACTGTTACCCTCAATGTCGTACCCGAAGATGTTGAGCATATCCGGTTCAACATATCTGACCACTCGAACATGGATAATTTTTCCAGCGTTTCCCGCGACGATCGCCATTTCTTCTTGTGGGCTAAGATCCCTTTGGAAAGCTTCGAAAACGTTGCTGATCGAACGAAAAGATTCTCTTGACTTATCCCTTGTCTGAGGCGGAAGCGACGGTTCACGATTTGCAATGTAGGCCAAATTCAACTTTCCTTTTTTCTCATCACTACGGACTTGATCACTTACTCATTTTGGGGCCATCAGCTACACCCGCTCGTCCCGCCACAAGTATTGCACTTCATGCACGTCCCGTTGCGGACCAGCGTGTAGTTGCCACATTCGCCGCAAGGATCGCCCTCATAGCCCTGCATCCGGGCGCGGGCGCGCGCGTCGAGTGGCGCGATGGTCATGGTCTCGGCCTCGACCGCCTGCATGGCGATGGCTGACACCCCGTCTGTGGCGAAGGATGTCACCGATTGCCCGCCCTGCAGCACGGTCAGTTCCGTGGGCAGGCGCTTGCGCAGATAGCCGGTCGAACTGATCTGGCGCAGCACTTCGAGCGAGCGGGATGCCGCGTCGTCGGACACTTCCGCGACATTGCGCACGCCTTCCAACTCGCCCGCGCCCAGATCGTCAAAAGCGGTGCCAGAGGGTTTGACATGCGCGAGGTCCGTGCGGTCCAGATAGCTGACCGCCAGTTCGCGGAAGATATAGTCGAGGATCGAGGTCGCGTTCTTGATCGAATCATTGCCCTGCACCATGCCTGCCGGTTCAAACCGGGTGAAGGTGAAGGCATCGACGAATTCCTCCAGCGGCACCCCGTATTGCAGGCCGACCGACACGGCGATGGCGAAATTGTTCATCATCGCGCGGAAGCCGGCACCTTCCTTGTGCATGTCGATGAAGATCTCGCCCAGCTTGCCGTCGCCATATTCGCCGGTCCGCAGATAGACCTTGTGGCCGCCGACGATGGCTTTTTGCGTGTAGCCCTTGCGGCGCTCGGGCAGTTTCTCGCGGTGGCGGCGGATCACTTCCTTGACGATCACCTTCTCGACGATCTTCTCGGCAATGACCTGTGCCTTCTGCTGCGGCGTGCCGGTTTCGAGGATTTCCTCGGCTTCCTCGTCATCTTCGATCAGGGCTGCGGCCAGGGGTTGGCTGAGTTTCGACCCGTCACGATAGAGCGCATTGGCCTTGATCCCCAGCGACCAGGACAGTTCATAGGCGGCCAGCGTTTCCTCGATCGTGGCCGAGTTCGGCATGTTGATGGTCTTGGAAATCGCGCCCGAGATGAAGGACTGCGCCGCCGCCATCATGTAGATATGGCTGTCCACCGACAGGTAGCGCGTGCCCTTCTTGCCGCAGGGATTGGCGCAATCGAACACGCTGTAATGTTCGAGTTTCAGATGCGGTGCACCTTCGAGCGTCATCGTGCCGCAGACATGGTCATTGGCCGCGTCGATCTGCGCCTTGGTGAAACCCAGATGTTTCAGCAGGTCGAAGGTGGGGTTGTTCAGCTCTGCCGCCGGGATGCCCAGGGTTTCGCGGCAGAACGCCTCGCCCAGCGTCCACTGGTTGAACACGAAGCGGATATCGAAAGCCGAGGGCAGGGCCGCTTCGACCTTTTCGATTTCCTTCGTGCCGAAGCCGTGGCCGATCAGGCTGGTATGGTTGATGCCGGGGGCCTGACCGAGTGAGCCGTGACCGACCGCATAGGCGATGATCTCGCCGATTTCGGATTCGCGGTAGCCGAGTTTGCGCAGCGCGGCAGGAACCGACTGGTTGATGATCTTGAAATAGCCGCCGCCCGCCAGTTTCTTGAACTTGACCAGCGCGAAATCCGGCTCGATCCCGGTGGTGTCGCAATCCATCACCAGACCGATGGTGCCAGTGGGCGCGATGACGGTCGATTGCGCATTGCGGTAGCCGTGTTGTTCGCCAAGGCTCAGCGCCTCATCCCATGCCGCGCGGGCCAGATCGACCAGCCGCTTGTCGGGGCAGCCCTTGGCATCCAGCGCGACGGGGGCCACATTCACGCCCTCATAGTCGCTCTCGGCATAGGCGGCGCGTCGGTGGTTGTGAATGACGCGCAGCATGTGGTCCGCGTTCTTCTTGTAGCCGGGGAAAGCGCCCAACTCGCCCGCCATTTCCGCAGATGTGGCGTAGCTCACACCTGTCATCAGCGCGGTCAGTGCGCCACAGAGCGCGCGCCCTTCGGTCGAATCGTAGCCATAGCCCATGTTCATCAGCAGACCGCCGATATTGGCATAGCCCAGACCCAGCGTGCGGAACTCGTAGGACCGCTGCGCGATTTCCTTGGACGGGAATTGCGCCATCATCACGCTGATTTCCAGCGTGATCGTCCAGAGGCGGGTGGCGTGCATATAGGCCTCGGCATCGAAACTCTTGCCGTCATAGAATTTCAGCAGGTTCATCGAGGCCAGATTGCAG
>JAFIEL010000128.1 GCA_020832585.1 Natronohydrobacter sp. | reverse complement strand
ATGCCCCTTGAAGCAGGGAGTTTGAGGGACGGCAGTCCCTCAAGCCCCCCTCTCAGACGCGCACACCCTCGCGCCCGGCCAGATCCGTGAAAAACTGCCAGGCCACCCGCCCCGACCGCGATCCGCGCGTGGCCTGCCACTCGATCGCCTCGGCCCGTAACCGATCCGGCGCAATCTCCAGCCCGTAAGCCGCGCAATAGCCCGCGATCATCGCCAGATATTCGTCCTGATCGCAGGGATGAAAGCCCAGCCACAGCCCGAACCGGTCCGAGAGCGACACTTTCTCCTCCACCGCCTCAGCCGGGGAAATCGCCGAGGAGCGCTCATTCTCGATCATGTCGCGCGGCATCAGGTGCCGCCGGTTCGAGGTCGCATAAAGCACCACATTCTCGGGCCGCCCCTCGACACCCCCATCCAGAATGGCCTTCAGCGATTTGTAATGCTGGTCATCATGGCTGAAGGACAGATCATCGCAAAACAGGATGAACCGCGCCTCACTGCCCCTCAGATACTCCATCAGCCGCGCAATCGACGGCAAATCCTCGCGCTGGATCTCGACCAGCTTCAACCCGCATTCTGGCTCCAACGCCAGAACATGCCCATGCACCGCCTTCACGAGCGAGGATTTCCCCATCCCCCGCGCGCCCCAGAGCAGCGCATTATTCGCCCCATACCCGCGCGCGAATTGCAGCGTATTCGCCAGCAGCGTATCGCGCGCCCGCCCGATCCCCACCAGCAGGTCCAGCGCCACGCGGTTAACGTCCTGCACCGGCTGCAACCGATCCGGCCCGGTATGCCAGACGAAAGCCTCCGCCGCGTCCAGAGCCGGCACCGGCGCAGGTGGCGGTGCGATCCGCTCCAGCGCCTCGGCAATCCGGCGCAGCGCATCCCCTTCAGGCAGTGTCACTTCTCGCCTTCCAGCTCATCGGCGAAAACCTCGTCATCCTCATCATCCAGCAGCCCCTCGCGGCGCAATTCCTCGCGCCGCTTCTTCTCGACTGCCGCGACAAGGAAGATCGAGATTTCATACAGCCCATAGACGACCACAAACAGAATCACCTGCGTGATCACATCGGGCGGCGTCACCAAAGCGGCCAGCGTCAGGATGCCGACAATCGCCCATTTGCGCCCCGCTTTCAGCCCTTCCGCCGAAACCAGCCCAGCCTTGCCCATCAGCGTCAGCAGCACTGGCAACTGAAAGCACATCCCGAAGGCCACGATGAACTTGATCGTCAGGTTCAGATATTCCTGCGCCGAGCCCTGAAACACCACCGACAAGGGCGCGGCCCCCTGCACCCCGTCCACGGCCTCGCCCGCGCTGCCGAATTGCTGGAAGCCAAGGAAGAAATTATAGGCCAGCGGCGTGACCACATAAAACGCGAAACTCGCGCCCAGAAAGAACATGAAGGGCGAGGCGATCAGGAACGGCAGAAACGCATTCTTCTCCGACCGATAGAGGCCCGGTGCCACAAACCGCCACAACTGCCCCGCGATCACCGGGAAAGCCAGCATGAACCCGCCCAGGAGCGATACCTTGATGGCGACGAAAAACCCCTCTTGCGGGCTGATGAAGATCAGGTCGCAATCCTGCCCGCGATCGGCCAGCGCCGAACACAGGGGCGCGGTCAGGAAGTTGAAGATCGGGGTCGCAATGGTGAAACAGGCCACCATCGCCACAACAAAGGCCAGCACGGCCTTGATCAGCCGCGAGCGCAATTCCGCCAGATGCTCGATCAGCGGCGCGCTCTTGTCGTCAATGTCATTCTGCGGCGTGGGGCGTGTCATGCCTGACCCTTGTCACTTGCCGCAGGTGCTTGCGGGGCCGGATCTGTCGCTGCGGGCGCATTTTCCGGCGCAGGGGCCGGTTTCACCGCTGCGGGCTTTGGTGCAGCAGGTTTCGCCTCTGCGGTTTTCGCCGCGCGCTCGCGGCGCAGGTTTTCCATTTCCGCAGCGATCTGGTCCATCGCGGTCTCATCCTCGTCACTGGGCGGGGTCTTGTCGCCGGAACCCGGTTTGCCGGATTTCCCCGAGACCCCATCCTTCAGCGGATCCCAGTTGCGCATCTTGTTCAGCTCATCCAGCCCCATGCCCTGCGGATCGGTTGCCTTGCGCAAGTCGCGCGCCACATCCTTCACGCCACTGGCATCGGCAGCATCATCCATCGCGCGCTGAAACTCGCGCGCCATGCCGCGCATCTTGGCGGTCATCTGCCCCAGGCTGCGGAACATCTTGGGCAGATCCTTAGGGCCGACAACAATCAGCGCCACGATCCCGATGACCATCAGCTCAGTCCAGCCGATATCGAACATGATACTCCCCCTGCCCCTGACAGGCCAAGCCCGCCCGCGCGTCCCCGCGTCAGGCGTTCGCCCCCGAACCTGATCCCGCCTGAACCTGATCCCGCCCGAATCTGATCACGGCTGCAGATCAGGTCCGACTTCAGACCTTGTCCTTGTCGGCTTCGGGCGTGATGTCCCGCGCCGCGCGCGAAGCATCTTCCGGGGCTTTCTCGATCTCGTCCGATCCGTCCTTCAGACCCTTCTTGAACGAGGTGATCCCCTTGCCCACCTCACCCATCAGGGCGCTGACCTTGCCGCGCCCGAACAGGACAAGCACCACGATCGCGATGATAATGAAGCCAGCGGGGCCGATATTGTTCAGCATCACAATTCTCCCTTCGCCACAGGCCCGGAAACGGCACTGCGGTCACATTCATTCCATTTATGGATTATCACCCGCCAATCAAAGCCCCAATTTCGCAATCAGGAGATTTTCCTTGATCCCGGCCCCGAGTGATCAGCCAAAAGCCGCCGCACTGACCAGTCCCGGCGCGCCCACGACCCGGTTGCGCCCGCTGGTCTTGGCCTCATAGAGCCGCGCATCCGACGCAGCGATCAACGCATCGCGGGTTTCCGCCGCCTCGCCACAGGTCGCCACCCCGAAGGAACTGGTGAATGTGATCTCCGGATGGTCGCGCAGGCTGGTGCCCTCGACCATGGCGCGCAACCGCTCGGCAATATCCAGCGCCGCACTCGCATCGGCGATAACCAGCACGCCGAATTCCTCGCCCCCCAGCCGTCCCAGCCGGTCACAGGGGCGCAATTCCGACCGCACCATGCGCGCGACCGTGCGCAGCACCTTGTCGCCTGCACCATGCCCATATGTGTCATTGATCGCCTTGAAGTGATCCAGATCGAAACTGATCAGACTGCAGGGCGTGCCCGAGCGCGACCATGTCGCCACCGCATTGCCCAGTTCCGACATGAAGGCCCGCCGCGTCATCGCGCCCGTCAGCATGTCCAGCTGCGCCACCGACCACAGCGCGTGCTGCTCGACCACCAGAACCGCAAATCCCGCCAGCAGATGCGCCGCCCCATCGACGAAGTCCCGCCCATAGGCGCGCAAGACACCAATGCGCTGTCCCTGATGGATCAGGGGTGCCTGCAGGCATTGCAGATCAGCCGGAACCGGCTCTGGCGGCATCCCGTCGATCTGGATCTGCACCAGCGCCGCCCCGGTTGTCTGGCGCACCAGATACAGGATCGTATCATACTGGCTGGACATGGGATTGGTCACGCTCAACAACGGGCGCAAGGGTTTTGGTGACGAGGGCTCAGACATGACCGTAGCATTCCCCTGCGACATTCAGGCGTCTTTCATACACGTTAACTCAGTTCCAATCGTGGCACCACAGAGGCAGATTTCCGCCCCTTTCTTGACACTCTGTTAATTTTTCCGTGCAACCCGCGGTTTGGCAAGCCCTCGCCGGGGCACAGCATGACCCCGTCGCGGCGCGTTGCTGCCGCGCCACGCCAGCCTAGAGCGGGATCACCTGCACCTTGTCACCGCGCACCGCCAGACCCAGCTTGCCCTCGCACAGCTTGAGAGCCTCTGTGCCAAACACTTCCGCCCGCCAGCCGCGCAGCGCCGCGACATCGCGCAGCCCCGCCGCCAGCGCATCCAGATCGGCCGCCGAGGCAATCAGCTTCGCCGCCACATCCGTCTGATCCGATTTCGCTTTCAGCAGCACCCGCAGCAGATCGGCCAGCGCCGGGTTGACCTGCATGTTCTCGCGCCCGTTCTCGGCCTGCGGCAGATCCTTCACCGGGCACTCCACCCCGCGCTGGACCGCGTCCAGAATGCCTTGCGCAATATCCCCCCGCCGCGCCTCGCGCAACAAAAGCCGCGTGCGGCCCAGATCATCAGCGGTCTTGGGCTTGAGCGCGGCCAGTTCCAGCAGCGCATCATCCTTGTAGACCCGCGAGCGCGGAATATTGCGCGATTGCGCATGGCTTTCGCGAAACGCCGCCAATTCCCGCAGAATCGCCAGAAACCGCGCCGAATCATTGCGCGTCTTGACCCGTTTCCAGGCCTCCTCGGGGCGGGTGACATAGGTCTCGGGGTCGTTCAGCGTCGCCAGTTCCTCGGCCACCCAGGCCTCGCGCCCGGTCTCGCTCAACCGTCGCGCCAGCTTCTCGTAAACCACCCGCAAATGCGTCACATCCGCCAGCGCATAGCGCAACTGCGCCTCGGACAAGGGCCGCGCCGACCAGTCAGTGAAGCGCGAACTCTTGTCGATATTGCCCTTGGCCAGCTTGCGCACCAGCGTCTCATAGCCGATCTGATCACCAAAGCCGCAGACCATCGCCGCGATCTGCGTGTCAAACAGCGGGCGCGGCAGCGTGCCGCCCTCGATATAGAAGATCTCCAGATCCTGCCGCGCGGCATGCAATACCTTGACCGTGCTTTCGTCCCGCAAAAGCGTGTAGAACGGTGCCAGCGAAATCCCGTCGGCCAGGGGATCAACCAGCACGGCCGGACCACTCTCGGCCCCCTCCGGCCCCGGCAAGGCCATCTGCAAAAGGCACAGCTTGGAATAATAGGTCCGCTCGCGCAGAAACTCGGTGTCGATGGTGACATAAGGGGCGGCATGGGCCAGCGCGCAGAAATCCGCCAGTTGCTCGGTGGTGGTAATCAGGTCCATTCGGTCTGCCCGCTTGCTCTTGCCTTTCCTGTCCCATAGGCAAAAAACCCCGTCTTGGAAAGCCCCGGCCCACGCGCGCCGCGCGCCGCGCCAATCGCGCAAACCGCCCTTGCGCCCCCTTGCAAAAGCCGCGCGCCTCTTCTAAAGCACCTCCACGGTCGGAGTGTAGCTCAGCCTGGTAGAGCACTGTCTTCGGGAGGCAGGGGCCGGAGGTTCGAATCCTCTCACTCCGACCAGTATTTTCCCTGTCACCTGTCAGATAATCGCGGCACCCGTCAGACTGTTGACCGGGACAGCGTTCCACGCGCGCGCCTCCCACAGTTACACTTGGCAGGCCGCGCCGGGCTGGGAATATCCTTGTGTCAAAAACACCGCTACAGCTATCAGATGCTATGCCAGCACCGTCGGAGCCCCCATGACCCTGATTTTCCGCAAAGCCGTCGAAGCGGATCTGCCCGCCATTGTCAGATTGCTGGCGGACGATCAACTCGGGGCGCACCGGGAAACCGGCGGCACGGACCTCTCCCCCTACCGCCGCGCGCTCCACGACATCAACGCCTGCCAGAATCAATTCCTCTGCGTGGCCGAACGCGACGGGCACATCCTTGGAACACTGCAACTGAGCTTCATTCCGGGCCTGTCACGCGCAGGCGCGAAACGCGGGCAGATTGAAGCCGTGCGCGTTGCCCGCGCGTATCGCAATCAGGGGATCGGTCGCGCCATGTTCGACTGGGCCATCGCGCAATGCCGGGCACAGAACTGCGCGCTGGTTCAACTCACCACCGACAGGTCACGCGCCGACGCCCACCGCTTCTACGACTCGCTTGGCTTCACCGCATCGCATCTGGGCTACAAGCTGAAACTGGACCCCGTGCACGACAACACTGACTCGCCCCTCACAAACCCCGCTGATTGACCCGCGCCGACAGCTCCGCCGCACTTTCCTTGCGCTCGGAATAGCGGTCCACCAGATATCCGGCCCGGTCCCGCGTCAGCAGGGTGAATTTCACCAACTCCTCCATCACATCCACGATCCGGTCATACAGCGCCGAAGGCTTCATCCGCCCGGCCTCGTCAAATTCCAGAAAGGCCTTGGGCACCGAGGATTGGTTCGGAATCGTGATCATCCGCATCCAGCGCCCCAAAATCCGCATCTGATTGACCGCATTGAAACTTTGCGACCCTCCCGAGACCTGCATCACCGCCAGTGTCTTGCCCTGCGTGGGCCGCACCGCCCCCACCGAGAGCGGAATCCAGTCGATCTGCGTTTTCATCAGCCCCGTCATCGCCCCATGCCGTTCCGGGCTCGACCAGACCATCCCCTCGCACCATTGCGCCAGATCCCACAATTCCTGCACCTTGCCCATATCCGCGCCCGGCTGGTCCACCAGCGGCAGGCCCGAGGGGTTGAAGATCCGCACCTCTGCCCCCAACCGGCTCAGAATGCGCCCCGCCTCTTCCGCCGCCAGACGACTGAAGGACCGTTCGCGCAATGACCCGTACAGGATCAGGATACGCGGCGCATGGGTGCTGATTTCGGGATGCAACAGCGCCGCGAGGTCAATCGGGGCGAAACTTGCCGCATCCATCTGCGGCAGCGACGGATCGGACACAGGATCAGACACGACGACCTCCGGCATCAAGGATCAGGGTGCCGTCCTCCTTGGCCAACGGGCCGGGCGGCAGGGCATCAAGCAGATCAAGCACGGTTTCCGACGGGCGACACAGCCGAACCCCTTTCGGCGTGCAGACAATGGGGCGGTTCACCAGCACCGGATGCGCGACCATCGCCGCGATCAGCGCCGCATCCGACACATCGGGCGCGGTCAGCCCCAGCTCTTCGGCCGGAGTGCCGCGCAGGCGCAGGGCGTCGCGCGGGCGCAGCCCGGCCGCGGCAAACAGACCCAGCAACTGCGCCCGCGTCCAGCCTTCGGACAGATACTCGATCACCTCGGGCTCCGCCCCCGCCGCACGCAGAATCGCCAGAACATTGCGCGAAGTGCCGCAACCGGGATTGTGATAGATGACTGTGCTCATGCTGCAAACCTTTGCCTTGTGCGATTGGCGAACCAGACCAGCGACAGCATCACCGGCACCTCGACCAGCACGCCCACAACCGTCACAAGCGCCGCGCCCGAATTCAGCCCGAAAAGACCAATCGCCACCGCCACCGCCAGTTCAAAGAAATTCGACGTCCCGATCAGCGCACAGGGCGCGGCCACATTATGCGGCACGCGCCATTTCCACGCCCAGAAATAGGCCAGCGCAAACATGCCGTAAGACTGGATCAGGATGGGCGTCGCCAGCAGCAGGATCAGGAACGGGTTGTCCAGAATGACATTGCCCTGAAACCCGAACAACAGAACCACGGTCAAAAGCAGCCCCAGCATCGAGGCGGGCTTGATCCGCGCGGTGAATGCTCCCACCGCCGCCTCACCACCCCGCGCCACCAGCCGCGCCCGCGTCCAGGCCCCCGCCGCCAGCGGCAGCACAACATAGAGCACCACCGACAGCACCAGCGTTTCCCAGGGCACGCTCAGATCCGTCACCCCCAGAAGCAGCGCAACGATGGGGGCAAAGGCAAAGACCATGATCACATCATTCAGCGAGACCTGAACCAGCGTGTAATTCGGATCGCCCTTCGTCAGTTGCGACCAGACAAACACCATTGCCGTGCAAGGCGCTGCGCCCAGCAGGATCAGCCCTGCGATATACTGGCCTGCATCGGCAGGGTCGATCAGATCGGCAAAGACATGGTGAAAGAACAAGACCCCCAGCGCCGCCATGGTAAAGGGCTTGATCAGCCAATTCACCGTGACCGTGATGATCAGCCCCTTGGGCCGCTCTCCCACGCGCGCCAGCGACGAGAAATCCACCGCCACCATCATCGGATAGACCATCGCCCAGATCAGCACCGCGACCACCAGATTGACAGAGGCATATTCCAGCCCCGCCAGCACAGCAAACAGCCCCGGCATCAGATTGGACAGGCCGATCCCGGCAAGGATGCACAAGAAGACCCAGAGCGAGAGATAGCGTTCAAAGACAGACATTTGCGAGGTTCTCAATCCTGATCAGGGGTGACACAGCAGGCCGCATCATCCGCCGCCGCATCAAGCGTTTCAATCAATGCCGCCAAGGGCGCCAGCGCACCGGGGGCCAGCGCATAGCAGACACGCGGCGGGTCGATCTGACCCTCGATCACACCCGCCGCTTTCAGTATCCGCAGATGTTCGGAAACCGTCGATTGCGCCAGCCCCACCGCCGCGACAATATCGCCGCCAATGCAGCCCGGCGTGCGCGCCAGCAGCAACAATATCTTCAACCGCGCGGGATGGCCCAGCGCCTTGGCCAGCACGGCCAGCCGTTCATCATCGCGCGCCATCGTCGCAGCAGGGTCAGCACTTACATCCATCAAATCGTCTATCGTCGTTTAGCGATATGTAACCCCGGAAAATCGCGAAGGCAAGCCCCCGCTCCAGCCCCTCACCCCAGCCGCTGCATCGCCGGGAATGTCTCCAAGAGCCACCAGCTAAAGGCCGAGAACGCCCCCGTCACCAGCGCAATCCCGACCGCGATCAACAAGAGCCCCATGACCTTCTCGATCACGCCCATATAGGGTTTCAGCCGGTTCATCAGCCCCATCGAGCGCTGCACGAAAATCG
>JAFIEL010000127.1 GCA_020832585.1 Natronohydrobacter sp. | reverse complement strand
GGCACCTCGGGCAGCTATGTCTGCTCTCGCAGAATGCTGCGAGCGCCATGCCGCAGCCTCTCAATCCGCAATCCGCCCTCTACGAAGCTGACTGCGGGATCGACGTGGCCGGCCCATAGCGGTCGGTCGCCGGCGACGAATGCCGCACCGCCGCATTCTCGGAAGCGGACATAGACTCGCACCGCAGCGAAGTCACGACCAACATGGCAGCTCTGCGGCACATCGCTACCGTTGCTGAGCGTATACCGAACGGCAGGCCTTTTGCCGGAAGCAGACGTCCAGTTCTTGGCTGATCGGCAAAGCGCGTCCAAGACTACAGACTATCGAGGCCCCCCGTTGCGTGAAGCATTGATTTCATAGGGAGGACTGGTCAAAAGCACCCTCCTGTCGTCTATAGAGAACAATCTTGATATCGAGCCGACTTTAAAGCGTCCCGCCTGAAATCTGAATCGCGGGGCTTTGCACATGTATGAATTTGTGATTCATCCTTGTGGGAGGATGGATCATGTCAGCACCTTTGCCAGAGGCGCTTCGGGCGCGGTTTCAACGATACATTGAGGAAGGGTTAAGCGGGCGTGCGGCAGCATTGCGCCTGAAGCTCTCGCCTGCCACAGGAGCGCGATGGGCTCTTGCAATCCGACTGACGGGCCGGGCGGAAGCTGCTCGGCAGGGCCGACCAAAAGGCCGGGGCAAACTGGATCCGCATCGAGACTTCTTTGCCGAAATCATCGCGCAGGATGGTGACATCACCATGCCTGAGCTGAGTGCAGCCCTTTTTGACGCAACGCAGGTTCGGGCGCACCCCAATGCCATTGGTAAGTTCCTCCGCAAACTGGGCTACACATATAAAAAAAGTCATTGGTGGCCACCGAACGCCGTCGTGCCAATGTAAAGCGACAGCGTGAGGACTGGTTCAAGCACCGCATTCCCGCTGTGTCAAAGCACCCGGAACGCGTTGTCTTTATTGATGAACCGAAGGACCGCGCAGCGAAACATCAGTGAAGACAAACCTGACGCGGCAGCGGGGATGGGCCCCTTGCGGGAGCCGCTTGATCATGGACGCTCCGTTTGGCTCATGGGGAACCCAGACCTTCATCGCAGGACTAAGTTCAGATGCGATGATCGCCCCCTGGGTGATCAAAGGGGCCATGGATGGCGCAGCCTTCGCCGCTTACGTTGAAAAGGTACTGCTGCCAGAGCTTGCCCCGGGAACCGTCGTCATTCTGGACAATCTCGCCCCCCACAAAAATGCCGAAGCGGAAAAGGAGATGCGCAAGGCAGGATGCTGGTTCCTGTTCCGTTGTTCGGGGAAAACGCCCCACCAGGGCCTTTTCTGATCCCTCCAACCCCTACAGTCCCGACCTCAACCCCATCGAGATGGCGTTCTCCAAGCTCAAAGCCCACCTGCTCCGGATTGGAGCACGCACATTCACGGACATGGTCAACGCAATTGCTGATATCTGCGACCTATACTCGCCCGATCAATGCTGAAATTACTTCACGGCTGCCGGGTATGTCGCAGGTTAAAGGTGGGACGCTTTAGCGTCGAACTCATCAACGATATCGTTCACGCAGATACCTTTGCGTCGCCCTGCCGCCATCTCGGCCAGGCGCATCAAATCCAGACTTTTTCCAAATGACATGAAATCGCTCCAACTACGGCAGTTCCTGCCATAGAGGCTAAGCCATAATAAACCATAGCGCGAGTCATTTTAGCGATTCGCAATCTTAACGCGAACACCCTGCAGACTTGGCTACACCACCCCGCCCATGGCCCTGCGGTCATGGGGCTTTCAAGACATGGAATAAGGACCTGACTGGAATGACATTACCACAGCGAGAGTATTTCACGATCCAGGAAGTTGCCATCCGCTGGGACTGCAGCATTGCCGATATTGCGGGACTGGCCGTGAAGGGCAAGATCGACATTGTCACTGGCATCCCGCCCGTGCGCGTCGGAGACGAGATCATGGCCGGCGAAGTGATCGTCGCAGCTTTCGATATCCTGCCCGTGTTTCGCCGTTGCTGTACAGCCCCGAAGTCCATCCGGATTGGCCGCATGCGTACGCCTGACCGCCCGGATTGGCGGCTGGTCACAGCGCCAGAGCATGGGGTGGAGGTCTATATCGCGGATTTGCTCGTCGCAGACGCACAGGTGTACCGGTTCGAAGACCAGAACACGATCCTGCGCCGTGTCGCAGGCGGCGCGGGATCCTCTTCACCCTATGATTGGGAAGGCATGCTGCAAGCTCTGGCCTTGCGCCTGCATGAATATGGCGTGCCAGCCTCGCAAGGCGCGCTGGTGGCCGAGATGCAGGAATGGTTCGTGCTGAACTCCAACGGCAATGATGTGCCCGATGAACGCTCGATCCGGCGTCGGATCACCCCGCTCTGGCAGAAGCTGAAGAAGAAGGAGGAAACCTGACGCACGATCCCGCCTTATGCGGATTTGCGATCAGCATCTGGCTTTGGCACCACGGTCAGCTTCGGGCGCACCATGCTGGCCACAGCATCGAGCCCTGCGCGCAATGGGGCATCATAGAGATGCGCATAGCGCAAAGTGGTCTGCATCTGCGTGTGCCCCAGCAGCTTGCCGATCATCTCCAGAGACGCCCCGCCGCTGACCAGCAGCGATGCAAATGTGTGGCGCAGGTCATGGATGCGGGCATCCTCGATCTGTGCTGCCTTTTGCACCCGCATCCAGAAGCGGCGGATTTCCTTCACCGGCTGGCCCGGCACGTCACCGGGAAAGAGCCAGGGGCTTTTTTTGGGTACCAGCAACCTGCGCTGGCGCACGATGGCCGCAACATCCTCAGAGATCGGCACGCGGTGCAGCTTGCGCTGTTTCGTTGTAGCGGCAGGCTTGGTCCAGATGCCCTGTTCCAGATTGAACTGCTCAAACCGCGCCTGGCGCACCTCCCCCACGCGCGCCCCGGTCAGCATGCAGATGCGGATGATGCCTGCAGCGCGCTGATCCTCATCTGCGTCCAGTGCCGCGGCCAGCCGATCGATTTCGTCGATGGTCAGGAATCGCTCACGCGGGGTCTCGGGGCGGCGATAGAATCCATTGGCAGGATTGTCCTCGCGCATGCCCCAGTCGATGGCAAGATTGAACATCTTGCGCAGCACCTCACCCACGCGATTGGCGCGCACGGGCGTAGGCTTTACGCCCTGTAGCTTGCGCGCGCGATTGTTGGGCCTGGCCTTGTGCGGCCTAGCACGGCCCTCTGCAACCTTTGCCAGCAGTTTCTCGACATCGGATCGGGTGATCTCCGTAACCAGCTTGCGCCCCCAGTGCGGCGCGATCATCTTCTCTATCATGGATTTCTGATCGGCCACGCTGACCGGGGCCAGCCGGACCACATGTTCCTTCAGATAGCGATCAATCAGATCCTGCATGCGCGGTGCCTCGCGGATGAGGTCGCGTTCTGCCAGCGGGTCACGCCCCAGATCGACATCGCGGCGCAGTTCCCTTGCGCGGTCGCGCGCCGCTGAAACTGACCATTCGGGCCAGCGCGCGAAGGTCATCCGGCGCTGGCGGCCGGCATGGCGATAGTCGAACGTGACCGAAGTGCCGGTCATTAGATTGGCGCATCTGGATGAAACTGAGCGGCGGGCCTACCGCATCACCGACAACAAACTGACCGAGCTGGGCGAATGGGACGAGGCCCTGCTGCGCGACGAGATCGCAGGGCTACTGGCTGAGGATTTCGACCTGTCGCTGCTCGGCATCAGTGACGATGGAACGAAGCGCTGCTGCGGGATCCCGAGGCGCTGGGCGGGGACGGCCCGGTCGAGGGCGAGGATGACGTGCCCGATTTGCCAGTCACGCCGGTGTCGATGCCGGGTGATCTATGGCAGCTGGGGTCGCACCGGCTGATCTGCGGCGACAGCACCAGCGCCGATGTGATCGGGAAGTCGCTGGGCGATGCGCGCCCGCTGCTGATGGTCACCGATCCGCCCTATGGCGTCGAATACGATCCCTCCTGGCGCAACCAGGCCGGGGCCGCGAAAACAAATCGCACCGGCAAGGTGCTGAATGACGACCGCGCCAACTGGCGCGAGGCATGGACCCTGTTCCCCGGCGATGTCGCCTATGTCTGGCATGGTGCGCTGCATGCGGCGACGGTTGCTGAAAGCCTCTTGGTTGCAGTTTTTGCCATTCGCTCGCAGATCATCTGGGCGAAGGACCGGCTGGTGCTCAGCCGCGGCGATTACCACTCGCAGCACGAACCCTGCTGGTATGCCGTGCGCGCCAAGGGCAAGGGGCACTGGGCGGGCGACCGCAAACAGACAACGTTGTGGCAGATCTCGGGTCGCGATCAGGATGCCGACACAGTGCATGGCACGCAGAAGCCGGTCGAATGCACGCGTTGGCCCATCCTGAACAACTCAAACCCCGGACAGGCGGTCTATGAACCCTTCATGCGATCCGGCACCACGCTGATCGCGGCGGAAACCACCGGTCGGGTCTGCCTCGGCATTGAGCTGAACCCTGCCTATGTCGATGTTGCCATCGAGCGCTGGCAGTCGTTCGCCGGCGAAGAGGCGGTGCTGGTGGAAACCGGCGAGAAATTTGCTGCGCTCAAAGCCAAGCGGCAGGCCGCATGATCCCGCATCCGCCTCGTAACTTGCGCAGGGCTCTGGTAGCACCGATGTCAGACCACCTGATCCGGAGCCGGAATGCGCAGTCTCACTGCCCTGAATGCACGCGAAACACCCCTCGCCATCGCCACGATTTGCGCGGGCGTTGCATTTCTGGTGGCCAACGACGCGATCGCCAAGCTGCTGACGGACCGCTATACGCCGATCCAGATCGTGTTCCTGCGCAACCTGATCGCCGTGCCGATCATAACGGCCGTGATCATCATGGCCTTCGGTACCGCCAGTCTGCGCACGCGACACCTTTCGCTGCATGCTGCACGCGGTGCGCTCATGACCCTCGGCGCGTGGCTCTATTTCACCGCGCTGATCTATCTGCCACTGGCAGAAGCAACCGCGCTCGTCTTCTCGGCCCCGATCTTCATCACGGCGCTGTCTGTGCCTCTGCTCGGCGAGCATGTCGGCTGGCGGCGCTGGGGCGCCGTTCTGCTGGGCTTCGTCGGTGTGCTTGTCCTCGTCCGCCCCGGCAGCGCGGCGTTCCAGCTTGCGGCCCTTCTGCCAGTGGGCACGGCGCTCTGCTATGCGCTGTTCATGATCAGCGCGCGCTGGATCGACCGCAGCGAGCGGCTCTGGACGATGATGCTTTTTGCGATGCTGTTCCCGATGATCTATGCCGCGCCCTTCGCCATGGCGAATTGGGTGCCGGTCCAGGGGGACGACATCCTGCTCTTTCTCGGGCTTGCCATCTGCGGCAGCCTTGGACTGGCGCTGATCGGACAGGCGTTCCGGATGGCCCCTGCCGCCATTGTCGCGCCCTTCGATTACACGGCTCTGATCTGGGCCACAGGTCTGGGTTGGCTGATCTGGGACGATGTGCCGATGCTCTGGACCATTCTGGGGGCCGCGATCATTGTCGCCAGCGGGATCATCATTATCCTGCGCGAGGCAAGGCAGGCGCGATAAGTGCAAACGCGCCCAACAGCGCGCTGGCGCAAAACCGCGATTGCGCGGCATGACAATGCAGCTGCGCCCGAGCCAGATCGCGTTCTGGCCGCTGGATCGGCTCAAGCCCTACGCCCGCAATGCCAAGACCCACGACGCCGATCAGGTGGCGCGAATTGCTGCCAGCATGGCCGAGTTCTGATGGACCGTCCCCTGCCTCGTCGCCGCCGATGGCGAGTTGATCGCAGGGCATGGTCGTGTTCTGGCCGCAGCACAGCTGGGGCTGGCTGAGGCGCCGGTGATCGTGCTGGACCATCTGACCGAAGCGCAGCGAAGGGCGTACCGGATCGCCGACAACAAGCTGACCGAACTGGGAGGCTGGGACGAGGCGCTGCTGCTGGAACAACTGCGCGGGCTACTGGCCGAGGATTTCGACCTCGGGCTGATCGGGATCCCCGAGGTCGAACTCGACGCGCTGCTGCACGAGGCCGATGACGACCGCGCGCCCATCGATGACGATACGGCTGACACCATTCCGGACGCCCCGGCCGAGCCGATCACCCGTCCGGGCGATATCTGGCAGCTCGGGCATCACCGGCTGATCTGCGGCGATGCCACCGACCCGACCGTGGTGGGACGGCTGATGGACGGGGCGAAGGCATCATTGATGTTCACCTCCCCACCCTATGCGCAGCAGCGCGAGTATGGTGCGGCGAAGGAGAAACTAGGAGATTGGGATACGCTGATGGAGGGCGTGTTTGCCGCCGCCCCGGTCTCGGCCGATGCCCAACTTCTGGTGAATCTCGGGCTCGTTCATCGTGATGGCGAGTGGCTCCCCTATTGGGAGGACTGGACCCTTTGGATGCGCGCGCAGGGTTGGCGACGCTTCGGCTGGTATGTCTGGGACCAGGGGCCCGGCCTGCCCGGCGACTGGAACGGCCGCCTAGCCCCCTCGCATGAGTTCATCTTCCACTTCAACCGCCAGCCGCGCAAACCCAACAAGACGGTCGAGAGCAAGCACGCGAGCGAGACCCTCGGCGGCGGCGGGCTCCGCGGAGCCGACGGTACCATACTTCGCAAAACCGGCTTCGGTAATGCGATCCAGAGCCACCGCATCCCTGACTCAGTGTTCAGCATCATGCGCCACAAAGGGGGCTTGGGCGCCGCCGGATCGCACCCTGCCGTGTTCCCGGTGGCGTTGGTCGAGGCAGTGCTGGAGGCCTTCACCGATCCGGGCGACCTGGTGTTCGAGCCCCTCTGCGGCACCGGCACCCAGCTGATCGCCGCGGAACGCACCGGACGGCGATGCTGTGCGGTGGAACTGGACCCGGTCTATTGCGACGTAGCGATCCGGCGATGGGAGATGGCGACGGGAAGGATCGCCAGCCTTGTCATCGATCCGGCTGAAACCGCGAAACCAGCGCGCGGCAGAAAGAAACGTACATGAAGGCCCAGTCACGCCGCATGTCGCTTATCGAAGCCGTCAGCAATGTGGCGGTGGGTTATGTGCTGGCGGTCGTCACGCAGATAGTGGTGCTCCCATTATTCGGCCTGCATCCCAGCCTTGGCGAGAACATGGCGCTGGGCGCGATCTTCACCGCGATCTCCCTGATCCGGGGCTACGCCCTGCGCCGACTGTTCGATCGCTGGACGCATTTGTGATGCGGCGACCGGCCAGAATGCAGATGTCGCCCTGCGCAAGACCTGATATTGGCCTAGGCATGATACGCTTTTTCGATATGTTCCTCGGTCGCTCGACCGCAATGCGCGCACTTGATGATGCGCTCCGGGCTGCAGGCGTGCATCCTTTGCTCGTGCCGGAACCCGTCAAACTGACCGTGATCCAGCTCACGAAGAAGCATGCAGCGGGGCAAGCGCAGGACGCCGCTTTCGCGGATGCGGCACAGCTGCTGGCCTATTGTATTCTCGGACATGAGCAGTTCGCCGACAGCAACGGTCTGGAGGATGCCGGGCGCGCGGATCAGGGTGTCGAAACTGCAATGGAGGAAGGTGACACCCTGGACGCGAAACTGATCCTGCTGGCGTTTCATGCAGGCCTGATCACGCCCGAGATCGCGGATCGGATAGAGATCGACGAAGCAGATATAGAACAGACATGACCATGAGACAGATCCTCAAACCCCTCCTGGCCGCACTTGCAGTTCACGCGGCAACTAGCGCACAGGCCGACGCCCCAGATGGCGAGGCGCTTTATGCGAAGCATTGCGCCGCCTGCCATGGCGCCGATCTGGAAGGCGCACCGGATTGGCGGCGCCCGGGTCCGGACGGCTTGCTGCCTGCGCCGCCCCATGACGAGACCGGGCATACATGGCACCATGGAGACCAGTTCCTGTTTGATTACGTCAAGCTCGGGGGCCAGCAGGTGCTGGACGATCTCGGGGTGCGGTTCACATCCGCCATGCCTGCCTTCGATGGCATCCTGACCGACATGGAAATCGAGGCCATTCTGGATTTCATCCGCGCGAGCTGGCCTGAACGCATCCGGGAAATTCAGGCGGCCAGAACCGCCATGGAAGCGGAAGCAGAGCAGCCGTAGCGAAGCGCTTGTAACTTGGGATGACGGCGACCCAGATGCGGTGGACTTCGCTCAAAAACTCTGGGGTCACGCATCTTCAAGGCGATAGACGGTACCCCTGCCTTCGGCCTTCGCGGCAGTGATCGGCAGACCCAGCTTCTTCTTAAGCGCGCCGGAAATGGCACCCCTTGCAGTATGCGCTTTCCACCCAGTCGCCTCGACGATCTCGGCGATGGACGCGCCCTCGGGCCGCTGCAGCAGTGCGATGATCTGCGCCTGTTTTGTGCTCGCGCGGATGGTGATGGGCCTCAAAGTGTCGGGAGCGGCTGCGGTCGCGCGCTGGGTCGGGTGCTGGCGAGGGTGCTGTCTCCGGCCCCGGCGACAGCACGTCCTATCTGAAGGCCCGCACGGCGCTGACGGTCTATCAGGCGCAGGAACGGCAGCTGTCGATCCAGCGCAAGAAGGGCGTTCTGGTCGATCGGTCGCGCGCTGAGACGCTGGTGTTTCGCCTCGCGCGTCAGGAGCGCGATGTCTGGGTCACCTAGCCCACCCGCGTGGCCGCCCTGATGGCCGCGCAATTATCCGCAGAAATGGAGACGGCGTCGGGCACACCCGCGACAATCGAGACTGCGATCCTGCAAAGGGTGCTGGAAACCCATGTCCG
>JAFIEL010000126.1 GCA_020832585.1 Natronohydrobacter sp. | reverse complement strand
CGACCGCATCACATCGCGGGGCGGCAGCGCCACGCTGGCGGCAATGGACATCACCACGGATGATGCGCTGCGCCATTTGTGCCGCGACATTCATGACCGCTGGGGGCATCTTGACCTCTGGGCGCATACTGCCATCCATGCCCCCCCCATGAGCCCCGCCGATCATGTCGCGCTGAAAGACTGGGACAAATGCGTGGCCATCAATATCCGCGCGACCGGTGTGCTGATCCCGATGGTGGCCCCGCTTCTGGTGGCCGCACCATCGCGAGCCACAGCGCTTTTCATTGACGATCAGATCGCTGGCGGGAAATTTTTGGGTGCCTATGGTGCGTCGAAATCGGCGCAGATCGCCTTGGCACGGGCCTGGCAACAGGAAACGGTCAAGACCGGTCCGCGTGTCCTGATCGAAACCGCCGCCGCCATGCCCACAGCGCTGCGCGCCCGCTTCTACCCCGGCGAGAACCGCGGCACGCTCACGCCCTGCGCGCAGGAAGCAGAGCGCATGGTGACGCTGATCGAAAGCTGATGCGAATATCAGAAACGCATGAAAAAAGCCGGCGCAATGCCGGCTTTTTTGGTGTCTTTTCGCAAGTTGCGGCTCAGTTCGCCTGACGGCGCAGGAAAGCCGGAATTTCGATCCGATCCTCGGATGCAGCCGGGGCCACGTCTTCGTCATAATGCGACACCGGCGGCGCGGCGCGACGTGGCTGGGCATGAGCCTGTGCCTCATGGCCATGCCCTGCCATGCGACTGATCAGCGACCCGATCCCGAAGCGAGAGCCCTTTTCTGGCTCACGCTGCTCTGCCACAGGCATCGGGCGCGGAGCCTGTGCTGCCGCGCGGGCCTGGGCATGTTCGGGTGCCTTCTGAACCGCACGCTGCAAACGGGCCAGCGTTTCGGGCGAAGGCGTACCAGCCATCTGACGACGCGGCGCCGTGAATGCTGCTTCTGACATATGACCACGTTCATGCGTGCCAGCCTGCGCCTGCTCGGCCAGAACAGAGTCGATGTCAAAGTTGTTGTCGCGCGCATAGTCCCGCGGCTCATGCACAGGCTCTTCGACCTGCTCATACTGAACAGCCATGCGCTGCGGCATCTGTGCAGTGCGGCGCGCAGGTTCCTCGGAGAACAGGTTCTGTTGCTCTGGCGCGGCCTCAACGACCCGTGCGGCGACAGGTTGAGGCGCCGTTTCGGCGACGCGGACAGGCTCCGGGCGGGCAGCGGGTTTGTCTGCCAACGGCGCACGGACAGGCTCGGAATAGCTGCGGCGCGGATGCTCTTCGGCTTGCGATTTCTCGGCCACGTCGATCCCGGTGGCCACGACCGATACGCGCAGCGTGCCTTCCATCGACGGATCAAGGGTCGAGCCGACGATGATATTCGCTTCCGGGTCCACTTTTTCGCGGATGCGGTTCGCGGCTTCATCAAGCTCGAACAGGGTCAGGTCATAGCCGCCGGTGATGTTGATCAACACACCGCGCGCGCCATGCAGGCTGATTTCATCCAGCAGCGGGTTGGCAATCGCCTTCTCGGCAGCATGGATCGCGCGATCCTCGCCCTCTGCCTCGCCGGTGCCCATCATGGCCTTGCCCATCTCGTCCATCACGGCGCGCACATCGGCAAAGTCGAGATTGATCAGACCCGGACGAACCATCAGATCGGTGACGCCCTTGACGCCCTGATAGAGCACATCATCGGCCATCGCGAAGGCATCGGTAAAGGTGGTCCGCTCATTGGCCAGACGGAACAGGTTCTGGTTGGGAATGATGATCAGCGTATCGACGACTTTTTGCAGCGCCTCGATGCCTTCCTCGGCCTGGCGCATGCGCTTGTTGCCTTCGAACTGGAACGGCTTGGTCACGACACCCACGGTCAGCACACCCAGTTCGCGCGCGGCCTGCGCAATGATCGGCGCAGCCCCGGTGCCCGTGCCGCCGCCCATTCCGGCAGTGATGAAGCACATATGCGAACCGGCCAGATGGTCGATGATTTCCTCGATCGTCTCTTCCGCCGCAGCAGAGCCGACAGAGGGGCGCGCGCCCGCGCCCAGCCCTTCGGTGATCTTGACGCCCATCTGGACGCGCCCTGCAGCGCGGCTTTGTTGAAGCGCCTGCGCATCGGTATTCGCAACCACGAATTCGACACCTTCAAGCTGCTTGTCGATCATGTTGTTGACAGCGTTTCCGCCTGCACCGCCCACACCGAACACCGTGATCCGGGGGGCAAGATCGCCGTGCTGGGGCGCTTCTGAAAAATTCAAAGCCATTTTACTCACTCCGCCTCTCTTTTTTACCGACGCCCTTGCCACTCGAGCGCGCTGGATGTCTGTTTTCCTAGAATCCTACAGTGCTTGCACGCGAAGGTCATCAAAAATTTCACCAATTACCACCATATCTTGCAACTTTTTTGCGGTTTTCCGCCGAATTTCGGCATCCTCACTTGATTTTGCGGTCACCAGTTGTCCTTGAACCATTTCACCGCCCGCTTGAGCGAGCGCGCCGGATAGGTCTCGACCGGCAGATCAAAATCCCACCACTCATCCTGCGGCCGCGTGGCCAGCAGACACATCCCCACGGCACTGGAAAACGCCTGCCCGGACGCAGCTTGCGGCAGTCCCCGCACCCGCATCGGACGGCCCAGACGCACCTGCTGGCCGAAGATGCGCGCCGCCAGACCATCCAGCCCCGGAACCAGCGCCGCACCGCCGGTCAACACGACCTGTTGGCTGGGCAGATGGCTGAAGCCCGCCGCATCCAGCCGGGCGCGCACCTCTTCCAGAATTTCCTCGATCCGGGGGCGCATGATGCCGATCAGTTCCGCCCGGCTGACGCGGCGGCGGTCCTTGTCCCAGTCGCCACTATCGCCCGACAGCGCGATCATCTCGCGATCATCCATCGACGTGGCCTGCACGCCGCCATGCACTGTCTTGATCCGCTCGGCGGTGGCAAAATCGATCTGCAACCCCTTCGAGATATCCGAGGTGACATGCCCGCCGCCCATGCGCACACAATCGGTGTAGATCATGTGTTTCTTGATGAAGATCGACACGCTGGAACTGCCAGCGCCAAGGTCGATACAGGCCGCGCCAAGCTCCTGTTCATCCTCGACCAGCGCCGACATGCCAGAGGCATAGGCGCTTGACGCGATCCCGGCCAGTTCCACATCACAGCGCTTGAGCACGTTGCAGATATTCTGCACAAGGCTGGCATCGACCGTCACCAGATGCATGTCGCAAGACAGCTTGCGCCCCGATTGCCCGCGCGGATCCGACAGGCCAGAGCGGTGATCCAGCACGAAATTGATCGGCTGGGCATGCAGCACTTCGCGCCCTGCCCCGAAATCGGGCATTTCGCAGGCCGCCATCACCCGCGCGATGTCATTTTCGGCCACCAGCCCGTCCGTGATCGCGATGTCCCCTGCCAGACCATAAGAGCGCGGAGTGCCCCCCGACAGGCAGACCATCACATGATCGACACGGGTCTGCGCCATTTTCTGCGCGGCCTGAAGCGCCGTGCGCACAGCACTTTCAGTGTCGGCCATGGCAGACACCTCGCCATAGCGCACCCCGCTTGACCGCGTGGTGCCCGCGCCGATCACCCGCATCCCCACCTGCCCGGCCATATTGCCGATCCCGACCTTCGACAAATCCTCGGCCCCGGCCTCCAGTTTCAGGACAAGGGCCGCGATCTTGTAGGTGCCGATATCAAGCACCGCAATCACGCCGCGTTGCATGGCGGTGCGGCGCATCTGGCGCATGGCGCGTTGCGAGGCGTAGGGATCCATCATCATCGAGAAGACTCCAGGGATTGCATGCGGATGTCGCGCAGGGTTTCCATCGCCCCTGCGCTGATCTGAAGAACGGGGCGGGCGGGGTTGCGCAGATCGGCCACAAGCAGATCGCGCGTCAGCAGATCCTGCGCCTGTTCCAGCGCGATCACGCGCTCCAGGGCGGCCAGCGCGTCGGTTTCGGGCAGCCGGATACGCTGGTCACGATCCAGCACCACATCCCAGCGCCGCTCGCCGATGCGCACCAGACCGATCAGCCTGTCCCCCAGAGGTGCCGCAGCATCAAGGAGGTCAAGTGCCTCGCGGATATGGTCATTGGCGCCTGCACCCGCGATCAGCGGCAGGTCCGGGCGCATATCGCGACTGCCGACATAGGCCACGCGCACGCCTTCGGCATCAAGCAATTGCAGGCCGCCATCATAGCGCCACAGGATCGCCGGCACGCGCTCGGTAACGCTCAGCGTCAGCACCCCATCGGACATGAGCCGCAGATCGGCAGACCGCACCCAGTCCAGCGCCTCGATCTCGGCGCGCAGCGCATCCAGATCCAGCCGGAACGAGGATTGCGGCAAGTCCAGATCAATCCGCGCCGAAAGGGCAGCATCCAGTTCCGGCGTCACATCATGCCATTGCAGAGTCGTCACCATGAACTCTGGCCGGTCCACAAAGGCAGAATAGAAGGTCTCGAACGTTGCGTTCAACGCCTCGCGATTTAAAGGGTTCGCGAAATAGAGCGCCACAGCCGAGACCACCGCCAGCGCAGGCACACCGTATTTCAACAAGGCGCGATAGGACGGTGTCAGCCAGATCCGCTGCAAACGGTAGCTGACACGCCCGTCTGCCAAACGGCGACGTTTGCCCTGCGCGCCCCCCTTCCGCAGCGTCACCGGGCGCGCAACAGCGGCAAAACCTGCGATCGGCTCAGAGGCGACAGGCTGCTGCTGAACTGCGGAAATCGCCGCCACGCTGGCATCGGCCTGAGACCTGTCAAGCGCGACAGAACCAGTCGCACCAAGAGCGTGCAGCGTGTCGTCCAGACTGCCCAACCGGCAATCGGAAATATCGAACGCCTCTGGCGCGCCAGGGCGTGCAGATGGCACGGGCACGCGCGCAATCGGGACCGCACTGATCGGCAGAATATCGTCCTGCGCATATTCTTCGGCGCGCGCAGTGCCCAGATGATCCCAGAACCCCTGCGCATCGCTCAGCGCGGACAGGGGCGCATCGCGGTCTTCGGGGTCTAGCGGTCGCATGAGGCGTCCTCCACCATCCAGCGACACAGATCGGAGAAGCTGATCCCGCAATGCGCGGCCTGTTCAGGCACCAGCGAGGTCGGCGTCATGCCGGGCTGAGTGTTCACTTCCAGAATGATCAGCCCGTCCAGACCCCGGCTTTCGTCCCAGCGGAAATCCGTGCGCGTGACACCCCGACACCCCAGCACCTGATGCGCGCGCAGCGCCAGATCCATGCAGGCATCGTGGATTTCGGCCGGAATGTCAGCGGGCACTACATGGCGCGACCCGCCGGGGCGGTATTTCGCATCATAATCATACCAGCCATCGGTCAGAATATCGGTGACTGTCAGCGCACGCTCGCCCAGCACTGTGGTCGTCAATTCCCGCCCCGGCGCAAAGGCTTCAACCATCACCGTCTCGGGCATGTCTTCCGCCAGTTGCGGTGGCGCGTTCGCGCCCTCCTGCACCAGATAGACACCAACCGAACTGCCCTCATTGTTGGGCTTGATCACATAGGGTGGGGTCAGCAGATGCGCGGCCATCACCTCGGCCTTGGGGGCCAGTCGCGAGGCCACAACCGGCAGACCCGCCACGCGAAACGTCGCTTTCGAGCGCTCCTTGTCCATCGCAAGGCTCGATGCCAGCACTCCGGAATGAGTATAAGGAATACGCAGCCATTCCAGAATACCCTGAATACAGCCATCTTCGCCGAACCGGCCATGCAGTGCATTGAAAACGATATCGGGCGCAATCTCGACCAGACGCTGCACGACATCGCCGCGCGCATCCAGTTCGATCACCTCATACCCTGCCACCCGCAGCGCTTTCGCGCATTCATGCCCTGACGACAGCGATACCTCTCGCTCTGACGAGAGTCCGCCTTTCAGCACACATATCCGGGGGGCTGCCCTGCTCGACATGCCCATTCCCACTGCCTCTGGGCCTTTGCGGCCCTTGTTTGCCCGAATTTCCGGGCGTTATTCTTGGTTTGCCGCGCTTAATTGAAGCTCAGGCAGTTGCGCGTCCGGCGTTGCCTCACCGACCCGCATGATTTCCCAGTGTAGCGAAATACCGCGCGCTTGCAAAACCCTTTTTCGCACTTCTTCGCCAAGGGCCTCAAGTTCAGTCGCCGTGGCCCCGCCAGCATTGATCAGGAAATTCGGATGTTTGGGCGACATCTGCGCGCCCCCAAGCCGCGCACCGCGCAGACCTGCATCCTCGATCACCTTCCACGCCTTCAATTCATGCGTGTCATCCGCGCGCCCTGTCGAGGAAAACCCGGCCGGGTTGCGAAAGGTCGACCCGGCGCTGCGCTCCTTGGTGGGCTGGGTCGCATCGCGCCGCGCAAGCTGGTCTTCCATTCGGGCATGCAGCGCGGCAGGCTCGCCCTCGGGTGCCTGAAACCGCGCGCTCAGAATGATCGTCCCCTCGGGCAAGTCCGAGTGGCGATAGGCAAGGTTCAGCGCGCTTGCAGGCAGAACATGCCGCATACCGCCGCGATCCATCACCTCAATCTCGATCAGATGATCCGCGACATAGGTGCCATAGCAGCCTGCATTCATCCGCACAGCGCCCCCGATACTGCCCGGAATGGTGCGCAAAAAGGTCAGATCCCGCCCGGAATCGGCAGCCTTTTTCGCCACATGCGCGTCAAGTGCTGCCGCGCCCGCAGTCACGGTCTCACCAACCTCGATCCCGTTGAACCCCCGCCCCAGCCGGATCACGACCGCACGGATACCACCATCGCGCACGATCAGGTTTGACCCCACGCCCATCGGGAAAATCGGGATTTCAGGGTCAAGGGCGCGCAGGAAATCGCTCAGATCCTCTGCATCGGCAGGCTGGAACAGCCAGTCGGCGGGGCCGCCCACGCGCAGCCATGTCAGACTGTCGAGCGGTTTTCGCGGTGTCAGCGTGCCGCGCACTTGGATCAGGTCAGGTGTCATGGTGCACAGGTAGCGTGATTGCCGGGGGCTTGTCGAGACTCCGCTTCAGGCAAAGATCACGAAGTCCTTGGTCAGCGTCTCTGTCACCTCGAATGTGCCGGTAAAACCGGGGCGGATGATATGCCGTCCGCCGGGTTCCAGTGCGGTCGCCTGCCCGGTCGCATCGGTCAGGGTGCCGCGCCCGGTCAGGACGTGGAAATATTCCCATTCCTCATAACTGACACGCCAAGCGCCGGGGGTGGAGTGCCAGACACCGGCGAAAAGCGGTGCGCGGTCTTCGGCGAGCCAGGTGGAGTGCACCGGATCGCCTGCGAGGAGTTTCGAAGGGTCCGGGCGCGAGACCTCATCAGGCGCGCGGTCGAGGGGGAGGGTCAGGTGCAGAGGGGGCATGGCGGCTCCTTGACAGGTGAGGGATTGGCAGGGATCTGGTGCGGGAAAGAAGCATCTAAATAATTGAAATATCTATGAAAATATCTCATAGCATACTCTCCGACTCTGAGCATCAGTTCACTCCGCACCCCATCAATTCCCGCCCAGAAACCGCTGCAACCGATTGCCGATCTCCTGCTCCACCCCGCGCCGGATCGTGTCCTGCACGCGCTCGCCCTCTTCGCGGGTCACGCCCAGTTCCCGCTGCAACCGCTCTTCAACCTGAGACCGCGTGCGCTCTTCAAGACGCCGGGCTTCCTCGCGCGCGATTTCTTCCAGCCGTTCCTGTTCCGCCCGCATCTGCTCGCGTGCCAAAGCCTCCAGATCCAGCCGGAAACGCGGCTCGGACCATGGCCCGGTGATCATCAGCGGCACCCGGAACGTGTCATCGCCGCGCACTGCGGCAGGCACGACGCGGTAATCGAGATTGCGCGCGCCAAGGCCGATCGCGCCTTCGCCAGTCACCGAAAAGCTCGATGCCTCCAACCGCAGGTCGGAATTGCGCAAAACCCCGTCTGATATCGCAAATGTGCCAGTAATCCGGTCATAAACCGTGCGATTGCGCTCTCCCATGTAGGACATGTCCAGATTTCGCAACATTCCGGCCAGATCGAAGCCGATTATTTCACCCTGTGAAAAATCAATTCGTCCGTCACCGCGCAAGGATTGCATGATCGCGTGCAGCGAATTGCCCACGCCCAGGAATTGCAGATCCAGATTGGCCTGCCCCTGAAGCCGCCGATAGTCGGCCATTTCGGTCAGCAGGGGCAGCAATTCGACCCCCCGGAACCGCAGGTTTCCGCCCACCGACAGACCGGAGCGATTGTTCATCACAAACTCGCCGCCAAGCTGGCCGCCAAACAGCGCCACCTCGCGCAGCTCCACCACCGCCCGCGCGCGGTCGATGGTCACGCCAAGGCGCGTGCGGCCGAAGGTGGTCAGATCGGTGCGCAGACCGTTCAGCGTGATCGAGACATCCGCATCGAGCAGGCCAAGGCCAGAGGCGTCGATGGGGGTGCGCGACCAGCCCTCTGGTGCCGCCGTCGCCCCGCCATTTGCGCCCCCGGAAGCGCGCAGATCCAGCACATCGCCGGTGAACTGCCCGGTCAGGCGGGGGCGTTCCGACCCCGGTGCCAGATCGGCCGCGCCGGACAGCCGGATGCCGCCCGCGCGAAACTGCGCCTCGCGCGCGAAAAGCCGCCCGTCGGCTGTGCGCGTAACTTGTCCATTCAGCCCAAGCGGCAGATAGGCCGCGTCCAGATCGCCGCCGACCTCTCCCACAAGCTGCATCAGGGGGCGCAGGGCGGGGATATTCGCGGCAAGCTGGCCTTCGAGCGCCAGATTCTCCAGCCCTATGCGACCCGCGAACGTGATGGTGGCCCCGGCGGCTGTGGTGTCGAGCATCACCTGCGTCACCGCCCCTGACAGGAACCGTTCGGCATTGT
>JAFIEL010000125.1 GCA_020832585.1 Natronohydrobacter sp. | reverse complement strand
CGCCGGAGGCGCAGGGCAGCGTTTGTGCGGAACGCCTGTTCTGATGCGGATCGCGATTATGTCTCTTCAGCGGGTGATGGTCGCAAACGCGTTTTGCAGTCGTGCCCATTCGCTCTCGGTGCCCGGCAGGCCGAAACGAATCCATCTGGCCGAATAGGGAAAGACTCGCGTCCAGATCCGGGCTTGCGCGAAATGGTCCTGCATGGTTTGCGCATCGGGTGTCGCATAGGTCCGGAACAGATCTGTTCCGCCGACCACCTGCCATTCAACGCGGGTCGCCAAATCGTCCAGTCGCGTTGCGTCCAGGCGCAGGCGTTTCCGGGTCAGGTTCTGCCAGTCGCGATCCGCGAGCGCGAGGCGGCCGATTTCCAGCGCTGCGCCGTTGACCGGCCACGGGCCTGCATGGTCTGCGATCCGGGCAATAGTTTGAGGGCCTGCCAGCGTGAAACCAAGGCGCAGACCGGCCAGACCCCAGAATTTGCCGAAGGAGCGCAGCACGATCAGCCTGTCGCTGGCATGCGCGGCAACAGAGAGGGTCGGGTCGGCATCGGCGAAACTTTCATCGACGATCAGGCGCGTGACTTTGGTGCTGAGGGCGCGCAGGGTTTCCGGGTCATGATGCTGCCCGTCGGGGTTGTTGGGGTTCACGATCACCGCCAGATCGGCACCCTCCAGAGCGGCGAGGGTGGTGACTTCAGACACCTCCCAACCTGCGCTGCGCAATGCGGCGGCATGTTCGTTATAGGTGGGCGTGAGAATTCGCGCATCGCCCGGTTGCGCCAGATAGGGCAGGATCTGGATCGCGGCCTGTGCGCCTTGCAGAGCGACCATCGGCGCGCTGGTCGCGAAGGCCGTTTGCGCCACACGGATCAGCGCGTCCTGTGCGCTGCGCGTGGGCAGGTCGGTCCAGACGGCGGCAGGCAGCGGCGGCAGCGGATAGGGCTGGCGGTTGATCCCGGTCGAGAGGTCGATCCAGTCGGTCCCGCCATACCGGGCCTTGGCTGCGTCGATATTGCCACCGTGGTCGCGCATCTTGTCCTGTGTCGTCCGGGCCTGCGCTGCCGCTGTGGCCTGTCAGGGCGAAAAGCGCAAGCCCGCGTTGCCTGGATCAGAGCTTGCCTTTGAGGAAACCGCCCGGCGTGGACTGGGTGCTGCGTGTATCCATCGCCTGCGTCTGACCTCTGGGGGAAAGCTGG
This sequence comes from Natronohydrobacter sp., assembly GCA_020832585.1. Lineage (GTDB taxonomy): Bacteria > Pseudomonadota > Alphaproteobacteria > Rhodobacterales > Rhodobacteraceae > Roseinatronobacter. The sequence goes on along the minus strand of JAFIEL010000125.1, from coordinate 7,671 downwards.
TCGATCATTTCTGGCAGGTTCTTTGCCATTACATCAGAGGTTTCGGACGGGGACATTCGGACTCGCGCGCCGTGTTGCTGCACGCGCGTCACCTTTTGCCGTAATAGAGCCCCACGACATGCTCGGCTTCTGCAAAGAAGAGCCAGCGCTGGGCGGTCATGCCGGTCAGATGTACAATCAGCGCAAGGGCAATCGTGCCGTAGCTTGCGGGCAGCATCAGCAGGAGCGCGGGGAAGATCGCGCCAAAGCCGAGGGCGATCAGGCGCAGTTTATGGGCGTGCTTGCGGCCAACGACATGGACCATTTCGCGCAATAGATAGTTGCGCCCGGAATGAGGCGGTTCCAGCAGGCGGACGCGGCCCAGGCTCGCAAGGCCGGTTGCCGTGCCGGTCGTGCTGCCGGATTGCGCGAAGCGTTTGTCGCCCGCGATCCAATGGGCGACCATGGCGGCTGCGAGGGCGAGCATCAGAAAATGCGCGAGGGTCGTTTGCGCGGCCAGCATCGCGCCGCCTGCAAGCGCTGCAAGGACGAAAACCGGCGGGGTGGACCAGTGATGCCAGCGCGGAACGGCCTTGATCTGGGTGTAGATCATGGCTGTGGCGAAGATCGTGACAAGGGCGAGGGCCGCGCCGAGCCAGCCGAAGAGCGGCAGGGGCGTTGCTGCGAAAGCCGAGCTTGCCGCGTGGGGGGCCATGACGGCCATTGTGGCCGTGGCAAGCACCGCTTCGCGCGAGAGCCAGCTTGAGCGCCACTGCGTGAAGGCTTTGAGCGCGCGTTCTGGGTGGCCAAGGTGGAAGGCCGCCGCGATCAGGCCCGCACCGGCCAGACCATAGCCCAGCCCGAAGAGGATGAAAGCCGCAAGGCCGACAGGGGCGCTTAGACCAAGGCCCAGCCAAACCAGAAGGCCGAAACCGATGCCCGAAAGGACCGTGAAGAGGATGAGAGAGGGGGCGGGATGCATGGTTCAGAGCCTTTCCAGCGCGCGGTCGAGCCAGCCGAGGAAACCCTTGGCGTTTTCGGGGGCGGGGTCGCACATGCTGGCCAGATCAGGCATGTCCAGCGTATCGCGCCCGCGCGGGGGCAGGTATTTGTTGACGGGCGCGGTGCCCTGTTCCGGCATCAGGTCGAATCCGCCACGCTCGCGGGTCAGCTTGGACACATTACTGTCCGGGTCTGCGAAATCCCCGAAATGGCGCGCGCCCGCAGGGCAGGTGCGCACGCAGGCGGGCTCGCGGTCTATCTCTGGCAGGTTTTCATTATAGATGCGATCCACGCAGAGGGTGCATTTCTTCATCACCTTTTCCGCGCCATCCATTTCCCGCGCGCCATAAGGGCAGGCCCAGGCGCAAAGCCCGCAGCCGATACAGGCGGATTCGTTGACCAGAACGATCCCGTCCTCTTGCCGCTTGTAGCTGGCCCCGGTCGGACAGACGGTGACGCAGGGCGCATTGTCGCAATGCAGGCAGGATTTGGGGAAATGCACGACCATCGGGGGCGCGGTGTCGCGGGTCACTTCGAATGTGTGGACGCGGTTGAGGAAGGTGCCTTCGGGTTCACCGCCATAGGCGTCGAGGTCCGAGAGTGGCGCGCCGTAGTTTTCGGTATTCCAGCCCTTGCAGGAGATCACGCAGGCATGACAGCCGACACAGGTATCGAGGTCGATGACCAGACCGAGCTTTTTCTGGGTTGTGGTGGGCAGTGTTGTCATGTTGGGCGACCCTCTGGCGTCAGGCTGGGGGCGGGGGTGTGTTGAGTATTTTTGGCAAGATGAAACATGGGGTCAAGCTTTGACCTGATGGGTGATATCTTGCGGGGCTTTGGGCACGGGCGAGGCTTGTGCCGGGTGGGCCGGATAGCTGAGGCTCTGGCCTTCGGGGGCTTTCTCGATGCGCACGCGCAGGTCATACCATGCGGCCTGTCCGGTGACGGGATCGGAATTGGCCCATCTGAGTCCATCTCCCTTGGGGGGCAGAAGTTCATGGATCAGATGGTTGAGGAGCGCGCTTTTGGTGGCCTCTGGGGCTTGCTCACTGAGCGCCCATGCACCGCGCCGTTTGGCGACAGCGTTCCATGTCCAGACCGTGCGCGGGTTGAGCGCGTCCATGCGCACCACCTGCAAGGTGATCTTGCCATGCGGTGAGGTGAGCGTGGCCCAGTCGCCCTCAGCGAATTTGTGTTCGGTCCAGAGATCGCCCGAGACATAGAGCGGCGTATGGCCGTGGATTTGCCGCAGCCATGCGTTCTGACTGCCCCAGCTATGATAATGCGCCATCGGGCGTTGGGTGAGCGCGTGGAGCGGATAATCGGCAGGGTCGGTATCGGCATCGGTGAAGGTCGGATACCAGAGCGGCAGCGGGTCCATGGTCTGGATCAGGCGTGCGCGTAAATGCTCGGGCGGCTGGCGGTGGCCATGGCCTTCGGCGGCAAGCTGGAACTTGCGCATGGGTTCCGAATAGAGGTTGAACAGATAGGGCTGCGGGCTGTCATAGAGGCCGCGCGCCACGGCCCAGTCCTGATAGGCGGCGTTCCAGGGTTTGTAGAATTGCGCCTCTTCGGGGATGTGGTCGATCCAGAAGCCGCCGTTTTCGATATAGCGGTTGATCTGGTCGGGATTGGGGGCGCCGCGCCCCTGGCCTGTGCCATTGCCCCGGAACCCTGCAAGCGGGCCGACACCGGGGCGGCGTTCGTGATTGGTGATGTAGTCGGCGTAATCCTTGAACTTTGCCGTCCCGTCCTCCTTGATCATGCCGGGCAGGCCAAGCCGCGCGCCAAGGTCCAGCAGAACCGACTGAAAGGGGCGCACATCGCGGTCGGGCTGCACCACGGGCCAGCGGATGCTGTCGGCCAAGGCTTCGGCCTCGCAGATCGGGCGGTCGAGGAGTGAGATGCAGTCGTGGCGTTCCAGATAGGTGGTGTCGGGCAGGATCAGATCGGCGAAGGCCACCATTTCGGAGCTATAGGCGTCTGAGTAGATGATGCGCGGGATCTTGTAGCTGCCATCCGGGTTCTGGTCAGTGAGCATCTCCATGACTTGAGAGGTGTTCATCGACGAGTTCCACGCCATGTTCGCCATATAGAGGAACAGCGTGTCGATCTGGTAAGGATCGCCTGCATGGGCGTTCGAAATGACCATATGCATCATGCCATGCGGCGACATGGGCGCATCCCAAGAGAAGGCCTTGTCGATGCGTTTGGGCTGCCCGTCATCATCGATGAGCAGATGTTCCGGCCCCAGCGGATAGCCCAGATGCGGGCCGTCGAGGGGCTGGCCGGGGGCGTATCCGGCATGGGGCCGGGGGTGTGCTTCGGGCGGTTTCGGATAGGGGGGCTTGAAGCGGAAACCGCCCGGTGTTTCGATACTGCCGATCAGGATTTGCAGCATGTGCAGCGCGCGGCAGGTCTGGAAACCGTTGGAATGGGCCGAAACCCCGCGCATGGCATGCATGGCGACCGGGCGGCCCACCATTCTGTCATGTGTGACGCCGCGGAAATCGGTCCAGGGCTGGTCGATGGTGATTTCTTCGTCAAAGGCCACGCGCGCGATCTCGGCGGCAATGGCGCGGATGCGGGGGGCCGGGATGCCGCAACGCTCGGCCACAGCCTCGGGTGCGTAGTCGTCAGACAGGTAGCGGTCGGCCAGATGGCGGAACACCGGCAGATGCGTGAGACCGCCGATTTCGACCCCATTGCCCAGATCGGGCGAGATGCCGGGCTTGTCCCAAGCGACCGCTTGACCAGTGCGGCGGTCGCGGACCAGTGGCTTGCCATCTTCGCCCCGCAGGAACAGGCCCTTTTCTGGGCCGTCATGGGCGTTCACCAGATAGGGGGCGTTGGTGTAGCGGATCAGATAGCCCAGATCGATCTTGCCCGCTTTCAGCAATTCATGCACCAGCGACAGGATGAACAGCCCGTCTGTTCCGGGCGTGATGCCGACCCAGTCATCGGCCACGGCATTGTAGCCCGAACGGATCGGGTTCACACCGATCACCCGCGCGCCGCGTGCTTTCAGTTTGCCCAGACCCATCTTGATCGGGTTGCTGTCATGGTCCTCTGCCACGCCGAAGATCAGGAACAGTTTGGTGCGGTCCCAGTCGGGCTGGCCGAATTCCCAGAATGACCCGCCCATCGTGTAGATGCCCGCTGCGGCCATGTTGACCGAACAGAAACCCCCATGCGCGGCCCAGTTGGGGGTGCCAAAGGCCTGCGCCCACCAGCCGGTGAAGCTTTGCGACTGGTCGCGGCCGGTGAAGAAAGCCAGCTTTTCGGGCGCAGTTGCGCGCAAGGGCTTCAGCCAGTCGGTCGCGATCTGCAGCGCTTCGTCCCAGCTGATTTCCTGAAATTCACCCGATCCGCGCGGGCCGACACGTTTCAGGGGCGCACGCAAGCGAGCGGGTGACAGGTGCTGCATGATGCCCGCAGACCCCTTGGCGCAAAGCACGCCCTTGTTCACCGGATGATCGCGATTGCCTTCGATATAGGCGACCTTGCCGCCCTTCATGTGCACATTGATGCCGCAGCGGCAGGCACACATATAACAGGTTGTCTTGCGGACCTCGTCTGAGACCTGTGGCGACAGGTTCAGTTTGGGTTGCGTCATGCGCTGTTTCCTCCCATGCGTTCCGGTTCGCGGCACCAAAATGGAACGATTTACCGCTATCAGTGCCGAAACAGGGGGGATATGTCCAGCGACAACATGATGGTAAGGCCAGATCGTCCGTCAGGCCCGGTTCTGACGCCAGCGACGGATCAGATGCAGCACCAGCGCGATGATCAGTCCTGAAAGCGCCATCGCGCCAATCGGCAAGGTCAGCATGCCGAACCATGTCATGACGAACATGACATACAGCAAACCCCCGACATCAATGCCCAGGACAAGACAGGAATGCGCTCTGGCCTCGTTCAGCCTGCACTCATGCGACGACGCGATTTCGCTGGCCAGCAAGCCTGACAACACGGGCGCGGCGGCAATGAGCACAATGGCCACCAGCGCCCAGATATAGGATTTCCATGGAAAGGCGGGTGCCTGGGTCATGCGATGCGACGGAAGATTGATTCATCCGTCGAATTGTCGAAAAACGGCACCGAAGACGCAAGCTCCTCACCCTCGATATGGGCCTGTGCCTCTGCCAGAACGACCTCTGTGATGAAGGGCAGGTTCAGCCGCCGAGCCTCGCGCAGCGGCACCCAGTGCAGATGGCTGAGTTCATCGCAGGCGCTTGAGAAATCGTCGGGGTCGCCTGTGATCGCGTCGGCCTGCGCCAGAAAGAAACGTGCATCAAAACGGCGCGGGCGTCCCGGCGGGGTGATGGCGCGGAAGATGTAATGCAGATGGCTGGCATCGGGGATCAGCCCCTTGGCGGCGAATCCCTGCCAGTCGGTGGGCGCGTCGGGCCAGTCGCCGGGGGTGCCAAGGATCAGCCCGGTTTCTTCCCACAACTCGCGAATGGCCGCGACAGCAAGCGCATGGGGCTGGGAGTGGCCCTGTGCCAGACGCGCGATGCAGGGCGCAGGCATGGGGTGCGCGAGCGGGATGATCGCGTCATCTGCATCGACAGCGCCGCCAGGAAAGACGAACTTGTCGGGCATGAAGGCCGCTTTCGCGCCGCGCTGGCCCATCAGGACACGCGCCTCTGGACCGGTGCCCCGGATCAGCAGGATCGTGGCGGCGTCGCGGATGGCAGTCTTGTCAGTGCTGTCTTGCATCCTTCCCCTCGAACCCGTGCATGCGGCGCGACCATTGGATTGCGACGATCATGCCCTTGAAACGGGGAAGAAGGAACAGGGAAAGTGCGATCAGCATTGTGGCGAAAAGCGAAAACAGCACAGCCGGGTGCAGATCCCATATGAACATGGACGCGACCATCAGCGGCGTGACGGTCTTGAGCGTGACAAGCATGGTCAGATAGGCCGGGCCATCATCAGCGCGCTGGTGGCTCAGATCCTCGCCGCAGGACGGGCAGGCCTCGGCCACTTTCAGAAAGCCCTGCATCATAGATGCCTCGCCACAGGCCGGGCATTTGCAGCGCAAACCGCGCAGGACGGCCGGGGCCAGGGGGCGATCATCGCGAGTTTCGGACTTGTAGCTGGTTTCAGCAAGGGTCATGGCGCGTTCCTGTCATTCAGAGCGTCCGATATATGCCGGGTTTGGAAAAATGATACCCGCGATGTTCGATTTGCGGCACCATGCCGCAATCCTTGGCGAAATCTTGCGACGGAACTGCGCGCAGGGGGCGTTTGATGTCATGTCCGGGGCGCAAGCCAGCCCCATCTGACAGGAGAAAGACAGATGACACGACCAATTCACATGATCCTTGGCGCCTGCGCTGTCCTGATGCTGCCTGCACTGGCAGAAGCACGCGGCATGGGACAGGACCGCGCCATGCTGCCGGGGTTCGAGACGATGGACGCTGATGGCACCGGGCAGGTGACGCTGGAGGATTTTCAGGCAGCCCTTGCCGATCCGCGCGGCCAGATGCGCGAGCAGATGATCACGCGGCTGATGCAGGAAGCCGATGCCGAGGGCAAGCTGGATGAGGATGCCCTGCGCGCCGGGTTGCAAGCCTATGTCACCGAACGGCGCGAGGCGCGCCGCGAGATGATGCAGGCGCGGCTGTTCGCGCGGATCGACGCGGATTCCGATGGTGTGATCACGCCAGAGGAATATGACGCCTTTCGCACCCGTGCGGCCGAGCATATGCAAAGGCGCGGGATGCGGGGCGAGCACCGGATGGAACGGCATCGCCAGCGTTGAGTGGACAGGTAGGGTGGGTTCACACCCACCCTGCAAGACGGCGGGAAACTGGCAGTGCTGCAGGGCGTGAACGAAGGCAGTGAACAGGCGGCATTGCTGGGCCGGGTTGTCGCGGGCGATCCGTCAGCGGCGGCGGCGCTGACGGATCTGATTGCGCCGCGCGTGTTGCGTTATGCAGCGCGGATGCTGGGCAGTCGCGAAGAGGCCGAGGATGTGACACAGGAAGCCATGTTGCGGCTGTGGAAGATCGCGCCGGACTGGCAGGCCGGACTGGCCGAGCCCTCGACCTGGGTGTTCCGGGTGGCGCGGAACCTGTGCACGGACCGCTTGCGGCGGCGCAGGCCGATGGTGCCGGAATTGCCGGATCTGCCGGACCCGGCGCTTGGTCAGGATGCGCGGCTGATGCGCGCCGCGCGGGCCCGCGCATTGGAAGCGGCGCTGCTGAACTTGCCGGAGCGGCAGCGCGAGGCGGTGATCCTGCGGCATCTCGAGGGGCTGTCCAACCCAGAGATCGCCGCCATCCTAATGGTAGGGGTCGAGGCCGTGGAAAGTCTGACGGCGCGGGGGAAACGGCGGCTCACCGCCATTCTGGCGGGCGAGCGCGAAGCATTGGGGTATGAAGATGACGTCTGAGCACAATGACCGCCGCGAAGCTGATCCGCTTGCGGCCTTTCTGGACGCGGCCCGCGCGGAAGCGCCCGATCTGTCGCCTGAATTGCGCGCCCGTATCATCGCGGGGGCAAGACCGGACCCCGCGCCTGAACCCGGCAGACAGGGGCGGCTGCGCGGCTGGGTTTCAGGCTGGGCGCTGTCGGGTCTGGCAGGCGGCGTCACAGCGGGGCTTGCCGGTCTGTGGATCGGGCTTTTCCTGCCCTTGCCCGTGGTCGCGCTGGACGCGCCGCTCTGGATGCAAGAGGCAT
>JAFIEL010000007.1 GCA_020832585.1 Natronohydrobacter sp. | reverse complement strand
GCCCAAATGAAGGGACAGCGTTCCGGCTCGGGGACTATTTCAGCGACCTGTTAAATAAGGGCCGGTTCAAATCACGCATTCTCAGCCATGCACTTCGCGAGCGGCCGTCGATTTGGAACTGAGCGGTTCCGAAGGTGCGGTAGGATTTGAGACAGAGGTAACTTGGCGGCCCGCCCCGACGAGCCCGAGGGGGAGGCCCTGTTCCCCAGAACGGGATCTCGTCGTCGCGACAGGCGAGCTCGGGGGACTCAAACTCGGCCGATTTCGAGCGGCGCGGGGCCAGTCGACGTTCCTAGCGATGATCTCGCAGCCCTAAGGCACTCAACCAAATTCCTGCCACCGTAACCTATCGTTTTAAAACAACTTGCCAGTTCTCATCTTCTACCGCTTGGGTGCGCCATTCATCTTATGAGTTCACTTGCCATGCTGGTTATCTGCCGGTTTGCCCTGCGGTCCGGTTTTCGAACAATTTGCAAAAGCGGTCCCGGTGCTGTGCTGAAATTTGGGGTGATCTCATCGGGCAGCAAGACTTAACCCTTGGCCCGCGTGTCATCCCGTCCCTGAAATCCGCCCGCGAACAGGCCGTGCAAGACGATAGACGGTCGATGGCCAGAGGTGGCTCGGTTGATCTGAGCGATGAGCTCAAGGCAAAGGGATATTCGGACAACACTGATTGAGGGGGCGGGGGCGTGTGACGCGAAGGGCAAAGACCCGACTGAGACTGCGCCACTTCGTATCCGCAGGCCGTGTGCCCGACCACGCTGAAGGCCTAGCCCTCGGGCGGGAACAGATGCGCCGCTGCGGGGTCGAAGCGCAGCGCGACGGCCTGATCGGGGGTGAAGACGCGATCTTCTGAAAAGGTCGCCATCAGGTTGGTGCCGTCGCGCAGCACCAGATCGGCCACGGTTTCGCTGCCCAGCCGTTCGGCGACCACAACCTTGCCCTCGACCAGTCCCGCGCCCTTGCCATCTGCTGACAGGTATTGCGGGCGCAGCCCCATCACGGCATGGCTGCCTTTGATGATGGCGCGGCCCTTGGTGTTCAGCACAACGGGGTCCATCGCAGGATGCGCAACTTTCGCTTCCTGCCCTTGCACATCCAGCACATCCACGGTCAGAAAGTTCATGGATGGAGCACCCAGAAACCCTGCGACAAACAGGTTTTCGGGGTTGTGATACAGATCCATCGGCGCACCTATCTGCATGACGTGGCCTTCCTTCAGCACCACGATCTTGTCGGCCAAGGTCATCGCTTCGACCTGATCATGTGTCACATAGATCATCGTCGCATCAAGCTGGCGGTGCAGCTTGCCGATTTCCATGCGCATGTCCATGCGCAGCGCAGCATCGAGGTTCGAGAGCGGCTCATCAAACAGAAACACATTGGGCTTGCGCACGATGGCGCGACCAATGGCGACGCGCTGGCGTTGCCCGCCCGATAACTGGCTGGGGCGACGGTCCAGCAGATGTTCCATTTGCAGGATGCGCGCGGCGTCCTGCACCTTGGCGTCCTTTTCGGCCCTTGACGCGCCCGAAATGGTCAGGCCAAAGGCGATATTCTCGCGCACGGTCATGTGCGGAAATATGGCGTAGGACTGGAACACCATGCCCACGCCGCGCTCTTTGGGGGTGATGTCATTGACCACGCGCCCGCCAATGGACAGCGTGCCGCCCGAGATATCCTCCAGCCCAGCGATCATGCGCAAAAGCGTGGATTTGCCGCAGCCCGACGGGCCGACAAAGACGCAGAATTCGCCATCCTTGATGTCGATATCCACGCCCTTGATCACATCAACCGCACCATATGATTTGCGGATCTCTTTCAAGCTCACGTCAGCCATGGTCCTACTCCGCCGCCTGAGGGTGGGCGCGTACGATCAGCCGGCCATCTTCCAGCACTTCGACAGGCTCTGGATCTAGGATGACGCCCTGAAACTGCCCATCCGCGCCCCTGTCGGCAAACCCCATGATGCGCAAACCTGCGTCGGTTTCAACAATCCGCGCCGCGTAGCGACGGCAGGGCAGCGCACCGTCCAGAAACGGTCCCGGCGCAATGGTCCACGGCCCGCGCGGGTTATCGCCGATCAGGTAATGGGTGCCCGTGACAGGGCCAGCGGGGATCGCTGCGGCCTGCGCTTTGGAGAAATGCTCGGCAGCGGTGCAGAACAGGCAATACCAGCGGCCTGCGACCTCGAACACCTGCGGCACTTCCAGTTGCCCGTAGCCGCCGACAAAGACAGGCGGTTGCAGGGTCCATGTCATCAGGTCATCCGATGTGGCAAAGCCGATCGCGCCACCTGCATTTGGCTCGGCAATCCCCGGCGCGCGGCCCGTGAAATACATCAGCCAGCCTTTTCCGTCCGGGTCGCGCATGACCCAAGGGTCGCGCATGGCGCGGTCATGCCAGAAGCCCTTGGCGAGATCAGCCTCGTAGGCAGCGGCAGTTGGTCCGGTCAGGTCCAGACACAGGCCATCGCCCGCGCGCTGCCAGTTGTGCAGATCGTCCGACGTGGCATGACCGATGCGCTGATACAGGCCCTCATCGGCCTTGGATGTGCCCGTGTAGAACAGATGCCACAGCCCTGAATCATCGCGCACCACGGACCCGGTCCATGTAGTGAAATCGTCCCAGGCCGGGCCGGGTGCGGGGGCCAGACTAGTGCCCAGATGATCCCAATTCACCAGATCGTCGCTGACCGCATGGCCCTGCGTCACATTGAAATGCCGCAGCTCAGGGTTAATCAGGGATTTGTCGGCTTTCAGAAAGAAGACATGCCACTTGTCACCATCATGGGCATACCAGCTATCCCAGATCCATTGTTGTTCGAGAGCGAGAACCATGTCGGTTATCCTTTCACACCAGTTGACGCGATCGAGGCGATGAAGGCGCGCTGCAAGGCCAGATAGAAGGCCAGCACCGGCACAGTGATCATGGTCAGGTACGCCATGACCTCGCCCCAGGCGATGTTGAGTTGGAAGAAGTATTGCAACCCGACCATGACAGGGCGGTATTGCTCCTGTTGGACCACGATCAGGGGCCACAGGTATTGGTTATACATGACGAGGAATTTCAGGATTGCGGCCGTCGCCAGCACCGGGCCGGACAGGGGCATGACCACGCGCCAGTAGATCTGGAACCATGTCGCCCCTTCAACGCGCGCGGCTTCGATCAACTCGCGCGGCAGGCCCTTGAAGTATTGGACAAACAGGAAGATCGTCAGCGCATCCGCGATCCAAGGGATGATCTGCACCCGGTAGCTGTTGAGCCAGCCAATCGTGACGCCCTCCCAGCCGATCCAGGGCAGTTTCGACACCAGCAGCAAAAGTGGAATGGCGATGGTTTCAAACGGCACGATCAGTGTGGCAAGGATCACCGACAAGAACAGGTCGCGCCCGCGCCAGTTCAAATAGACGAAGGCAAACCCTGCCATGGAGCAGACCAGCAGGCACAACAGCACGGTCAGTCCTGTGACCAGCACCGAATTGAACACGAACAACCCGATTGGCGCGCGCTGGAATGCCTTGCTGTAATTGTTCAGACTGACATCGCCCACCGGCAGGAACGCCCGCAGGCTGGATGTGTCGGCCAACAATTGCTGGTCGGGTTTCAGGCTGGACATGACCATGAAGACCAGCGGAAAGACGAAAATGATCGCGATCAGCACCAGCACGGCATAGCGCACAGCCAGCCGCAAGCCGTGATTGTCGGGGGAAATGACAGCCATCTTATGCCCTTTCTCTGGTCAGCCAGCGTTGCACCAGCGAGATGGTCAGCACGATCAGGAACAACACCACGCTGATGGTCGCCCCGCCGGAGATGTCCTGTTTGCCATACCCACGCTCGACCGCCTGAAAGACCAGTGTTTGTGTGCTGTCCAGCGGGCCGCCGCGCGTCATCACATCGATCTGGGCAAACAGTGCGAAGGCCTGCATCGTGATCACGATCAGCACCAGCACCGCCGTATGCCGCAAGCCCGGCCATGTCACATAGCGGAAGGTTTGCCATTTCGACGCGCCCTCGATCTCGGCTGCTTCATACAGGGTGGGGCTGATGGTTTGCAGGCCCGACAGCCAGATCACCATATGAAAGCCGACAGCCTGCCAGATCGACATGCCCATGATCGCAGGCAGCGCCGTGTCGGGATTGCCCAGCCAGTTGACGGGCTGGAATGCCCCGAAGGTAAGCCCCGACAGAAGGTTGTTCAGCAAGCCCCCATCAGGAGAATAGATGAACCGCCACAAGAGCGACACGACCACGATCGACACGACCACGGGCATGAAATACACCGCCCGGAACACCGTGATCCCTCGCAGTTTCTGATTGACCAGAAGCGCAAGGATCAGCGCCAGACCACCCTGAACAGGTGCCACGACCAGAACGAAAGTGACCGTGTTGACCAGCGCCTTCATGAACACCACGTCGCGCGCGATCACAACATGCGCCGTGTCGCCCAGATGCACACGGAACCATTCGCGCATGCCGCGATATTGCGGAAAATCGGGGTTGCGGGTGATGTCGCGCACGCGGGGATAACTCGGCGTTCCGTCCGCGTCGCGCAGGATCTGACCTGCAGCGTCGCGCTCAGGCGCCAGCTGCAGCACAGACAACGACAGCATGTCGCGGTAATTCTGCAAGCCCACATATTGCGTGGGGTTGGGTGAAATCAGCCGCTGGTTGGTCAGCGATAACGCGAATGCAAAGAAAAACGGCACGATGATGAAGGTCGCGATCAACACGATCCCCGGTGCCGCGAAGGCCCAGCCTGCGCGGTTTGATGTGGTCAGTTTCGAGGACATGGGAGTGCCTTTTCCTGCTAGTGGGAAAGGGTCTGCGCGCCTTGTTGCAGGCGCGCAGATAGAGGCTTAGTGGCCGTAGCCGCTGTTGCGCGCGATATCGGCGTCGATCTCGTCGACTGCAGCATCCAGTGTATCGGCCACATCCGCGCCATTGGCGATGTCAGCCAGGGCTTTCTCAAACACCTTGGCCTGCACGACATAGCCCGGTGTCACAGGGCGCACGAGTGCTTGCGCTTCGCTCAACGCGAAGAATACGGCCATCGCACCACCTTCGGCATAGTTCTCGGTCATTGCAGCGGCAGAGGCCGTGGCGGGGATCAGGCCGATTCCATTCGAGAAGGCCGCAAGGTATTCGTCCTGCAAGGCAAACTCGATAAAGGCCGCTGCGCCTTCGGGGTGCTGGGATGTGCCGGAAACCCCGAACTGCCAGCTTGCCGCGCCGATTTTCGGGCCATTGCCGAAATCGGGCGCAGGCAGGAACAGGGTGTCGTCGAATGCATTCAGCGCATTCAGTGCGGCCCAGTTGCCATTCCACGAAAACGCATAGCGCCCTTCGATGAAGCCATTGTCGCGCGCTGCGGGGTCCTGGCTGGTGCCCGGCGCAAAGCCGCCCGTGAACAGCGATTGCCACCATTCCCCGAACGCCATGGCCGCATCACCATTCAGCACACCATCGGCGCTCTGATAGGTGCTGCGATCGACAATATCGCCGCCGAAGCTTTGCAGGAAGGGCGAGAAGGCATAAGGGTACCATTCCCCGGTCCAGGCCATACCGGGATCGAAAGCGTAGTCCCAGTTGCCAGCGGCCTTGGCCGCATCGAGGGCGGCCATGAATTCCTCACCGCTCCACGGCTCTGCCAGCGTCGGGGTGCGCAGGCCCAGCGTATCCAGCGTGGATTGACGTGTGACCAGCGCCACGGCGGCGTCCCAAAGTCCGATGGAATAAAGCTGGCCATCCCAATAGCCCTTGGTGCCCGGCAGGAAATCCGCGATCACGGCTTCGTCCAGCGGCAGGGGCTGCATGTATCCCGCCCAAGCCCAGTTGGGCATGACAGGGCCGTCCACATCCAGAATGTCGGGCAAATTGCCTGCAAGCGCCGCGGCGACGACAGAGTCGTTGTAAGCCCCTTGCGGGAAGCTTTCGAGGGAGACGGACCAGTCTGACTGGCTGGCGTTGAAATCGGCCACGATCTGATTGATGATGGCGCTTTCGACCTCGTTGCCCGCGCCATGATACCACATGGTCAGAGGGGTCTGCGCGAATGCTGCGCCAATGGTCAGAGTTTGCGCCGCCGCTGTACAGGCGACAAGATACCTCAGTTTCATGGTGTCCTCCCTTTTGAGACTGAATTCAGGTTTGGATGGCTGTGACCGAGTCTCGCCAGACAACAGGTGACGCGGTCAGTTCGCACAGATCATCGACAGGTGGCGTGCCAGAGGCGATTTGCGCCAGAAGCCTAGCGGCAACGCGCTCGCCCATCACGCGGTAGGGCAGTTCAACTGTGGTCAGTGGCGGAAACAGCGTCTCGGCGATGGCGCGGTAATTGTCATAGCCTGCAATGGAGATTTCCTCGGGAACCCGCATCCCGCGCCGCCGCAGATGCCCATACAGACGCAAGGCCATTTCATCATTGCCGCAGCAGATCACTGTTGGTGGGGTCGACAACTCAAGCAGATGGTCAATCGCGCGGGCCAGACAGGCATTGGCATCGGGTGCCTCTTGCTTGTGCCCTTCGTTCAGAAGTGCCGGGTCAAAACCGATCCCGGCTTGCGCCAACGCATCCCGGTAGCCCTGAGAACGCAACCGCGTCGCGTCCATATCCCGGTCAAGCGTGACATAGGCAATGCGACGATGGCCATGCGCAACAAGCCGTTTCGTCAATGCATGCTGGCCCCCACGATCATCGGGCAGCACGCAGGGGCGCCCTGTTGCGTCATAGCAATTGACCAGATGCACCGGGCAACTGGCGAGAGCATCCGACAAGTCAACCTCGCGGTGGTAATCGGCAACGTAGATCAAGCCTTCGACCCGATGTTCCTGAAACGTCTGGATCAAGGGTTTCACGCGGTCTTGCGCGCCACCGGTATCGGCGATCATCAGCGTCATGCCCTGTGCGGCCATATGGGCCTGAATACCTTGCACGATATGCAGATCCGGCAGCCCAGTGGGTTCGGTCGGTTCGGCATTGCGCGAGATCGCCCCTGTGATCAGTCCGATCAACCCGGATTTGTTCGAGCGCATCATCCGCGCGGCCTGTGAGGGCACATAGCCAAGTTCGCGGATCGCTTGATTAACCCGTGCGCGCGTTTTTTCGCCAACAGGGCCATCGCCATTCAGAACGCGCGAAACAGTCTTCGCAGATACGCCAGCGCGATCTGCAACGTCGTATATCGTTGACATCCGCTTCCCCCTTGGAGTGTGAGCAGAATAGTCGCTCGCCTATGACACCGATGTCATGTCATCGGTGTCATATATTTTCCAAGTAACGATTCTGTCAATCGGAAAAGATTCTCGACCTGAACCCCGGGGTGATAGATGTTCGAACCCGGAACAATGTGGGCTACCTCGGTCCGTGGAATATGCAGCCCCGACGCGCTGGCCGTAGCATGATGGCCAATTTCAGCGCCGGATTGCCGGAATGCGAGGTCATCCGGCCCTGTCCGGTATGTCATTGCCTATGCGGTCCAGCCGTTGAAGGGCAGGGGGCACATCATTCGGGGCTCTGCCGCCGAAGCCTGCAAAGAGAACTCGGACAGGACCAGGACGATCCAGTTCCGCCGCCGGGATGACCGGAGATCGTGGCAGGTTCGGTTGCAGATACAAAACCCAGATAGGCTGTGGCGTTGACCCTTTGGATAGGGCATGTTCTATCCAAAGCCGATAACACATGACATAGATGGCACATGATCGCGCGGACGGAGCATCATGATCTGCTGCCCGGATTGGTCCGGCTGCACATCCTGCACCACGCGGTGCAGTATCTGGCTTTCGGCCAATGTATGATTGATGCATTGGCGGGACACAGCTACCGGCTGTCGCCGAAAGGGCTGAATCCGATGCCGGTCATGATGGAACGCGACGGACTGGCAGTGGCGCGGGTGCGCGAGCTCAAAGGCGAAGCGGGGACAGAATGACAGGCAAAACTGACGCAGACGAAACGCAACCAGTGCAGGGCACAGCGTCCGAGGTCTTTGCCGCCTTCTTCAAGCTGGGTCTGACCAGCTTCGGCGGCCCCATCGCGCATCTGGGCTACTTCCGGGATGAACTGGTCACGCGGCGGCGCTGGCTGGATGATAATGCCTATGCCGATCTGGTCGCATTGTGCCAGTTCCTGCCCGGCCCTGCATCATCGCAAGTGGGATTCGCGCTCGGAATGATGCGCGCAGGCTGGCTGGGGGCGCTGGCGGCGTTTGTCGCCTTCACGCTGCCATCGGCACTGATCTTGCTGGTCTTTGCGATGAGCGCGGCCAGTATTGCGGGGCCTGTGGGAACGGGTGTGTTGGACGGGCTGAAGATTGTCGCCGTCACGATCATCGCGCAGGCGGTCTGGGGTATGGCGAAGAACTTGTGCCCTGACCGCGAACGCGCGGCCATTGCGGTGGGGGCTGTGGCCGTGCTGGCCTTTGTGCCCGGTGCTTTCGGGATGGTCGGCGCGATTGTGCTGGGGGGGCTGGCCGGGCTGGCCCTTGGGCGCGGGACCGGCACGCCTGTTAGCGGGCATGTCATGATGCCCGTATCTCGCGGCGTGGCAGTTGGCGCACTTGTCACCTTCTTTGCGGCGCTTTTCCTGTTGCCCTTGCTCGCGGGCCAAAGCCAGGCGCTGGCGGTGGTCGACAGTTTCTACCGTGCAGGCGCGCTGGTCTTTGGCGGCGGGCATGTGGTGTTGCCGCTATTGCAGGCCGAGGTTGTGCAGACCGGCTGGGTCACGCCTGATGATTTCCTTGCCGGATATGGCGCGGCGCAAGCGGTGCCGGGGCCGCTCTTTACCTTCGCGGCCTATCTGGGGGCCGTGCTGGGGCCAGCGCCGAATGGCATTGCGGGCGCGGCTTTGGCGCTGGGGGCGATCTTTCTTCCGGGGTTTCTGTTGCTGGTCGGCGTGATGCCGTTCTGGGACCGCTTCCGCGCCATGGCACCCGCGCAATCCCTGATGCAGGGCGCGAATGCGGCTGTGGTGGGCATATTGGGCGCGGCTCTCTATTCGCCTGTCTTCACCAGCGCCATTGGCGACATGCGCGATTTCACGTTGGCGCTGGTGTGCTTCGCGGCGCTGATGGTATGGAAAGCCCCGCCGTGGTTGGTGGTCCTCCTGGCCGCGTTGGGCGGGGTCGGCCTGGCGGTTCTGGCCTGACCTAGCTGCACCCGTTATGCAGCTTCCACATCTCTTCATGGCCGATCGCCACGGCAAAGGCAGGGGGCGTGCAATCGCGCTCGCCAGAGGCCAGATCAATCGCGCCCGGCATGCGCGGCGCGGGTAATGCCGCCAGTTGCGGGACGGCCAGCGCGATAATGACCCCGACCGCAACCACGGCACCAAGCTGGCCCCTGCCGATCGTCTGGATGGGCTCGCGCACACGGATGTCGCACACACCACCGGGGCAATGCTGCGCCTGTCCGGGCCAGATGGCATTGTAGATTTTACAGCCCACACAAATGCCAAACGCTGTTTCAAAAAACAGCAGGATGATGCAGGTCAGACAGCCCAGAATGGCCACCGGCCCCGCCTGATTCAGCCCGATGACCCAGATTGACATGATCATGGCAATCCCAAGCCCCAGCGCCCATGCAAAGCGTTTTTGCGGCGCGCCGGTATATTCCGGCACCTGCCCGCGCACCATGAACCGACCGAGCACAAGGCTGGGCGCATAGCGCGGGCTGACCAGCACCCGCAGCGCGAAATCCAGCCCGAAGGCCAGAATGGCGATGCGCGTGAGGGTAAAGTCGCCCGTCAGAAAGGTGGTCATGAAGGCAATCAACCCAAAGAACAGCAAGATCCCCGCGCCTGCGCGGGCCTCGCGTTCATTCAGCACCTTTACGGAATAGTCGGGGTGGGTTTCGCCAAAGCCAAGCAAGGTCATGTCAGGTTGATCCGATCATGGGAATGAAACATTCAAACGAACGAATATCATGTTTCCGTCGCGCGGTGCAGGGATTTCATCCGCTCGTCGTGATATTGTCTGGAGTCAGGCGCGGAAGGGTTTCCTCGCCCCAGACATAGAGCAGCGCGCCAGAGGCGAACATGGACAGGGCGACGAACCAGAAGGCGGCATCAAGCGCGCCGATGCCAGAATCAGGATCACGCCAGAAACGGTAGATGCCGATGGCAGAGCCGCGCCATGCAGGCTGGGTAATATCGGCCCCGCTCCCCCCCAAAGGTTCGGCCAGTACCGCCCCACATGCTCGGGCAAGCGGCCCGTGACCAGTTGCGCCCCGCCCAAGACGAGGCCGTAGACCCCCATGAGGGCACTCAGCAACAGGAAAGACCGCCGCGCCAAGCCAAACCCGGTTCCCGGCAGCGCGTGGATTGCCGCCCGACGATGCGCTGACGCAGCGGGGTGGCCTGTCTTCCTTCACAGTCGCCTCTTGTCTGACGGAGGGAAAGACCTCAATCATCAGCCCAGACGAGGCTGCCATAAAGAAGAACCATGAACTATATGCCGCCGTCGCGATCAGGTGCCAATGCCGCGGAGCGGTTTGGTCCCGGCGCGGTTGCTGACCTCGGTCTGGTAACGGTTCAGTTCGGCACAGAGCGTCTGCCCGCTGGGGACTTCGGCGCGCGCGCAAAATTCGGACCAGACCGCCGCGAAAGGTAGATCGCGGGCTTCTTCACTCAGGATCAGTCGGCTTGTGAAATCCAGCTGGTCTTCGGCCTTTTTCAACAGAGCCTGGGGCAACAGGAATGCGCGTAACAGCGCCTTTTGCATATTGCGCACGCCAATAACCCAAGCGGCGGTGCGGCTGATCGTGGCATCGAAAAAATCCAGCCCGATGCGGGTGCGGTGCAGCAGGTCGGCAAACACCAATTCCTGCGCCATGGCCAACAGGTCATCGTTCAACACCACCACATGGTCACTGTCCCAGCGCACGGGACGCGAAACATGCAACAAGATATCCGGTACTGACAGGGCGACTGCCGACAGCTTGTCGGCCACGCTTTCTGTCGGGTGAAAATGGCCCATATCCAGACACAGCGCCACGTTCTTGCGAATCGCATAGCCCAGATAGAATTCGTGACTGCCGACCGTCATGGATTCCACGCCGATGCCGAACAGTTTGGATTCGACCGCATCCAGCATCTGCGACCGGGGCAAGGGCTGCGCCAGCATGGCGTCAAGCGACGATTCCAGCCTTTGACGCGCGGCCATGCGGTCCACAGGCGTATCTTTTGACCCATCGGGCACCCAGATGTTGTTGACGACAGCTGACCCGAGTTCCTGGCCAATGCGCGCCGCTATCTCGCGGCAACGGCGGCCATGTTCGATCCAGAAATCACGGATGCCCGCATTCGGGTGCGACAGTGTCAGGTTGTCGTCCGCTTTCGGATGGGCGAAAAAGGTCGGGTTGAAATCAAGCCCCAACCCTTTGTCGCGCGCCCAGTCCACCCATGGCGTGAAATGCTGATATTCGATCTGGTCCCGGTCCGGGGTCTGGTCCGTGTCCAGATAAAAAGCATGCAGGTTCACACGATGTTTGCCGGGGATCTGCGCGAAAGAGAATTCGAGATCCGCGCGCAATTCATCGGGGTTGCGCGCGCGACCGGGGTGGTTGCCTGTGGCCTGTATCCCGCCGCCCGACGTGCCGCTGCGCTGCTCGAACCCGCCCACATCATCGCCCTGCCAGCAATGGACGGAGATGGGAATCGCCGCCAGCGCGGTCAGTGCCGTCTCGGTGTCTACGCCCCAATCGGCAAATTCTGCGCGCGCAAGATCATAGATTCTGGTCATAATCCCCCCTAGCGCGTGAACGCTTCCTTGTTGCCGGCATCAACATTCAGAATATTGCCGGTCGATTTGGCCGACAGGTCCGAGGCGAAGAAATAGACGCCTTCGGCAATATCCTCGGGCAAGACAGCGCGCTTCAGAAGCGAGCGTTGGCGATACATCTCTTCCAGCCCGCCCTTGTCGGTCCCATAGGTGCTGGCACGCTGGTCCAGCCATTCGCCTGACCAGATCTTGGACCCCCGCAAGACGGCATCGGGATTGACCACATTCACACGAATACCTGCTTCTGCCCCTTCCAGCGCCAGGCATCGCGCCAGATGGATCTCGGCGGCTTTCGCGGTGCAATAGGCGCTGGCATTTGGGCTGGCGGCCAGCCCGTTCTTGGACGCAACAAAGATTACCGACCCGCCAATCCCTTGCGCGCGCAGCGTCCTGAACGCTTCGCGGCTGACCATGAAATAGCCCGTGGCCAGAATATCCATGTTCCGATTCCACATCGCGAGGGTCGTTTCCTCGACCGGCGCAGAGGACGCGATTCCGGCATTCGATACCAGAATGTCGATACCGCCAAATTCGACTGCCGCATGGTCAAAGGCGGAAATAACCTGCGCTTCCACTGTCACGTCCATCGCCACGCTGCGCACCACATCTGCGCCATAGACCTTGGCCAGCCCGTCGGCCACCTGCTGCGCGGCGGTCCCGTCGATATCTGCCAACACCACGCAGGCCCCCTCATGCAACAGACGTACCGCTGTTGCCGATCCGATGCCCCCTGCGCCACCCGTGACCATCGCCACGCGCCCCGCCAAGGCCTTGGGCTTGGGCATGCGTTGCAGTTTCGCCTCTTCCAGCAGCCAGTATTCGATATCGAAGGCCTCTTGCTCTGCCAGGCCCTGATAGGTGGACACCGTGCTGGCCCCGCGCATGACATTGATCGCGTTGACGTAGAATTCGCCCGAAATCCGCGCCGTGGCTTTGTCCAGCGCGAACGTGATCATGCCCACGCCGGGTACCAGATAGACGACTGCATTGGGGTCGCGCAGCGCCGGGCTGTCGCCATGTTTGCAACGGGTGTAATAGGCAGCGTAATCAGCGCGATATGCAGCGATGGCCGCTGGCAGGCTGGACAGTGTCGCATCCAGGTCAACAGCTTCGGGGTTACAGGAAACTACCAGCGGCGCGATCTTGGTGCGCAGGAAATGGTCAGGACAGGACGTGCCCATCGGCGCAAGCGTATCCAGCATATGCGAGCAGACGAAATCCAGCACCGCAGGACTGTCGTCGAAATGCCCGACTTTGTGACGGTCCGCAGAGATCAGTCCGCGAATGGCGGGCATAAGGCGCGCTGCAACCGCGCGGCGCTGATCAGCAGGCAAGGGCGCAACGCGCGCGCCCCCGAATGCAGGTTTGCCCTGCGATTGCGCGTCCAGCCATGCGGCGGCTTTGTTGATAATCTCCAACGTCGTCAGATAACACTCTTTCGCATCATCGGCCCAAGTGAACAAACCATGGCTTTCCAGCACGGCCCCGCGCATATGAGGGTTTTCGATCGCCAGCTTTTCCAACCACAGGCCCAACTCAAAGCCCGGCCTCTTCCACGGCAGCCAGCCGATATCGGACCCGAATACCTGTTCTGTCAGATCGCGCGAATTGACCGATGCCGCGAGTGCAATGATTGCGTCTGAATGCACATGGTCCACATGCTTGCGTGGGACATAAGCGTGCAACGGCGTGTCGATGCTGGCCGCGCGCGGGTTCAGGTTGAAAGTGCAGTGCGGCAGATAGCCTACCATTTCATCCTCATGCGCAAGCCCACGATAAAGGCCTTTCAGTGCTTGCAGCTTCGCCATGTAAAGCGTTGAAAATCCATCCATTTTGATAGACCCGATGTCGCCGCCCGAACCCTTGACCCACAACACCTCGACCATATCGCCGCTCAGGGGGTCACGCTCCATCACCTTGGCGCTGGTATTGCCGCCGCCGTAATTGGTAACGCGCTTGTCCGACCCAAGCAGGTTGGAACGATAGAGCAGTTTTTCCGACTCGCTCATGGTTGCGGCACGGCCATCATCCCAAAGGTTCTGCAGTTGGTTGCTGGGCGCGGTCATGCTGTCCTCCTGTCCCCAAGTTACAGGAAATGTGCCGAACTGACGGGGAAAGTCAATCAGTAACAATCAACTTCAATCATGCTGCAGTGCAGAAATGCGCATTATGATCGAAAATGATTGACAATGAGTGATTTGAGTGGAAACTGATATCCGTGGAGGACAAGATGCACGAAAGCGAACGCCACCGGATTATCCTCTCGACTGTCGAAGGCCGGCCCGTCGTGACCGTGGCCGATCTGGTTACATTGACTGGGGCCAGCGAAGCGACGATCCGGCGCGATATCGCGGCGTTGCACGTTCAGAAAAAGCTGCGGCGCGTGCGGGGCGGGGCGGAGTCCATCGCGCCTGCGCAGTTTGTCGGCATCAATGCCCGCCCGTTCAGCGTGAACGAGGGCATACGACTGGCTGAAAAACGCGCGATTGCCCGCGTTGCGGTCGATTTGTGCGGGGATGGCGACGCGATCATCATCAACGGCGGCACCACCACGTTCCAGATGGTCCACCCCCTGACCGCGCGACGATTGCAGGTGTTCACCAACAGCTTTCCGATTGCCGAACATCTTCTGAAGCATTCGAAGAACACAGTGCTGTTGCCCGCAGGAGCGATTTACCGCGAACAGAACATCATCCTGTCGCCCTTTGACGAAGATGGCAGCCGTCATTTCTATGCGCGGCGCATGTTCATGGGCTGTCGGGGGCTGGGGCCGCTGGGCCTGATGGAAGGGGATCCCATGCTGGTTCAGGCGGAGCAAAAGCTGATCGGACAGGCGGATGAACTGGTGGTGCTGGCTGACAGCACCAAGTTTTCCGCGCGCTCCAGCCTGCTGCTTTGTGCGCTGTCGCGCATCCACACAGTGATCACGGATGAAGGGATCGACGACCGCGCCGCAAATATGCTGGACGCGGCGGATGTGAAGCTGATCGTGGCGCGCACAGGTGCTGTCGATCGACGGGAGGACCGCGCGGGCGATGCCTGAGCGGGGGAAATGCAACTGCTCATCGGGAGGAAAACATGAGCATTCTGAAAAAGACACTGGTAAGTGCCGCCCTTGCCACCGCCATGCTTGCGCAAGCCGCCTCAGCACAAGATGTCAAGATCGCGCTGGTTGTGAAAGCGCTGGGCATCGGTTTCTTTGAAGCCGCCGCCAAAGGGGCCGAGGAAGCCGCCGCCGAACTGGGCGGGGTGGAAATCATCTATACTGGCCCCACCAGCACGACTGCCGAAGGGCAGATCGAGGTGATCAATGCCCTGATTGCCCAAGGCGTGAACGCGATTGCGATTTCCGCCAATGACCCCGATGCTGTCGCGCCCGCGCTGAAACGCGCCATGGATCGCGGGATAACGGTCATCTCCTGGGACTCGGGTGTGGCCAAGGAAGGGCGGCAAATGCATCTGAACCCGTCGTCCAGCGCGTTGATCGGCAACACGATCATCAAGTTGGCGGCGGACCATATGCCCGATGGCGGCGATGTGGCGATCTTGTCTGCGACATCGACATCCACCAACCAGAACATCTGGATTGACGAAGCCACCAAGGTGCTGCCGAACTATCCCGGTATCAATCTTGTCGCGACTGTTTACGGCGACGATCTGGCCGACAAATCCTATCGCGAAGCGCAAGGGCTGATGGCGACCTATCCCGACCTGAAAGCGATCATCGCACCAACGACGGTTGGTATCCTGGCCGCATCGCAGGCCGTGACAGACGCAGGCAAGATCGGAGAGATCAACGTCACCGGTCTGGGGTTGCCGTCGGAGATGGCGGGTGCGGTCGAGTCGGGGGCCACAATCAGTTTTGCGATCTGGAACCCGATTGATCTGGGGTATGCCGCAACGATGATTTCTTACAACTTGCTGAAGGGCAACGCGACAGCAGCGCCGGGGGCCTCGATCCCGATGGGGCGGATTGGCGCTGCAGTGCTGGACGACAACAATGAAGCGGCCATGTCGGACCCCTTCACCTATGACGCGTCCAATATCGAAGAGTTCAAGTCAATCTTCTGATCGGCGCGAACACAGCCCTGGCCGACCCTTCTCGCGGCCAGGGCATATTTCCCCCCAAAGGTGCTGTCTCATGCCCCCCGTCCTGTCGCTGCGCGGCATTTCCAAGTCATTCCCCGGCGTGAAAGCCCTGCAAGATGTGCAGCTTGACCTGTATCAGGGGCAAGTGACGGCGCTGATTGGCGAAAACGGGGCGGGCAAATCAACCATCGTGAAGGTGTTGACGGGCATCTACCAACCCGACGCAGGCACGATTACGCTGGACGGAAAATCGGTCCGCTTTCCTACAGCACAATCGGCGACACGCGCCGGCGTGACGGCCATTCACCAAGAAACTGTATTGTTCGACGAATTGTCAGTGGCCGAAAACATCTGGCTGGGGCACGCGCCGCGTACGCGGTTGGGGCTACTGGACTGGCGCAGTATCCGCGAGGGCGCGCGGCGCCTGCTGGCCGAGATTGGGTCTGATCTGGACCCCGATCAGCGGCTGGGTGATCTCGGGATTGCCTCCAAGCACCTGGTCGCGATTGCGCGCGCGCTGTCCACGGATGCGCGCGTGGTGATCCTTGACGAACCCACAGCAGCGCTCAGCCACAAGGAAATCCATGAGCTCTACGATCTGGTCGAAACGCTGAAAGCCAAGGGCAAGGCCATTTTGTTCATCAGCCACAAATTCGACGAAATCTACCATATTGCCGATCGCTACACCGTGTTTCGCGACGGGCAATTCGTGGGCGAGGGGGCGATTTCTGATGTGACCGAAGGGCAGTTGGTGCACATGATGGTCGGTCGCAGCGTGGATCAGATTTTTCCGTCGCGCGCCCGCAACATTGGCGATCCTGTCCTTACAGTCGCCGGATACAATCACCCGACCGAATTCGCCGATATCGGCTTCACCCTGCACAGGGGCGAGATTCTTGGCTTCTATGGTCTGGTCGGCGCGGGGCGTTCAGAACTGATGCAGGCTTTGTTCGGGATCACAAGGCCGTCCAAAGGGGCCGTGCGCATTGGCGCGGATATCCGCGTGATCCGCTCCACCCATGACGCGATTGCCGCGGGCATTGTCTATGTCCCCGAAGATCGCGGCAAACAAGGTGCCATCCGCGCCTTGCCGATTTTCCAGAACATTACCCTGCCGTCACTTTCCCGCACCAGTCGCGCGGGGTTCCTGCGGTTGGCTCGGGAATTCAAACTGGCGCGGGATTACACGCAACGGCTGGACCTGCGCGCGGCAGCGCTGGATCAGGAACTGGGCTTGCTGTCGGGCGGCAACCAACAAAAGGTCGTCATTGCCAAATGGCTGGCGATGCGTCCGCGCGTGATCATTCTGGATGAACCAACCAAGGGGATCGATATCGGGTCAAAGGCAGCAGTGCATGAGTTCATGGCCGAACTCGCTGCCGAAGGGCTGGCGGTGATCATGGTCAGTTCCGAAATTCCCGAAGTGTTGGGCATGTCCGACCGTGTGATCGTGATGCGCGAAGGGCGCATCATCGACGAGGTCACGGGTGAGCGCATGACCCCCGAAACCCTTGTCCGCGCCGCGGCCGGCATATCGGAGGCCGCGTGAGAATCCTGCGTCATCGCGAAGCCCTGCTGGGGCTGGCCATTCTGGTCCTGCTGGTCATTGTCGCCGCGCGCTTTCCGGCCTTCATCCGCCCGGCCAGCCTGGTGAATGTGCTCAACGACACCTCGCCTCTGATTTTGCTGGCCATCGGGCAGATGATCGTGATCCTGACCAAGTGCATTGACCTGTCGGTCGCGGCCAGTCTGGCGCTGTGTGGCATGGTCGCGGCGCTGCTGAATGGCGCGGGCGTACCGCTGCCACTGGTGCTGCTGGCCAGTGTGATCCTGGGCGGTGCCTTGGGCGCGGTCAACGGTCTGCTGGTCTGGAAACTGGCGATCCCGTCGATTGTCGTCACCCTGGGCACGATGACAATCTATCGTGGATCCATTTTCCTCATGACCAACGGCGCATGGGTGAATGCCCACCAGATGACCGACAGCTTCAAGGCCTTTCCCCGCACCATCCTGCTGGGCTTGCCCGTGATGAGCTGGATTGCGTTGGCCGCGATTGCGTTTTTCGCGATAGTCCTGACGCGCACGCCATTGGGGCGGGCGTTTTACGCAGTCGGCGGCAATCCCCATGCCGCAGTCTATACCGGGCTGGACGTTGGGCGCACACAATTCTGGGCGTTTGTCATTTCGGGTGCGCTGGCGGGGCTGACCGGGTATCTGTGGGTTGCACGCTTCGCAGTCGCTTATGTCGATGTCGCGCGCGGGTTTGAACTGGACGTGGTTGCGGCCTGCGTGATCGGTGGGATTGCGATTGCCGGGGGGGCAGGCACGATCTTTGGCGCCGTGCTGGGCGCGCTGTTTCTTGGCGTCATCAAGAATGCACTGCCGGTCGTGGGCATTTCACCTTTCTGGCAGATGGCGATTTCAGGCAGCGCGATTGTGCTGGCGGTTGTCTTCAACGCCGCCCAGCGGCGGCAAAAGGGACGGATCATTCTCAAACAGGTGGACGCGCCGTGACCCCGCCGCCCCGCTTCATCCCAGACCGTTTGCAATCACGCGCCGCGCGCGCGCTGCGCAGTTGGGAAACGATCCTCGTCGCTGTGGCGATTGCCATTTTCATCACCAACAGTTTCATGTCGCCGTTTTTCCTGAACGCGTGGAACCTGTCGGATGCGACCTTCAATTTCACCGAAAAAGCCATGATCGCCTTTGCTATGGCCATGCTGATCATCGCAGGCGAGATTGATTTGTCGGTGGCCTCGATCATCGCGCTGGCATCGACCGCGATGGGGCTTGCGATGCAGGCGGGCGCGGGTGTTCCGGTTCTGGTACTGGCAGGCATGGGCACTGGCTTGATCTGCGGGGCAGTGAACGGGTTTCTGGTGGCAGGGTTGGGGTTGCCGTCTATCGTTGTGACCATCGGCACCCTGAGCCTGTTTCGCGGCATTGCGTTCATCGTGTTGGGGGACAAGGCATTCACCGGCTATCCGCCCGAATTCGCCTTCTTCGGGCAGGGCTATGTCTGGTGGGTGTTCAGTTTCGAGCTGGTGCTGTTTGCCGTGCTGGCGGTCATCTACTGGGTGCTTTTGCACCGCACCAGCTTTGGCCGCGCGGTCTATGCCATCGGCAACAACGCGACGGCGGCACAGTTTTCGGGCATACGGGTCGCGCGGGTGCGGTTCATCCTGTTTTTGATGACAGGGCTGATGTCGGGGATCGCGGCAGTTTGCCTGACCTCGCGTCTTGGGTCCACGCGCCCGTCCATCGCCACGGGGTGGGAGTTGGAGGTTGTCACCATGGTCGTCTTGGGCGGGGTCAGTATTCTCGGTGGGGCGGGTAGCATTCCGGGCGTGGTGCTGGCCGCGTTCATCATGGGCATGGTCACATTCGGCTTTGGCCTGTTGAATGTGCCCGGAATTGTCATGAGCATATTCCTCGGGGTGCTGTTGATCAGCGTGATCGCCTTGCCCCGCCTGTTCCGGAGGGGATGATGCAGAAATACGCGTTCAAGATGCACCTCAATCCCGGAATGGTGGACGAATACAAGCGCCGCCACGACGCCATATGGCCCGAACTGGTGGAGCTGTTGCGAGACGCAGGTATCAGCGATTATTCCATACATCTGGACCCCGACACGCTGATCCTGTTCGGTGTGCTCTGGCGCAAGGATGATCACCACATGGACGACCTGCCACAGCACCCGGTCATGCAGCGCTGGTGGGCGCATATGGCTGATATCATGCGCACACATCCAAGTAACGAACCTGTGGCCACGCCACTCGTGCCCATGTTCCACCTGCCATGAGGCATGTGGCCGTTATCGACATAGGCAAGACCAACGCGAAACTTGCGCTGGTAGATGCCGCCACGTTGCAGGAAGTGGCTGTTGTCACCCGCCCCAATCGCGTGCAGATTGCCCCGCCATGGCCGCATTTCGACCTGTCAGGGCATTGGGAATTTTTCTTGCACCATCTGACTGCATTTCAGACCACGCACGGGGTGGACGCGATTTCGGTCACAACCCACGGTGCGTCGGCCGTTCTGTTGGACCAGGCTGGCGAACTGGCTGCCCCGATGCTGGATTATGAACATGACGGCCCACACGCGGTGGCCACGGAATACGATGCCCTGCGGCCTGATTTCGTGCAGACCGGATCACCCCGGCTTGCGCGTGGCATGAACCTCGGCGCACAACTGCACTGGATGCTGTCGACCCAGCCCGATTTGCGAATGCGTATTGCCCATATCCTGACATACCCGCAATATTGGGGATGGCGGCTGACGGGGGAAATGGCCTGCGATGTCACGTCGCTGGGCTGCCATACGGATCTTTGGGACCCGTGGCGCGGAGAATTTTCCGCTCTGGTGGATCGATTGGGGCTGACGGGTAAATTTGCGCCGCCCCGCCGCCCTGACACGCAACTGGGCGTTCTGCGCCGTGATATCGCGGATCGGACGGGCCTACCCCCGATGACGCCAGTGACAGTGGGGATACACGATTCAAACGCCTCGCTTTATCCCTATCTTGTGGGCGCGCGCGGGCCGTTCTCGGTGGTCTCGACGGGCACTTGGGTTGTTTGCATGGCGGTGCAGGGGGCTACGGTCCCACTGGACCCCGCGCGAGATGTGCTGGTGAACGTGAACGCCCTTGGTCAGGCTGTACCATCTGCGCGCTTCATGGGGGGGCGTGAATTCGATCTCATCACGGCTCAGGGGACTGGTCCCGTGTCCGACACAGACCGTGCTGCCGTTCTGGCGCAAGGTATTGCGCTGTTGCCAGCCGTCGAGCCGAATTTCGGCCCCTTTCGCGGCCGACAGATGCGCTGGACCATCCCGCCCGAAACCCCCGGTCAGCGCATGGTCGCTTTGGCGTGGTATCTGGCGCTTATGACCCGCACCTGTCTGGATCTGATCGGCGCGCGCGGGCCTGTGATTGTCGAAGGGCCGTTTGCGCGCAATGTTGATTATCTCGACATGTTGGGGGCCATTTGCCCGCAAGGTGTCCGGATCGCGCTGTCGGCAACGGGGACATCAGTGGGGGCGGCCCTATTGGCCTTGGGTCCGCAAACCCCGCCAGAAACAGACATCCCAAACCTTTCAACGGTATCGCCAGTGCTCGCGGCCTACCGCAAGTCCTGGACAAAACACCTTATTGGCCAAGGTGTGGTGCCATAGCCTTGAGGATGTGATCGCCCCAGATGGAGCGGGCGGCGACTTGGTTTTACATGCGCGCGCTTTGGTCCGGATGCTTGCCGACCCAGGTCGAGCGGCTGACCGGTGGGACGGTCTGCCGCCTGCGTCTGATGGGTTCCCTTTACAAGATCTGCGCCAACAGGCACCAAGGACGCGATGCGTTGCGCCCTGCGTGCTATGCACTTTGCTCAATGGCGTGATGCTCGAAAGGCCGCTTTGGTGAATGCCGTCAAACTGGCCGACCGCCCGAGGCCAGGTCTGTTCACGGATTGCCCAAACTCTGGGCGCAACAAGGGTCGTTTGACCTGCCCTTGTGCGTGCACAATCCTGACGGTGCGGCCTGCCAGATGATCAAATAAAAGTCTTTGACTGAATCCCAAATTTGGGTCAGCCTAAGATTGTCAACAATCTTGTTGTCAAAAATGAGCCGTCACTTCCTAAAATAAACGGCACGTCCATCAGGGAGACCAGACATGGGACAATCCAAATCTATTACCATTGCGGCACTGCTTGCGACCTCCTTCTTCACGATCCCTGTCAGCGCGCTGGCACAAGACAAGATTTTGCGCATCGGCATGACCGCTGCCGATATTCCGCGCACGCTCGGTCAGCCCGATCAGGGATTCGAGGGCAATCGTTTCACCGGCATCACCATCTATGACAGCCTGACAGAATGGGATCTGAGCAAGGAAGAAGAAGCCTCGGTTGTGATTCCCGGCCTCGCGACAAGCTGGGAAGTGAACCCCGAGGATACGACGAAATGGATCTTCTCCCTGCGCGAAGATGTGACTTTCCACGATGGCAGCCCGTTCAATGCTGAAGCTGTCGTCTGGAACGTGCAGAAGGTGCTGGATGAAAGCGCGCCCCATTTCGACGCCAGTCAGGTCGGCGTGACCGCTTCTCGTATGCCTACCCTGCGCTCTGCGCGGGTCATCGATGAATTCACCGTCGAACTGACCACTTCTGTGCCGGACAGCTTTCTGCCGATCAACCTGACGAACCTGTTCATGGCCTCGCCCACGCATTGGCAGGCGAAATTCGACGAAACCGGCGATTCTGAATCGGCATGGGCCGCGTTTGCCGCCAATCCCTCCGGTTCTGGACCGTTCCGCGTGACATCCTTCGCCCCGCGTGAGCGTCTGGAAATGGTCCCGAACGAGAATTACTGGAACCCGGCCCGCACATCGCCGCTGGACGGTCTGGTGCTGGTGCCCCTGCCCGAAGCCAATGCCCGCACGGCGGCGCTGCTGTCGGGGCAGGTGGACTGGATCGAAGCACCGTCGCCTGACGCCATCGCGCAGATCGAATCGCGCGGTTTCACCATCTACTCGAACCCACAGCCGCATGTCTGGCCGTGGCAGCTGTCCTTTGCCGAAGGCTCGCCCTGGCTGGACCAGCGTGTGCGCCATGCCGCGAACCTGTGCTTTGACCGTGAAGAGCTTTCGATCCTGCTTGGTGGCTTCATGGGCGCTCCCAAAGGGTCTTATGAGCCTGGCCACCCCTGGTTCGGAAATCCGTCTTTCGACATTCGCTACGATCTTGAAGAAGCGCAGCGCCTCATGAGTGAGGCCGGTTTCTCGGACAGCAATCGTCTGCGCGTGAAGGTGCAGACCTCGGCTTCCGGCTCTGGCCAGATGCAGCCGATCCCGATGAACGAGTATCTCCAACAGTCGCTGCGCGATTGCTATTTCGACGTGGAACTTGACGTGATCGAATGGAACACGGTCTTCACCAACTGGCGGCGCGGCGCGACGGATGAATCCGCCAACGGTGCCCATGCGATCAATGTCAGCTTCTCGACGATGGACCCGTTCTTCGGCATGGTGCGCTTTACCTCTACCGGCACGTTCCCGCCTGTGTCGAACAACTGGGGTTATTTCGGAAATGACGAGTTCGACGGCCTGATCGCAGCCGCCCGCACAGCTTTTGACGCGGATGAGCGCAACGCGGCACTGGCCGCCCTGCACACGCGGATCGTGGAAGAAGCGCCTTTCGTCTGGGTCGCCCATGATACCGGACCGCGTGCCATGTCGCCGCGTGTAACCGGTGTCGTCCAGCCGAAAAGCTGGTTCATCGACATCGCCCCAATGGGCATGGAGTAACCTTCCAGGGGCCCCGGACTGTTCCGGGGCCTTCAAGCCTTCCAGACCCTGAAAGGACAGCCTATGCTCGGCTATACCCTGCGGCGGATCATCTATACGGCCCCTGTGCTTCTGGGCGTGTCGGTGGTCTGCTTCGCCCTTGTGCATATCTCGCCCGGTGATCCGCTGATCTCGATCCTGCCCGCCGATGCGTCTGTGGAATTGCAGGAACGCCTGCTTGTGCTCTATGGTTTCGACCGCAGCTATATCGAGCAATTTTTCCTCTGGCTTGGACGCGCGCTTCAGGGCGATCTGGGCACATCCATCGCTACAGGCCGACCCGTGACGACAGAAGTCATGCGCGCTGTGGGCAACACATTGATGCTGGCTTCGGTCGCAACGGTCATCGGGTTCGTGCTGGGCTGCTTCTTCGGCTTCGTGGCAGGGTATTTCAGCAATTCACCGCTGGACAAGGCAGCCTCTGCAGCGGCGGTCTTTGGTGTATCGGTGCCGCATTACTGGTTGGGCATGGTGCTGGTGATCATCTTCTCCGCGCAG
Organism: Natronohydrobacter sp.; assembly: GCA_020832585.1. Lineage (GTDB taxonomy): Bacteria > Pseudomonadota > Alphaproteobacteria > Rhodobacterales > Rhodobacteraceae > Roseinatronobacter. The sequence goes on along the minus strand of JAFIEL010000007.1, from coordinate 27,284 downwards.
CTTGGGTGGTTGCCTGCTGCGGGCGCGGGGCCGGGCGGATCAAGCCAGTGGAAATTCAACCTCGAACATCTGAGCTACATGGTCCTGCCTGCGATCACGATGAGTGTGATCCCGATGGGCATCATCGCGCGCACCGTGCGCGCACTGGTTGCGGAAATCCTCGCGCAGGAATTCGTGATCGGTCTGCGCGCGCGGGGTCTGTCGGAATTTGGTGTGTTCATGCATGTGGTCAAGAACGCGGCCCCCACGGCGCTGGCCGTGATGGGTGTCCAGCTTGGCTATCTGCTGGGCGGCTCGATCCTGATCGAGACGGTCTTTAGCTGGCCCGGCACCGGGATGCTTTTGAACTCTGCCATCTTCCAGCGCGATCTGCCGCTTCTGCAGGGCACGATCCTTGTGCTGGCGATGTTCTTCGTCGTGCTGAACCTGATTGTCGATGTCATGCAAAGCGCGCTTGATCCGCGCATCAAGAGGTAAGCCCATGGTCGATGCAACCCTGAGCCAACCCGCAATCACCCCTGTCCGCAGCGCAGGCTACTGGCAGAATGTCGGCAAACGTCTGGTGCGCGACAAGACCGCGATGGCTGCAGCCGGCGTGCTGCTGCTGCTCTTGCTGGCCGCGATCTTCGCGCCGCTTGTCGCGCCCATGGACCCGCTCGAAGGGCGGCTGATCAACCGGCTGAAACCCATTGGAACCGAGGGCCATCCGCTTGGCACGGATGAGCTGGGCCGCGATATGCTGTCGCGCCTGATCTGGGGTGGGCGGCTGTCGCTTCTGATGGGCGTCACGCCAGTTGTGCTGGCCTTCTTCATCGGCTCGGCCATCGGCATCATCGCAGGCTATGCGGGCGGCTGGACCAATACGCTGATCATGCGCACGGTCGATATCTTCTACGCCTTCCCCTCGGTCCTGCTGGCAGTGGCACTTTCTGGTGCGCTGGGCGCGGGACTGGGCAATGCACTTTTGTCGCTGACGGTCGTGTTCATCCCGCCGATCGCGCGGGTGGCGGAATCCGTCACCACACGCCTGCGCAGTTCCGATTTCATCGAAGCCGCGCGCGCATCAGGCGCTGGCGCCTTTACCATCGTGCGTGTGCATGTGCTGGGCAATGTGCTGGGGCCGATCTTCGTTTATGCGACCTCGCTGGTCGCGGTCAGCATGATCCTGGCCTCGGGGCTCTCGTTCCTTGGCCTTGGCGTGCGCCCGCCCAACCCGGAATGGGGGCTGATGCTGAACACGTTGCGCACGGCAATCTATGCCCAACCCTGGGTCGCGGCGCTGCCGGGGGCGATGATCTTCATGGTCTCGATTTCCTTCAACCTGCTGTCCGACGGGCTGCGCTCTGCAATGGAGGTGCGCCAATGAGCACGGAAAATGCTATTCTGACTGTGCGCGGTCTGCGCAAGTACTTTCCGATCAAAGGGGGGATTCTGGGCCGCACCGTCAAGAACGTCCATGCCGTCGATGGGGTCGATCTGGAAGTTTTCGCCGGTGAAACCCTTGGGGTCGTCGGCGAATCCGGCTGCGGCAAATCCACCACCGCGCGGCTTCTGATGCAGCTCATCACCCCCGATGAAGGTGCGCTTTACTTCGAGGGGAAACTCGTGGGTAGCCCCGAATTGCCGCTGAAAGCCTTTCGGCGGCAGGTGCAGATGGTGTTTCAGGACAGCTATTCGTCGCTGAACCCGCGCCTGACGATCGAGGACAACATCGCCTTTGGCGCGCGTGTCCATGGCACGCCAGCAGCAGAAGCGCTCGCGCGCACCCATGACTTGCTAACCCGCGTGGGGCTTGACCCTGCGCGGTTCGCGGGCCGCTATCCGCATGAACTGTCCGGCGGGCAGCGCCAGCGGGTGAATATCGCCCGTGCGCTGGCCCTGCGGCCCAAGATCATCATTCTGGACGAAGCGGTGTCGGCGCTTGATAAATCCGTGGAAGCGCAAGTGCTGAACCTGCTCGCGGATCTGAAAGCCGAATTCGGCCTGACCTATATCTTCATCAGCCATGACCTGAATGTGGTCCGTTTCGTGTCCGACCGGGTGATGGTCATGTATCTGGGGCAGGTCGCGGAAATCGGGGATGCGGAAGCGCTCTACAGCAACCCGTTGCATCCCTATTCGAACGCGCTTCTGTCTTCGATGCCCTCGATGGATCCGGACAATCGCACGATGGAACCGGCGCTGACAGGCGATCCGCCGAACCCGATTGATCCGCCTTCAGGCTGCCGCTTCCATACGCGCTGCCCGGTTGTGGCGTCAGTCTGCTCGCAAAAGGAACCCGCGCTGACGCAGCGCGCCGAAAAGCACCTTGTCGCCTGCCATGCCCATGATCCGGCATCTGGCTACAATGCACCCACAGCCAAGGAGGCCGCCGAATGACCGCGCCATTCCTGTCCATCCGCAATCTGGGCGTGACCTTTACCGGCGGCACAAGACCCGTGCGCGCGGTCAATGATGTGTCGCTTGACGTGGCCGAGGGCGAGGCCGTGGCGCTGATCGGCGAATCCGGGTCGGGAAAATCTGTGACAATGCGCGCGGTGATGCGGCTGAACCCGGAAAAACGCTCGAAGCTGGAGGGCCAGATCCTTGTCGGCGGGCGCGATGTGATGGCGATGAACACCCGCCAACTGTCGGCCTTTCGCGGCGGTGAGGCCGCGATGATCTTTCAGGAACCGCTGCTGGCGCTCGATCCGGTCTATACTTTGGGCGATCAGATCGTGGAAACCATCCGCCGCCATGAACCGATCAGCAAGGACGATGCTCGCGCGCGGGCGCTGGAACTGTTTGACCGGGTGCGCATCCCCTCGGCCAAATCACGGCTGGACAATTACCCGCATGAAATGTCGGGCGGCATGCGGCAGCGTGCAATGATCGCGCTGGCGCTATCGTGCCGCCCGAAACTGCTGCTGGCCGATGAACCCACGACTGCGCTGGATGCAACCGTGCAGATACAGGTGCTGCTCTTGTTGCGCGAATTGCAGCGCGATCTGGGTCTGTCGATCATCTTCGTGACCCATGACATCGGTGCCGCGGTCGAGGTCGCGGACCGGATCGCCGTCATGTATGCGGGCCAGATCGTCGAACAGGCGACCGCCCGCGATCTGATCCGCAATCCGCGCCATCCCTATACGCTGGGCCTGCTGAAAAGCCGCGCGCATGATGCGATGGTCAAGGGCTCCAAACTCGACGCGATCCCCGGTGCGCCGCCCGATCTTGCCAATCTGCCCGATGGCTGCCCCTTCTCTCCGCGCTGTTTTCTGTCAGATGCGGGATGCCGTGCGGGGCAGATCGGGATGCAGCAGATCACCGATGGCCATCAGGCGCGCTGCCGCAGACTGGACCAGACGGCCTTGCAAGATGCCAGTTAATGTCGGCGCTGTCGCCCTGTCATTCGGCGGGGCGACGCAGAGGTGTCGCGTGAATGAGATCGTTCGATTTGTCGCGCGGCCAGGCATAGGCCCCAACCTTCGAGGTGCGGTAGCCCCCTCCGGCCAGCGCCTCTGCCAGACGCACTGCCGCGTGCACACCATCGATCACCGGCAGGCCGGTTTCGATGGACAGCGCATGGCACATATCGGACATGCCCGCACACCCCAAGATGACCGCCTCGGCCCCGTCTTCATCCCGTGCGGCCAGAATCTGACCCAGCAGCAGGGACTTCGCGCGCTCCGGGTCGGCCTCAATCCCCAGCACCGGCAGATCGACCGCGCGCACCCGGCGCAATCCGTGGGTTGCGCCGTAGCGGACGGCCAGATCCTCGATGATCGGAATGGCGCGCGGCAGGGTGGTCACGACCGAATAGCGCGCGGCCAGAATGCTCGCCACCTGCATGGCAGCCTGCGCAATGCCAATGACAGGTCCGGCCACCACTTCACGCGCAGCCCCGATGCCGGGATCATCGAAACAGGCAATGACATGGGCCTGCGCACCCTCGGCCTCTGCCCGGCGCAGCGCATCCAGCATCGCGGGAACGGCCACGGCTTCATCATGATGCCCCTCAATGCTGGGCGGCACCGGCGGGCGGGCGCAATCGGTCACGATCTGACTGCCCGGACTTGCAGCAGCTTCAGCAGACCGCGCGATCAGGGCGGTCATTTCGCGACTGGAATTCGGGTTATAGACGAAAAGCTGCATGACTGTCCCTTCAGTCAGGAATGAGCACCTTATCAGTGTATCGCGGGAAATCCCATGACGCAATATTGTCAACGATATTGTCAACAATTTTGGGGAAAGAAACTGGTTGCGCAAAGCCCTTTGTCATTGCCGCTCGAAACCGATATGACGCTCGGCGACTGAGGAACCCTTATGCCCTGGCTGACGCACAGCACGAAGAATGAGCTTATCAACCTGATCTGTGACCGGATCTGGCTTGCAGTGGTGCAGCGTACGCTGCGTCCCGGCGCGCGGCTCAAGGAAGAGGAACTCACCGAGATATTCGGCACCACCCGCGCGCGTGTGCGACAGGCGCTGGCCATACTGGAACAGGATGGGCTGGTGACGATCTATCCCAATCGCGGGGCCTGCATCGCTGAACCCGGCGTCGAGGATGCGCAGGACGCCTTCTCTGCCCGACTGGCGATCGAACAGCGTCTCGTCACGCGCCTGTGCCGCAGTGCCAGCCCGGAAGACATCGCCACGCTGCGCGACCATATCGCCCAGGAACGCGCTGCCCATGCGCGCGGCGACAGCGAAGCTGTGATTCGCCTGTCCGGCGAGTTTCATATGCTGATTGCCAAGCTGTCCGGGGCCGAATTGCTGTTGAAAATCCTGCGCATGCTGACCATCCGTACGTCATTGATCACCGCCATGTATCAGACACAGGCCACACAGACATGCGGCCCGGATGAACATGACCGCATCGTCGTGGCCATCGAGGCGCGCGATGAAAGCCAAGCCTGCCACGAGATGGCGCATCACCTTGAGCATCTTGAATCCGCATTGCGCCTGTCCGAAGCGCCCATGCCTGTCTCAGCCCTGCGCGAAGCGCTGCATAGTATGGCACCGAAAGGCGAGACCTGACGCGCTCCTGCCTGTTACTGATAGTTCAGCGGCAAGTTGAAATGATGGGTCCCGCTGATCCCCGCTGGCGCGCGCGGCAGGCTTGCCCCTTGCACAGCGCGCAAGGCGGCCTGATCCAATGCAGCATTTCCGGACCCTTGCGCGACATTGACACTGACCAGCCGCCCCTCTGCGCTGACCTGCAATCGCAGATGAACCGTGCCGCGTGCGCGGGTCGCGGGTCGGCTCTGGCGACGCTGGATCGCAGCCCGGATCGCGCCGCCCCATTGCGCCATCTGGCTGGCACTCGGGGCCGTGCCGCTCGATTGCGCCGCGCGCCCCTCGCCGCGCTGCGCCTGCGCGCCTTGCCCGGCCGCGCGCGCGGCACGCGGTGCAGCCTGCTGGCTGGCGCGCGGGGCAGGGGCGGCTTGTCTCGGCTCAGGGCGTGGGGGTGGGCGCGGGGTCTCGCGTGTCGTGGGCATCGTGAACAGCTGCGGAACCTCTGCGACGATCTGCGGTGCGGGCTCGGCACTGGGGGCGTTAAGCGCCGCGCTGGATGGCAAGCCGGGCGCGTCGATCCGGGGGGCGGCCAGTTCGGGCGCAGGCTCAGGGGCGGCAGGTGCTGCAGGCGGCGCAGCAGGCTCGACCATCTGCACAGGGGCATCCCATTGGCGCACAAGTGCTGCAAGCTCTGCATCCGCGCCCGCGATCGGTGCTGCAATCGTCACAGCCTCTGCGCCACCCTCGCCGCCCGAGGCCATGCCATCCGGTGCCGTTGCCGAAAAGACAGCCAGATGCGCCACCAGCGAGACAGAAGCGAACCCCGCGAATTCAAGCCCCGTCCTCATGGTGTCCCCGCAGTCGCGACTAGCGTCACATCCCGCAGCCCCGCTTCTCCCAAGGTCCGCAGGATCTGGGCAAATTCTGCCGCAGACAGGGCCGCATCCGCCCGCAATGTCACGGCTCCGGGCGCGTCAGTCAGTCGCGCAAAAGCCGCGTCTCCGCTCAATCCGTCGAAATGCACGATGCCCTCGCGATCCAGCCAGGCCACCCGCGCAGCCTCCGGCAAGGGGGCCTCGCTATCGGCTACGGGCGGCGTGATCTCGACCGGATCGGGCGGGGCGATCTGCGCGCTAATCAGGAAAAAGATCAGCAGCAGGAACACCACATTGATCATCGGCACCACGCTTTCGCGCGGTGGCTTGCGGGCGGGCAAATTGAAATCCAGCGCGCTCATGGCTCCATCACCACAACCCGCGCAATCCCCGCGCCTTGCAACATCTCAGTCAGCCGCGTCAGATCCTGCACATTGGCACCGTCGCGCGGGCGCAGGATGACCAGCGCCTCCGGGTGGGGCATCAGCGCGTCCAGAGCGTCTGCCAAATCCTCTCGCGCTATGGCCGCGCCATTCAGCCAGAGCCCTTCTGCATCAAATTCCACCAGCCGCGGCGGCCCTTCATAGCGCTCGCCGTCACTGCCTGCCGGGGCGAGCGTCAGCCCCACATCCTGCCCGAACCGCGCGGCCAGCATGAAGAAGACCAGCAGCAGGAACACCACATCGATCATCGGTGTCAGGCTGGGCCTGCGCGCAGGCCGGGGGCTGGCAAAACAGAACATCACCCCGCCCCCTGTGCGGTGAAGATGCGCGTCGCCAAATCTTCCATATCGACCTGCACCCGGTCACAGATGCTTTCAAACCATGTCAGCGCCATCGCCGCCGGAATGGCCACGGCCATGCCCGCCGCCGTGGTCAGCAGCGCCTGCCAGATCCCCCCGGCCAATGCAGCCGGATCAGCCCGGTTGCCCGCCGCCTGCAGGGCCTGAAACGCCTCGATCATGCCCAGAACCGTGCCCAACAGCCCGATCAGCGGCGCAATCGTCGCGATCAGTTCCAATGCGCGCAGGCCGCGTCGTGCCTCCATCAGCGCAAGTTTGCCCACGCGTTGGGTTTCCTCGCGCGCTGCGGCCTCTGGCATGTCACCCATCCGCGTTTCCATCGCGCGCCGGCTGACCCGCGCGCGCAAGCCCCTGCGCGTTGCAAGTCGGGCAAGCGCCGCATCGCCCTCGCCAGAGCGCCACGCGGCAACTGCCGCCTCTGACGGGCCGCGCGACCATGCCCCTAATCGCGCCAGATCCCAGAACTTCCAGACAATCAGCGCCGCTGTCAGCACGGAAAGCGCCGCGATTACCCAGAGCGCAGGCCCGCCGCGTGCCAGAAATTCCGCCAATGCCGCGCTGTCCATCTCTCTACCCCCCGCTGATTTGCCCGATTGTCGCCTGCCAGTCGCGCGCGCCTTCACTCACGGCCTGCAACACGGCCTGCCCGATGGCCTGTCCGACTGCTGTATGCAGCCCGGCATAGTCATTCGTGCCTTCCGGGGCGGCGACGGCAATGCAATCCGTGCCGGTCCCCGTGGCCAGCCCCGACAGGTCCGGCAGCACATGGCCCGCTTCCAGTATCGCCGTGGTGCGCGCCTGCGTGGCAATGCTCAACGCCTCCAACAGCCCGGTTTGCGACAGCGGCGCATCAATCCGCAGTCCGATATTGATGGTCCCGAATTCCCGCGCGCGCAATTCTTGCGCCAGATCGCGGTTCCAGTCGCGCCCGGAGCGGTCCACCCGGTGCCCCACGCGCTCGGCATTGGACAGCCCGACCGTGGCAAGTGCCGTCACCTCGACCCCGTTGATACATGCGCGGCCAAGATGATGCGCCCCCACATCGCGCGAGGTCAGCATGACAACCGCCTCCAGCGCCCCGCGCGTGGCCAGTTCTGCGCGCAACCATGCGCCCACATCCAGCCCTTCCGGCAGATCGGCGTTGCGCACCTGCCGCCAGATCAACCGCCGCGCCCGCCTGTAGCCTGCCCCATGCGGTGCCCAGCTCAGCACCTGCATGTCGCGGCCCAGATCGAACTCCAGCCAGGGAACGTCCAGAACCACGCTCATACCACCCCCACCGGTTGCAGGATCGGCCCGTCCGGCCCGTCAGCGATATGCGCCCTGATCTGGAACACCCGCGCCAGCAGGTCCGGCGTCAGCACCTGCGCCGGCGGCCCATCAGCGGCAATCCCGCCGCGCGAAAGCACCACGACCCGCGTGCAATAGCGCGCCGCCAGCCCCAGATCATGCATCGAGGCCAGCACCATCCGCCCCGCCCGCGCCTCGGTGGCCAGCACGTCCATCAAGGTGATCTGATGCGCTGGATCAAGGCCCGCCGCCGGTTCATCGACCATCAGCATGGGCGTATCCTGCGCCAGAGCGCGCGCGATCAGCACCCGCGCCTGTTCGCCGCCCGAAAGCTGCGTGGCAATGCGCGTGCGGAACGCCTCCAGCCCCATGCGCGCAATCGCGCTGTCAATCGCGGCCTGATCCTCGGCACCGGGCCGCGTGCCCGCGCCCAGATGCGGCAACCGCCCCAGTGCGATCAGGGTTTCAACCGTCACCGGCCAGGCGATCTCGCGCGCTTGTGGCAGCCAGGCGACGGTTTTCGCGCGCTCCGCCAGTGGCAGGCTGGACAGCGACGACCGCCCACGATGTGCCATCAGCCCCAGCGCCGCGCGCATCAGCGTCGTCTTGCCCGCCCCGTTCGGTCCCAGCAGCCCGACACATTCGCCCGCGCCCAACTGCAGAGACAGCCCCTGCAACACATCGCAAGGCCCGCGCGCAACGCTGAAATCAGTGAGTGCCAGCCCGCTCATAGCCCCTGCGCCCGTGTCTTGTAGATCAGATGCAGGAAAAGCGGTGCCCCCACGATGGCGGTCAGCACCCCCAGCTTCAGATCACGCGTCGGCAGGATGACCCGCACGGCAATATCGGCCATCAGCACCAGCACCGCGCCCCCCAGCGCCGAAGCAGGCAGCAGCCGCGAGGGCTGCGCGCCGACCAGCGGACGCAAGATATGCGGCACGACCAGTCCGACGAACCCGATGGCCCCCGCAACCGCCGTGGCCGCCCCCACCATCGAGGCCACGCCCAGCACCAGCGCCAACCGCAACCGTCCCAGATGCACGCCCATGCTGGCCGCCGCATCCTCGCCCAGCGTCAGCGCATCGAATTTGCGACCCTGCGCCAACAGCACCATAGCCCCCAGCGCAATAAAGGGCACGGCCAGCCAGACATGGGTCATCGAACGGTCTTGCAGCGAGCCCATCATCCAGAACACGATTTCAGAGGCCGCGAAGGGGTTTGGCGACAGGTTCAGCACCAGCGATGTCAACGCGCCCGCAAGCGCCGAAACCGCAATCCCCGCAAGGATCAGTGTGATTGACCCACCGCGCGGCCCAGCCAGCGCAAGGATGACCAGAACCGCCAACACCGCGCCCAGCAGTGCCGCACCGGGCAGCGCCAGCACATGCAGGGCCGCGAAACCGCTCTGTAGCGCCAGCACCGCGCCCAGCGCCGCCGAGCCAGAGACACCGATCAGCCCCGGTTCTGCCAGCGGGTTGCGCAAATACCCCTGCAAGGCCGCCCCGGCCAGCCCCAGCGCGGCCCCCACCAGAACGGCCAGAATCGCGCGCGGCAGGCGGATTTCGCGCATCACCAGCGTTTCGGCCAGCGCATCTCCTCGGATCAGCGCCGAAAGCGCCTGCACAGGTGCCAGCCCTGCCGGGCCGATCATCAGTGACGCCGCAAAAAGCACCGCGACCGTCACGCCAAGCAGGGGCAACAGCGCGCGCGTCATGATCCGCCCTCATGCAAATCCACCAGCCGCGCAATCGCGCGCAAAACAGCAGGCGTGCCGCAGACCCATTCGGCATCGGCCAGCGCATGGGCCGCATGACGGTCGCGCAGCACCTCCATCGCGGGATGGCGCAACACCTCTTCGGAGCGCGAGGCGCCCGGATAAGGCTGGCCAGAGATCACCAGATCGGGCATCAGCATCACCAGCCGCTCCATCGCCAGCGTGCCGCCCCCGGACAGCCCGGCTTCGGCAGCGATATTGGCGAACCCCGCCGCCGTCAGAATCTCATGCGCAAGTGAGTTTTCGCCCGATGTGTAATTATTGGCGTAATGCAGTGCCGCGCGTGTGGCGCGGTCGCGGTCGGCGCGCAGGCTCGCAAGATCGGCCTCGAACTGCGCCACCACGACCTCGGCCTCGACCTCGCGGCCCAGCAGGAGGCCCACTTCGCGGATATTGCCGGGGATGGCGTCGAGCGAATTGGCAATCGGCAATTGCGCCACCTCGACCCCCAACCGCCGCAGCAAGCCGACCGTGTAGGACGAGGTAAAGGCCCCCGCGAGCACCAGATCAGGCGACAGGCGGAACACTTCCTCGCCCTGCCCGTAATTGATGGGGTATCGCCGCGCCTCTTCCAGCATGACCGAAACATTCGGATCATGCGAAATCCGCGAGATCGAGACCAGTTGCCCCGGTGCCGCCAGCAGCATTGCAAGTTGATCCGTGCACAGATTGATCGAGACCACCCTTTCGGGTGGCCCCGCAACCGCGGCCCCGGCCCAAAGGGCAAGGGCTGCAGCAAGGGTTCTAGAAGCGCGACGCAACGCCAAGGTAGAAGGCCCTGTCAGACGTGCCATAGCCTGCAATCTGTTGATATTGCTTGTTGAACAGGTTCTCAACCCGCAAGGACAGATCGGCGTGATCATTCACCCGGTAGCGAATCCCAGCATTCACAACCGAATAGCTGGGCATGTTGCCGGTGCGGCCTGCGAGATGCTGCAAGCTGATCGTCGAGCTGACGCGCTCGTTCCATTCTGACCGCAGACCCAGATTTAGATCATGGCGCGGGATGCGTGCCAGTCGCGCCCCGCTGGGATTTCGGGCATCGGTGTAGGTGTAGCCAATGTCGAGCCGGTGCGCGTCTGTCACGGGCACAACCGCGCCCAGTTCAAACCCACGACGGCGGGTCTTGCCAGCGATATTCTGGTAATGGTTTTCAAACCCCGCCGGCCCTGCGTTCGGACAGGTCGGGCCCCAGGCCCCCGGCGCCAGCGCGCAATAGGTGATCGCGTTATCGGTCGTCAGTTGAAACAGCGTCGTGCTGATTTCTGCCCCATTCGCGAAGCGGTAATCGGCACCGATCTCGGCGCTGACACTGGTTTCAGGCTCAAGGGAAGGATTGGGCGCAATACCCCAGACCGGGTTGCCAAGCTGTTCATTGATGGAGGGCGCACGGAACCCGCGCCCGACTGCGCCGCGCAGCACCAGCCCATCTGTCGCCTGCCAGGCAGCGGCGATCCGGCCTGTATAGAATGTGCCAAAACCGGAATTGCGATCTGCCCGCACAGTGGCCGATACGTCAAGATCCGCGCGCGGCGTCCAGAGGGCCTGCCCGAACACACCTGACACGCGGGTGCTGTCCGGTCCTTGCCCGCGCACAGTGATGCTCTCGTTCTGGGTGTCCGCGCCATAGATCAAGGTCAGCGCAGGGGATAGTTCGGTGATGCCCTTGTAGGCAAAACTCAACCGCCGTGCTTCGAATTCGCCCGCAGAGACACCGCGCGGCTGAAACGCTTCGCGGCTCATGTCGTAAAGCGTGGCGCTCAACTCATGCGTCGTGTTTCCGGTGGCATATTCCCCAAAAACGCGCAGACCATATTCGCGCCGTTTAAGCAGGTTATCTGCATCTGCGCCAAAGTTGTCGAATTCGGAGTCACTCGTCTGATAGAAGCCCGACAACCCCAAAGCGGTCTCATCGGTCAGTTGATAGCGGCCAGAGAAACTCAGGCGGCTGGCTTCCAACCCGTCCGGTGTCAGGCCCGGAGCGCCCGGAAACGGCTCATACGCCGAGAACCCTCGCGAGCGCACATGGCTGACATTGACCGCCGCTTCAAAGCGGTCATCACGAAAGGCAATCCCGTAGCGGGCCAGATAGGTCCGGTGGCTTCCGGCCTCCAGTTGCAGGCTCTGCGTGACTCCGTCTTCCGTCGCGCCAAGGGTCGATATGTTGACCACACCCCCTACGGCAGACCCGCCATAGAGCGCCGATTGTGAGCCGCGCAAGATTTCGATGCGCCCAATATCCGCAGTCGTCAGCGTGCCAAAGTTGAAAGCGGTCTGCGGCGATGATGGGTCATCCACGCGGATACCATCGACATAGACCGCGACATATTCCGGCCCGGCCCCGCGGATGCGCAGGCTTGCCGATCCGCCAAGACCACCATTCTGTGTCACCGTGACACCGGGCAGGCGCGACAGGTAATCGACCAGTTGAATCGCGCCCGCTGCATCTAGGTCTTCGCGGGTCACGACGCTGACGGACGCGCCGCTGCGCGCAATCTCCGTTGCGGTCAGATTCGCCGAAAACGTGATTTCTTCCAGATTGATGATCTGCTGTGCGCTTGCGGGGAAAGCGAGAGCGCCCACCAGCGCGGTCGAGGCGCATAGCCTCAGAATCGTGTCTTGCATCTGCAACACCCTATTGCGGCCCATCCAAGGGCCGTGATCAGAAGTCATGTCTGGCGGATGCAGGCGCACCGCAGACGGCGAGGGATGTCACCGCTACGGTTGGAACCGTTACCCGCAACGCCACCCGCGCCGGGATAGGGTGATCACTTTGGCAGGTCTCCTGACTTGCGGGTCATCGCTCTGCCGGGCCTTCCCATGACCGAGGCCACAGTGGCATATGCCGACATCGCTCGCCGCCTACAGTTGCGGGGGCAGTCACGGAATTGCAGCAAGATGCTGCGCACCGCAGTTCCCTATTACCGGATGCGTGAACATCCAGACCAAAGCTATATCCTGACTACGCCGATCAATCAGATTCGGCAACCATGTTTGCGACATCGTTGCCCGGTCTTGCGGCACCTGTGCTCAGGCAGCACCCCAATCCGCGCCCTGCATTTCGCGCAACCGGCTGGCGGTGCGCTCGAACTCAAAGGATCCCGCGCCTTCGGTATACAGCCGCTCCGGCTCTGCCGCTGCAGAGGCGATCAAGCGCACCCGGCCCTCGTAAAGCGCATCAATCAAGGTCACGAAACGCTTGGCCTCGTTGTAATTCGTGGCCGACAGGTAGGGGATGTCATCCAGCATCAGCACCCGCAGCGCCTGCGCGATGGCCAGATAATCCCCCGGCCCCAGCGCCTGCCCGCACAGGTCCCAGAAGCTCGCGCGCCCGACACCATTATGGGCCTTGGGCACCACCACATCGCGCCCCTTGACCGTCAGGCGCAGCGGCAAGCCCGGATCATGGCCTGTCAATTCATCCCAGATCCGGGCCATGTCACTGCGCGCAGCCGCACCTGCAGGCGTGAAATAGACTTGCGCTCCCGCCAGACGCTTCTGGCGGTAATCCGTTTCTGACGCCAACTCATGCACCACCATCCGCGTCTTGATCATCTCGATGAAGGGCAGGAACAGCGCGCGGTTCAGCCCGTCCTTGTACAGATCATCCGGCACCCGGTTCGACGTGGTCACAATCGCCACCCCCGCCGCCATCAGCCGCTCGAAGAGCCGCCCCACCAGCATCGCATCGGTAATATCCGTGATCTGCATCTCGTCAAAGGCCAGCAGCCGCACCTCTGCCGCCACCTTGTCGGCCACCGGCGCGAGGGCGTCCTCGACCCCGCGCTTGCGCGCTTCATGTAGCCCGGCATGGATTTCCTGCATGAAGGCATGGAAATGCACCCTTCGTTTGGGCACATCGCCGAGATGGGCCACAAACAGGTCCATCAACATGGACTTGCCGCGCCCGACACCGCCCCACAGATACAGCCCCGGAGGGGCCGCAGGCGTCTTGCGCCCCAGAAGCCCCCGCAAACCGCCGGATTTCGGGGCAGGCTTGGCCAGATAGTCAAGGATCGGATCGAACAGCACAAGCGCCCCGCGCTGGGCAGCGTCAGGGCGCAGCGTTCCTGCCTCGACAAGGGCATCATATCGCGCAATCAGACTCATGGCGCGCTCATTACGCCAAAGCCTGCGGGCGCGAAAGCCCTGCCTGCTGTCTTGTCAGGCCGCCTTTGCACCTTTAGGGGTAGGAACAGGATTCAGGACAGGGGGTGTCTGATGGACGATCCGAAAACACTTGTGTCGACAGACTGGCTGGACAGGCATCTGAACGACCCGGATCTGCGCATCCTTGATGCCAGCTGGTATCTGCCGCAAATGGGCCGCGACGCGCGTGCCGAGTATCAGGCAGGCCATATCCCCGGCGCGCGTTTCTTCGATATCGACGAGATCAGCGACACGCGCTCGAACCTGCCGCATATGGCGCCACCGGTCGAAAAATTCATGTCCCGCATGCGGGCGATGGGTGTGGGCGACGGGCATCAGGTGGTGGTCTATGACGGGATGGGCCTGTTTTCCGCCGCGCGCGTCTGGTGGCTGTTCCGGCTGATGGGCAAGAGCGATGTGGCCGTGCTGGATGGCGGTTTTCCGAAATGGCAGGCCGAGGGGCGCGCAGTCGAGGACATGCCGCCCGTCCTTCGCGAGCGCCACATCACGGTCCAGCGCCAGAACCATCTGGTCAAGGATGTGAGCCAGGTCGCCGCTGCCGTGAAACTGCGCGACTGGCAGATCGTGGACGCAAGATCGCCCGAGCGGTTTCGCGGTGACGCCCCGGAGCCGCGCGAGGGGCTGCGCGCGGGCCATATGCCCGGCGCGTTGAACCTGCCTTTCAGCCAGCTACTGGCCGCCGATGGCACGATGAAGCGCGGCGACGATCTGCGCGCAGCCTTTGAGGGCGCAGGCGTCGATCTGGACCGCCAGATCATCACCACTTGCGGGTCGGGCGTGACGGCGGCTGTGCTGAGCCTCGGGCTGGAAATCCTCGGGCACCGGGCGCATGCGCTTTATGATGGATCATGGTCAGAATGGGGCCAGTTCCCCGATCTGAAGGTTGAAACCGGATGACAACCCACCGCGCAGGTGAAACCGTCAGTTACACGGTCACCTTTCTGGAAATGACCGAACGCCCGACCTATGGCTGGCCAGTCACCCCGGCGGGAATGACGGGCGCGCTGCTGAAAGCCGAATCCCCGCCCGTGTGGTATTTCCGCGCGCTCTATGATGCGGTCGGGCGCGATTATGCATGGACCGACCTGCACGCCTCGGAAGATGCCGAGATCACCGACTGGCTGAACAGCCCTGATGTCGCGCTCTATTCGCTGATCGACCATGGCTGGCCGCAGGGTTTCTTCGTGCTCGACTGGCGCGCAGGCGATAGCTGTGATCTGGCCTATTTCGGGCTGGTGCCGGACTCGGTCGGGCGCGGGCTTGGCACATGGATGTTGCGCACGGCAATCCTGACTGGCTGGGCGCGCGCGGGCGTTGCACGCCTGAGCGTGAATACCTGCACCCTCGATCACCCGCGCGCATTGATCAAGTATCAGACACAGGGGTTCACTCCGGTCCGGCAGGAAGAGCGCACGCGCCTGCTGGTCCGTGACTGGACCCAGGCACAGATATAGGCCCCGATGTTCGAAACCCTGACCCCCCCGAAACAGGACGCCATCATTGCACTGATGCAGGCCTATGCGGCGGATACGCGCGCGGGCAAGATTGACCTTGGCGTAGGTGTTTACCGCGACGAGGACGGGCGCACACCTGTCATGGCCGCTGTGAAAGCCGCCGAGGCGCAGATCCTGACCGAGCAGGACAGCAAGAGCTATCTGTCGCTCGCGGGCGATGCAGGCTTCCTGAGCGCGATGGAAACGTTGCTTCTGGGCGGCGCAGTGCCGTCCGCGCGCGTCGCCGCTGTCGGCACGCCGGGTGGCACGGCGGCGGTGCGTCAGATCTGCGAGTTGATCCGCAAGACCCGGCCCGAGACCGTGATCTGGGTCAGCGCCCAGACTTGGCCCAACCACCTGCCGCTGATTGCCGCAGCCGGGCTGCAATCGCGACCCTATCGATATCTGGCCCCCGAGGGCGGGCTGGACCGCACAGGGCTTTTTGCCGATCTTGAACAGGTGGGCGCGGGCGATGTGGTCTTGCTGCATGGCTGTTGCCACAACCCGACAGGTGTGGATCTGGCCCTGCAGGACTGGGCAGAAATAGGCGCGCTTCTGTCGCGGCGCGGCGCTGTGCCCTTTGTCGATATGGCCTATCAGGGCTTTGGCGAAGGGCTGGACGCGGATGCAGGCGGCCTGCGCCATCTGGCCGCGCGCCTGCCCGAAGTGCTGGTGGCGGCGAGTTGCTCGAAGAATTTCGGCCTCTATCGCGAGCGGGTGGGCATTGCCATGGCGATTGTCAGCGAGGCGCAGCGCAGCACACTGGCGGCGGTTCTGGCCGGGCTGAACCGCGCAAGCTTCGCCTTTCCCCCCGATCACGGCGCGCGCGTGGTCAGCACGATCCTGAGCGATGTGGTGCTGCGTCACCAGTGGCAGAGTGAACTGGACGCGATGCGTGGGCGCGTGCAGGCCAACCGTCTTGCCCTGGCTGATGCGCTACGGGCTGAAACTGGTTCGGATCGGTTTGCAGGTGTTGGCGCTGAACAGGGCATGTTCTCGCTGCTGCCGCTGTCGCTGGAAGAGGTGCTGCGCCTGCGCGCAGAGCATGGGGTTTATCTGCTGGACGATGGGCGGGCGAATATGGCGGGGCTGTCGTCGAGCAACATCGCCGCCTGCGCCCGCGCGATTGCCAGCGTCACGCGTTAAATGAGCGCGCCGGGGCGCTGCCCCGGACCCCGGAGTATTTGTCGCAAGAAAATGCGGGTGTGATCAGAACAGGCTGCCTTGATCGGGCTTCTGCGCCTTGGGTTTGGTTTGCTTCGGGGCCTTTTGCGCGATTGCGCTGACCGCGCCATCGGCAAATTCAATGTCCAGCGTCTGCGCCGCGCTGGCGGTTTTCGCGCTTGTGAGAAGGCTACCCTCGCCATCGCGCACCACGGCATAACCGCGCGCGAGAGTGGCTGGATAGCCCAGCGACTGGCGCAGGCGCTCTAGCGCCGCAAGCCGGGTCTGGTAGCGGTCGAGTTGCGTGACCATGGCGCGTTCCGCGCGCGTGCTGCGTTCGGTCAGGCGTTCGCGGGCCTTGGTGATCTCGTTTGTGATGGTCGAAGGTCGCAGCCCGGCGCTGGTCGAGCGTAATTCCTGTCGCTTGGCGGTCATCAGCGCGCGCAGGCTGCCGGGGAAGCGTTCGGCCCATTGGTCGAAGCGTTGCAGCGCCGGGGCCAGCAGGGTTTCCGCGCGGGGCAGGGCGCGGGACAGATCCGACAGGCGTTGGCGGCGCTGGCTGACAGATTGCGCTGCGGCGCGGGTCAGGCGGGCATCGAGCGTGGTGACATGGGCCAGCAGGTCCGCATGGACCGGGACGGCAATTTCCGCAGCCGCCGTGGGTGTGGGCGCGCGCTGGTCGGACGCGAAATCGATCAGCGTGGTGTCGGTTTCATGGCCGACAGCGGAAATCAGCGGGATGGTGCTGGCCGCTGCCGCACGCACGACGATTTCCTCGTTGAAGCCCCAGAGGTCTTCGATCGAGCCACCCCCGCGCGCGACGATCAGCACATCGGGGCGAGGGACAGGTCCGCCTGCTGGCAAGGCATTGAACCCCGCAATCGCGCGCGCGACTTCCGGCGCGCAGGCCTGACCTTGCACGGCAACGGGCCAGAGCAGCACATGCACCCCGAACCGGTCGTGCAGCCGGTGCAGGATGTCGCGGATCACCGCCCCTTGCGGCGAGGTGACAACCCCGATCACGCGCGGCAGATAGGGCAGGCGGCGCTTGCGCTCTGGCGCGAACAGCCCTTCAGCCGCAAGCGCGGCCTTGCGCTTTTCCAGCATCGCCATCAGTGCGCCCGCGCCTGCGGGCTCGATGCTCTCGACCTGCAACTGGTATTTCGACTGCGGTGCGAAGGTGGTCAGGCGGCCTGTGGCGATGACCTCCATTCCCTCCTCGGGCTTGACGGCCATCTTCGCGACCTGCCCTTTCCAGCTGACCGAGGCGATCACCGCGCGGTCATCTTTCAGATCGAAATACATATGGCCCGTGCGCGCCACGACCACGCGCCCGACTTCGCCGCGCACGCGCACGCGCCCGAATTCGCCCTCGAGCACGCGTTTCACCGCGCCCGAGATTTCCGAGACGGAAAATTCCGGCGTGTTGCTGGGCGGCTCGTCGATCAGGTCCAAGGGCATGCTCCGGCTTGTCATGGGCGCGCGCCCACCCTAGAACGCGCGAGAGCGAAGGCCAAGAGAGGGCGGGCGATGAATATTCTGGTGCTGGGCAGCGGCGGGCGTGAACATGCGCTGGCCTGGGCGATCCTGCAGAACCCCAAATGCGATCGGCTGATTTGCGCGCCCGGAAATGCGGGCATGGCGGCGATAGCGGAATGTGCGGATATCGACATCTGCAATGGTGGTGCCGTGGCGCGGTTTTGCGAGGAAAACGCGATTGATTTTGTGGTGATTGGCCCGGAAGCACCTTTGGCCGCAGGGGTCGCGGATCGGTTGCGTGAGTTGGGGATTTCCTGCTTTGGCCCTTCGGCAGCGGCGGCGCGGCTGGAAGCATCGAAAGCCTTTACCAAGGAAATCTGCGCAGCAGTCATGGCCCCCACCGCAGGCTATGCGCATTTTACCGATGCGAGAGCCGCCCGCGCCCATATCCGCGCGCAGGGGGCGCCCATCGTGGTCAAGGCGGACGGGTTGGCCGCAGGCAAGGGCGTGATCGTGGCCATGACCGAAGCCGAGGCGCTGGACGCGATCGATACCATGTTCGGCGGCGAATTCGGCGAAGCCGGGGCCGAAGTGGTGATCGAGGAATTCATGGCAGGCGAAGAGGCGTCCTTCTTCGTGCTGGTCGATGGTGAAACCTGCTTGCCTATCGGCACAGCGCAGGACCACAAGCGCGTCGGCGATGGCGACACAGGTCCCAATACTGGCGGGATGGGGGCCTATTCACCCGCACCAGTTCTGACCGATACCATCGCGCAGATCGCGCTTGACCAGATCGTGCGGCCGACCATGGCCGAGATGGCACGGCGCGGGATTCCCTATCAGGGCGTGCTCTATGCGGGGTTGATGATCAAGGACGACCTGCCGCGTCTGGTGGAATACAACGTGCGCTTTGGCGACCCGGAATGTCAGGTCCTGATGATGCGCCTTGGTGCGCAGGCGCTCGATCTGATGCTGGCTTGCGCCGAGGCGCGGCTCGATCAGATCTCGGTCAACTGGGCGGATGACCACGCTTTGACTGTGGTCATGGCTGCCAAGGGCTATCCGGGCGATTATGCCAAGGGCAGCGAAATCCGCGGATTGGAGACCTGCCCCGAGGATAGCGCGCAGATGGTCTTTCATGCGGGCACGAAGGCCGACGGGGGCCGCATTCTGGCCCATGGCGGGCGCGTGCTGAATGTCACGGCGCGGGCCGCCACATTGGCGCAAGCGCAGGCGCGCGCCTATGACATGGTTGGTCAGATCGACTGGCCCGAAGGCTTCTGCCGCCGCGATATCGGCTGGCGCGCGCTCTGAGGTAGGGGGCGTGCCAAGCACGCGCCCTACGGGTCAAAAGGTTCGATCAGTTCCGGCCCCTCTGCCCGGTTGGAATTGACCCTTGCCGCGACCCGGTGCCAGACCAGCGCATCCTCTGGCACCGCGCGCATCAGCCGCGCCGCCCCATGCCCAGCCTCGCCCAGCCAGAGCGCCCAGTCCTCGGGCGGCAGGATCACCGGCATCCGGTGATGGATCTGCGCCATCGCGTCATTGGCCGCACAGGTGACAATCGCGCAGGTCACATGGCGCGTGTTCTCTCGTTCCCAGACCTGCCAGACGCCAGCGAAAACCAGCATGTCCCCTGCACGCGGCGCGATATACCACGGCAGTCTGTTGCCCGCGTCGTCCTTGGTCCATTCGTAAAACCCCGAGGCTGGGATAAGACAGCGTCGCGCCCTCGTGGCCTCGCGGAAGGCAGGCTTCTCGGCAATCGTCTCGGCGCGGGCATTGATCAGCAGGGGGCCATCAGTCTCACTCTTGTACCAGTGCGGCAGAAAGCCCCAGCGCATCGGCCCCATATGCCGCGCGCCCTCGCGGCTGATGACTGTGGCGACAGGTTGCGTCGGGCAGATATTGAAGCGCGGCACAGGCGGCAGGTCATTGGCGGGCGTGGCAGCGAAGGCCCGCGCCATCGCGTCATCGGGCAGGGTGATGGCAAAGCGTCCGCACATGGACGCCAGCCTATCAGGCCGCGACGCGCGCGCGAAGTCCCTTGCGCCGCGCGAGCATCAGCCCGGCCAGAATGATCGCGAGCGCCAGCACGAAGCGCCCCGGCACGGCCTCGTTCAGCACCAGCGCGCCCAGCAGGACGGACCAGACCGGCACATGGTAATTTACCTGCGACAGGAAACTGGGACCGGCCGAGCGGATGATGCCCACCAGCAGAAGCGTCGCATAGCCCGTCGGCAGAAGCCCCAGATAGAGCACGGCCAGCATGGGCCGCCATTCCGGCAGGGGCGGCACACCCTCTGCCACCAGCGCCACGGGCAGCATGATCGCACTCGCGATCCACAGCGCCATCATGCCAAAGGCCACCGGATGCACATCAGGGCAGCGGCGGGTCACGATACTGCCCAGCGCATAGCATAGCGCGGCGGCCAGGCAGCCAAACCGCGCCAGCGTCTCGAAATCCGATCCGGTGCGTGCCAGCACGCCGGGTCCGATCAGCACCGCGACCCCCACCAGCCCCAGCGCGAAGCCCAATGCCTTGGGCCGTGTCAGACCTTCGCCCGGCACAAAGACATGCGCCAGCCCCAGCACGAAAAGCGGGATCGCGGCCATGGTGATCCCGGCAAAGCCAGATGTGACATGCTGTTGCGACCAGCCCAGCAGGTAGAAGGGCAGGGCATTGGACAAAAGCGCCATCCCCGCCGCGAAGGTCAGAACGGGCAGCGAGGGCGTCAGCCGCACCCCCATACCCCAGGCAATCGCGCTCAGCGTCAGCGCGCCAATGATGATCCGCGCCGTGGCGATCCAGACAGGCGAGACGCCTTCCAGCGCCACCGCTACCCCCAGAAAGGACGCGCCCCAGATCAGCCCCAGCGCGATAAGGCCGATCCAGTTTGACAATGTCGGGTGCGCAGGCATGCGAGGTCTCGTTCAGTTAATGAACTTGTGCACTATACCCGCGCATGACGCCTGTCCAGCCCCGGCACTCAGACCCCGATCATTGTGCCTTGCAAAAGCGCGATGGATTTGCGCGTCTCGCCGCTCAGCGCAAACACCTCGGCGCGCACGACCGTCAGGCGGCGACCTGCGCGGACCACCTCCCCCACAGCCTCGAACGCATCCCCCATCGCGGGCGACAGCAGGTTGATCTTCATCTCGGCAGTCATCACTTCTTGCCCTTGCGGTAGAAGCGTCAGCGCCGCATAGCCCGCCGCCGAATCGCCCAGCGCAAAAGCGACTGCCGCATGGGCCGCGCCATGCTGCTGGCCAAATTGTGCCAGTCGCGGCGCGCGGATCACGCAAGCCCCATCCCCGGCGGCCACCAGTTCCGCGCCAAGGCTTGCCATCATGCTTTGTTTGCCGAAACTTGCGGCCACACGCGCGTCGATCATCAGCACTCCCCCTTGCGCCCGAACCTTGCCTTTGCCCGCGCAAAAGGCAAGGCTGAACGCCACAGACCCGGAGGCCGCACCATGCTCTATCAGGAACTCATCCGCCGCAAACGCGATGGCGGCACGCTCGACACAGACGAAATCCGCGCGCTGGTGCGTGGCATCACCACCGGCGATCTGGGCGATGCACAGCTTGGCGCTTTTGCCATGGCCGTGGTGTTGCGCGGCATGTCGCTGCCCGAACGTGTCGCGCTGACCGAAGCCATGCGCGATTCGGGCGATGTGCTGGTCTGGGACCGTGGCCCGGTGATCGACAAACATTCCAGCGGCGGGATTGGCGATAACGTGTCCCTGATGCTCGCGCCCGCGCTGGCCGCTTGCGGGGCCGTGGTGCCGATGATTTCGGGCCGGGGTCTGGGCCATACCGGCGGCACGCTCGACAAGCTGGACGCGATCCCCGGCTACAACACGGCCCCTGATGGCGCGACCCTGCAGCGCGTGGTGCGCGAGATTGGCTGCGCGATCATCGGCCAGACCGGCAGTCTCGCGCCTGCGGACAAGCGCTTTTACGCGGTGCGCGATGTGACCGCGACAGTCGAATCGATGGACCTGATCACCGCCTCGATCCTGTCGAAGAAACTCGCCGCCGGGCTGGACGGGCTGGTGCTGGACGTGAAATGCGGCAACGGCGCATTCATGGCGACGCGAGAGGACGCGAGAGGACTGGCGCGCGCCTTGGTCGAAGTCGCCAATGGCGCAGGCTGTCACACTGTGGCCCTGATCACCGACATGAACGCGCCGCTGGCCCCCAGTGCTGGCAATGCCATTGAAGTGCAGGATGCTGTCGATTTCCTGACCGGCGCGCGCAGCTTCCCGCGCCTGTGGGATGTGACTTGCGCGCTGGGGGCCGAGGCGCTGGTGATCGCCGGTCTTGCCCCCGACACGGATCAGGGCCGCGCAATGATGGAACAGGCTTTCCATTCTGGCCGCGCTGCCGAGCGTTTCGGACAGATGGTTGCGGCCTTGGGCGGGCCTGCCGATTTCATCGATCGCCCGCAAACCCACTTGCCGCAAGCCCCCGTCATCCGCCCCATCCCCGCCCCGCATGCAGGCGTGATCACAGGCTACACCACGCGCGAGATCGGCCTTGCCGTGATTGAAATGGGCGGCGGGCGCAGGCAGCCTACCGACCGGATCGATCCGCGCGTGGGCTTCGCGCAGATCGCGCCCGAGGGCATGTCGGTCCATCAAGGCGACCCGCTTGCCTTTGTCCATGCCGCAGATGATGCGCAGGCCGACCGCGCAACCGCCGCCTTCCTTGCCACCTGTCAAATCGGCGATACGCCCCGCGAGAGGCCCCTGATCCTTGAGCGGATCAGCGCCGGATAACCCGCCCGGCAAACGCGCCAGCCAGCAAGAGCGCCAGCACCAGCCAGACCGGCCCATCGCCGTGGCGGCTGTAAAAGGTCGCAGGCAGCGCACCGGGCAGCGGGCCGTCAATGAACCCGGTCACGCCCAGCCCCAGTTCGGCAGCAATTCCGCCCCGCGCATCGATAAAGGCCGACACGCCGGTATTGGCCACCCGCAGCACGGGCAGGCCCTGTTCCACCGCGCGCAGCCGCGCTTGCGCCAGATGCTGGAACGGCCCGGTCAATTCGCCGAACCAGGCATCATTCGTGACCTGCAAGATCCAGTCAGGCCGCGTCTCGGTCCGCAAATGGCGGGGGAAAATCGATTCGTAGCAGATCAGCGGCAGCGCTACCCCCAGCGGCCCCAAATCCAGCAGGTCAGGGCCGGGGCCGGGGCTATAGCCCATCAGTGCCTGACCGGCCAGGCCGCCAACAGGCGTCCCCATCAGCCATTCGGAAAACGGGATATATTCGCCGAACGGGACCAGATGATGCTTGTCATAGATATGGGTGATCTCGGCATCCGTGGTCAGCACGGCCAGCGAATTGAAATAGCGCCCCCCCTCGACCCGCTGCACCCCGAAGCCGATCCGCGTCTCTGGCCCTTGCAGCGCGGCGGCATCGGCCATCATGTTCAGCGCATCGCCCGGATATTCCAGCAGGAACGGGACCGAGGTTTCCGGCCAGAGCACCAGATCCGGCGCAGGCTCCGCCGGATAGGCAGTCTGATCCAGCAGCCGGTTGAAGAACAGATAGATATTCTCGTGCAGCCATTTTTCCTCTTGCGGCGCATTGGGTTGCGCCAGCCGTATCACGCCCGCGCGGTCAGGCGGCAGCGCAGTCTGGCCCGCCCCCCAAAGCCAGACGGCACTCAGCCCCGCGACCGCGACCAGCGCGCCCAGCCCGCGCGCGATCCGGCCCTGTCCCAGAACAGGCAGCACTGCCGCGCCCAAGACCAGCAGCGACAGCCCACCCGCGCCCGTGATGGCCGCCAGTTGCATCATCGGTGTGCCAATCAGCCCATGCCCCAGCATCGCCCAGGGGAACCCCGTAAACACCCAGCCGCGCACAAGTTCCAGCGCCACCAAGGCTGCCGCCAGCGCCACCAGCCGCGCGCGGCCCTGCGCCAAGCCCGCCAAAGCCCCCGCGCCCGCCCAGAAAAGCGCCATGCCGCCAGCCATCAGCACCAGCGCGAAAGGGGCCATCCAGCCGTGGATTTCGGGTTCGATGAAGAACGGCTCGACGATCCAGAACAGCGCCGCACCGAAATAGCCCGTGCCCGCAAGCCACATCCGACCTGCCAGCACCCGCCAGCCCCGCATCAGCGGCAGGACATGGAACAGCCCCAGCAGCGCCAGCACCGAGAGCGGCCACCAGCCCAAAGGTGCCTGTCCGCTTGCCGCCAGCGCACCCAAGACCCCATAGCCCGCCGACAGTTTCGCGCGCGCCCGCCATCTGGCCCAGACAGTCAAACCGGAAAACCTGTCACTGCGCCGCGTCGCGCAGCGCTTGGGGCAGATGTACGCGCAACCGCTTGATGCGGCGCAGATCGGCCTCGATAACCTCGAACTCGACGCCCGAGGGATGCGCGATCACTTCGCCCCGCACAGGCACGCGCCCTGCAAGCACGAAAAGAAGCCCGCCCAGCGTGTCGATTTCTTCCTCGTCATCCTCGCTGGTCAGGGCAAATCCCAACTCGTCTTCCAGCTCATCCAGCGCCGCGCGGGCATCGACCAGCAGCGTTGCCGGACTTTCCTGCACGATCATCGCATCCTCATCGGTGTCGTGCTCATCCTCGATCTCGCCCACGACCTGCTCCAGCAGATCCTCGATCGTTACCAGCCCGTCCACACCGCCATATTCGTCGATCACCAGCGCGAAATGGGTTCGCTCGGCCTGCATCTTGCGCAACAGCACCGACAGCGGCATCGACGGCGGCACATAAAGGATCGGACGCAACAGCCCGCGCAGGTCAATGTCGTGATGGCCGTTGAACCCATAGCGCAGCGCCAGATCCTTCAACAGCAACAGGCCCAGCGGCTTGTCGAGCGTATCCTCATAGACCGGGATGCGCGAATAACCGGATTCGCGGAAACTCGCCACGATATCAGCGAGCAATGCGCTCTGCTCGACAGCGATGATTTCCGCCTTGGGAATTGCCACATCGGCCACGCGCAGACGTTGCAAGTTGGGCAGGCCCGGCAGGGTCTGTCCCAGCGCATCCGCCCTTTCGCGGGCGTCCTCGTCATCGGGGGTCAGGGCATCGAAAAGCCGGCCAAACAGGCCACGCGTTTCACTCTCTCTTGGATCCTCCAGCGCGCGCTGCGCTGCTCTAGATCCGTCTGTCGTATCGCCCATCGGTCCTTTCCGGTGTTACAGGGGCATCTCGGCCCCGGTGTCATATGGGTCCGCCACCCCGAGTTGCGCAAGTATCGCCACTTCGGTTTCTTCCATCAAAGCGGCATCTTTGTCACGGATATGGTCATATCCTAGCAGATGCAGCACCGAATGGACAATCAGATGCGTCAGATGCGCGTCAAATTCCTTGCCCTGCGCGGCGGCTTCACGCGCACAGGTGTCATAGGACAGCGCAATATCGCCCAGGCTGTCATCTGGCTCTGGCGCGTCAGGCATGCCGCCCTCTTCCTCGGCGCTCAGATCCCATGTCGGCCAACTGAGCACATTGGTCGGCTGTGCTTTGCCGCGAAACTCGGTATTCAGCGCGGCGATCCGGGCATCATCGCAGGCCAGACAAGCGATCTCGAACCCGTCAGCTTGCAACCCCAGATGCGCCAGTGTGGCCCGCGCCGCGCGTTCGGCCAGCGTGGTCAGATGATCCTCGTTCCAGCGCGCATCCTCGATTACCACATCGACAAGAGCTGTTTCAGCCACCCTTTTCCTCGTCGCGCTCATAGGCCTGAATGATCCGCGCCACCAACGGGTGCCGCACCACATCGGCAGAGGTGAAATAGCTGAAGCTGATCCCCTCGACCCCCTCCAGAATCCGCTCCGCCGCCCGCAAGCCAGATTGCACACCGCGCGGCAGATCGACCTGAGACCGATCCCCGGTGATCACCATGCGCGAGCCTTCGCCCAGTCGCGTCAGAAACATCTTCATCTGCATTTCGGTTGCGTTCTGCGCCTCGTCCAGCACGACAAAGGCATTGGACAGCGTCCGCCCCCGCATGAAGGCCAAGGGCGCAATCTCGATCTTGCGTTCCTCCATCAGCTTTTGCAGCTGTTTCGACGGCAGAAAATCATTCAGCGCGTCATAAAGCGGCTGCATGTAGGGATCGACCTTTTCCTTCATGTCGCCCGGCAGAAAGCCCAGCCGCTCGCCCGCTTCGACCGCTGGGCGCGACAGGATGATCTTTTCCACCAGCCCGTCCGAAATCATCTGCACGCCCACAGCGACCGCAATATAGGTCTTGCCGGTCCCGGCGGGGCCGATCCCGAAATTCAGCACATTGGCCATCAGCGCGCGGGTGTAGTCCTGCTGCGCCTTGGTGCGCGGCGAGATGATCTTCTTGCGCGTGCGAATCTCCAGCCGCCCGGTGCGGAACATCTCAAGCTGTTCCTCGCTCGCATCCTCTGGGTCGGGTTCGCGTGAAATGCGGATCAATGCGGCCACATCGCCGGGCTCGACACTGCGCCCTTCCTCCAGCCGCTGATACAGCATTTCGAGGATCTTGACGGTATGCGTGCGCACATCCTCTGGCCCCAGAATATCCAGCTGGTTGCCGCGCCGGATGATCTGCACTCCCAGATGACTTTCCAGATGGGTCAGGTTCCGGTCATATTCGCCACACAACTCGATCAGCAAGCGGTTATTGGCAAATTCGATCTGCGACACAGAAGCGGCGGTCGCGGCGGATGGCGGGGTCAAGGCGCTGATGCCCAAGCAAGTCCTCCTTGGTGGCGGCGTGGCTGGCCGCGTGTTCCTGATCACATGCTGCCAACGGACCCGGCATCGCGCAAGGATTCATTTATCCAGCCGCGCAGATTCGGCGAAATTTCACATGACTGACACAATATCTAGCGCCAAGGCCGGGTCAGACCAGTTCACCCGCCAGCGAATTCGGCCCCGATGCCACGATCCGCACCTTCGCGATCTGCCCCACCTCCGCGCGCGGGTCGGTCACATGCACCGCGTGCAGATAGTCCGACTTGCCCACCATCTGACCGGGCAGACGGCCTGCTTTTTCGAACAGGACCGAGACCTCGCGCCCCACCATTCCGTCCTGTGCTGCGCGTTGCTGTTCGGTCAGCAGCGCCTGCAACCGGTGCAGACGCTCGCTGGCCACATCATCGGGCACAGGTGTTTTCTCGGCGGCAGGGGTGCCGGGACGGGCTGAATACTTGAAGCTGTAGGCCTGGCCGTAGCCCACTTCGCGCACCAGCGCCAAGGTATCCTCGAAATCCTGATCGGTTTCAC
>JAFIEL010000124.1 GCA_020832585.1 Natronohydrobacter sp. | reverse complement strand
CCAGAACCTGGCTTTGCGCGTTGGTCTTCGAGAAGGCCGCGAAACCGTCGGTTTTCGACCATGCCGAAAAGCGGCGCAGGTTCCAGACCAGCAGTTTCAGGTTCAGGAAGGAAAACACGGCGATACCCGCCATCGCGACGAGGATCATGCCTTGGGTGAGCGCGCCGCCTGCTACGAAGGCGGCCATGATGTCCTCGAAGACCGGCACGGTCTTGCCCGGATGCGGGGTCCAGTGCATCAGCCACATGAAGAATGTGACCGCAAGGCCACCCGCCCCAAGAGAGGCGAGGAAGTAAAGGGGTGAGTAGCTGTCCGATGGACGCTGGGCGTGATGTGTCATGGCACAGTCCTCTTTCATATCTATAGTTTTGAATATGTCTATGTGATTTCAGAATGCACTGCGGCAGGGTGTCGCATGGGCTGTCGCGAAAGCTATATCTGGTAGCGCACAACAAGCGCTCCGCAACATCGGCCAAACACGCTTGACTCAGGCCCTGATTGCAAGGACACTCATCAGCCAGTGTCCTGATGGGTTTTATCACGCGTGCAATTCAATCGTCTGCGTCTCAATGGCTTCAAGAGCTTCACGGACCCCACGGATCTGGTGATTCATGCGGGTCTGACTGGCGTGGTTGGTCCCAATGGCTGCGGCAAGTCCAACCTGCTGGAAGCCCTGCGCTGGGTCATGGGCGAGAATCGCCCGACCGCCATGCGTGGCGATGGCATGGAAGATGTGATCTTCGCGGGCACCGATTCGCGCGGTGCACGGCATTTCGCCGAAGTCAGTTTGCAGATCGACAACCGCGAGCGGCTGGCCCCTGCGGCGTTCAATGATGCCGACACGCTGGACATTACCCGCCGCATCACCCGCGACGCGGGCAGCGCCTACAAGATCAATGGCAAGGAAGTCCGCGCGCGCGATGTGCAGATGCTGTTTGCCGATGCCTCGACCGGCGCGCATAGCCCGGCACTGGTGCGGCAGGGGCAGATCTCGGAGCTGATCAACGCCAAACCGAAAGCGCGCCGCAGGATTCTGGAGGAAGCGGCCGGGATCTCGGGTCTGTATCAGCGCCGCCATGAAGCGGAATTGCGGCTGCGCGCGACCGAGACCAATCTGGAGCGCATCAGCGATGTGATCGACCAGATGGCGGCGCAACTGGCGCAACTGGCGCGGCAGGCGCGGCAGGCCGCGCGCTATCGCGAAATCGGTGAGAAGCTGCGCCATGTCGAGGGGCTCTTGTTCTATCGGCGCTGGCGCGAGGCGGATATCGCTCGTCTTGAGGCTGAAGAGGCCCTGCAAGCCGCGCTGCGCGAGAGTGCTGCGCTGGAACGCGCAGCGCGCGAAGCCGGCGCGGCGCGACTGGCGGCAGAAGATTGCCTGCCAGCGTTGCGCGAGGAAGAGGCGGTCGCAGGGGCTGTGATGCAGCGTCTGGAAGTGCAGCGCGACACGTTGGCCAATGAGGAAGCCCGCGCGGCTGAGATCTTGCGCGACCTGCAGGCACGCATTGCCCAGCTTGGCCGCGATATCGAGCGCGAAACGAGTCTGAACACGGACGCGCAAGAGATGATCACCCAGCTGGGCTGGGAACAGGAGCAGATCGCCAAGGCCAGTGACGGGCAGGAAGCGCGGGTGGCGGACGCGGCGGCGCTGGCCTCGGATGCCGCGCGCGCCTTGCAGGATCATGAAGCGGCGCTGGGAACCGCGACGGAAGATGTGGCGCGGCTGGCCGCGCAGCACCAGTCTCTGACGCGCCAGATCCGTGACTTGCAGGCTGCATTGTCCAAGGCGGAAGCAGCGCGTATCGCGGCACAGCGCGCGAAATCCGAGGCCGAAGCGGCGCTGGCCGCGCTGGACAGTGATGTGGCCAAGGCGCTTGCGGAACTGGAGGCCACGCGCCGTCTGACCGAAGATGCCGAAGCCACGCTGAGCGCGCTGGAAGCGACACGCAGCGCGGCACAGGGCGACGAGGCCGCGGCGCGCAGCGCGCTGGCCGAAACCGAAGGTGCTGCGAGCACGCTGCGCGCAGAGCTTGCGGCGCTGACCCGGCTGCTGGAGCGTGATCGCAGTGACGGGGCGCGGTTGCTTGACCAGTTGCGGGTGGCACCAGGGTTCGAGCAGGCTTTGGGTGCGGCATTGGGCGATGATCTGAGCGCGCCCTTGGCCAAGGGCGGGTCAGGCTGGGTTGCGCTTGACCCCTACCCGGAGGCACAGCCCCTGCCCGACGGGATCGCGCCCCTTGCCCCGCATGTCACCGGTCCGGACGCGCTGGCGCGACGGTTGAGCCAGATCGGGATTGTGGAGGGGCCGGACGGCGCGGCACTGCAGGCAGGGTTGCGCCCCGGTCAGCGTCTGGTCTCGCGCGCGGGCGATTTGTGGCGTTGGGACGGGTTGCATCAGGCCGCCAAGGATGCGCCCAGTGCGGCGGCGCTGCGTTTGCAGCAGATCAACCGGCGCGATGCGCTGGCCCGCGACATGGACGTGCAGGAAGCGCGGCTTGCGGAATTGCGCGGGGCGCATCAGGCGCAAAAGGCGCGGCTGGATGAGTTGAGCCGCGCTGAACAGCAGGCGCGCGATGCACGTCGCGCGGCGGATCAGCGGCTGATGGAGGCGACGCGCGCGCTGTCACGGACAGAGTCGACACGCTCCAGCGCGCAAAGCCGGGTCGAGAGCGCGGCGGCGCAAATGGAGCGGCTGGCCTCTGAGACCACCGAATTGCGCCAGACCGGGCAAGGATTGGAACAGCAGATGGCCGATCTGGCCGATCTGGACGCGGCACGCCGCGAGATCGAAAGCTTGCGGCTGGCGGTTGAAAGTGCGCGGATCGCGATGATGTCGCGCCGTGCACAGGCGGATGAGGCCCGACGCGAGGCGACCGCGCGCGTGAGCCGCGCGCAGGAGATCACGAAATCCCTGAGCGGCTGGCGGCATCGGCTGGAGACAGCGGATGGCCGGATCGCCGATCTGAGCGCGCGCAAGGCGGTGGCCGAGGCAGAGTTGAAAGACGCCAGCGCCGCGCCGGAAGAGATGGCTTTGAAACGCGCGGCCCTTGGCGACGAAATTGCGCGCGCAGGGGCGCGGCTGACCGCAGCGCGCGATGCGCTCATGGGAGGTGAAACTGCGTTGCGCGCCGCGACCGAGGCAGAGCGCATGGCAGAGCGGGCGGCTTCTGACGGGCGCGAGGGGCGCGCGCGGGCAGAGGCGCGGCGCGACGGGGCACGCGAAAGCGTGGCGGTTGCTGCGGCCCGGATCGAGGAAGAGCTGGACTGCACGCCCGATGCGCTGCTTGCGCAACTGGACACCGACCCCGAGGAGATGCCCGAGGCCCGCGTCATGGAGGAAGAACTGGTCCGCTTGCGCCGGGCGCGCGATGCCTTGGGCGCAGTCAACCTGCGGGCAGAAGAGGATGCGCGCGAGGTGCAGGGCGAGCATGATCTTCTGGTGCAGGAAAAGGCCGATCTGGAAGCCGCCATCACCAAGCTGCGTGCGGGCATTACTGCGCTCAACCGCGAAGGGCGCGAGCGGTTGCTGGCAGCTTTCGACAAGGTGAATGCGAATTTTACCACGCTCTTCACCCATCTTTTCGCGGGGGGAGAGGCGCGGCTGGTTCTGGTGGAGAGCGACGATCCGCTGGAAGCCGGGCTTGAGATCATGTGCCAGCCGCCGGGCAAGAAACTGTCCACGCTCTCGCTATTGTCGGGGGGGGAGCAGACCCTGACGGCGCTGGCGTTGATCTTCGGGGTGTTTCTGGCCAATCCCGCGCCGATCTGCGTGCTCGATGAAGTGGACGCGCCGCTTGACGATGCCAATGTTGCGCGGTTCTGCGATCTGCTGGACGAAATGACGCGCCGCGCGGAGACGCGCTATCTGATCATCACCCATAACGCGCTGACCATGGCGCGGATGGACCGGCTGTTCGGTGTGACCATGGCCGAACGCGGTGTGAGCCAGTTGGTCAGTGTCGATCTGAAAGCGGCTGAAACGCTGGTTGCATAAGAGACACCCCTGCAGTGTCCTGCAGGGGCGGCGGACCCGATCTGGTCAGATCAGCAGACAGGGCTGCAGGCTCAATAGGGCGAGCGGCACTGATAGACCGCGCCGCTATAGGCCGTCCATGTGTTCGAGTGGCGCTTGTAGGACCGATACTTTGCCGCGCACCAGTTGTAATGCGCCTGCGAGTAGCCGTGATGCGCCCGCGGCGCATGGTGGTGGCGCGGATAGTGATACTGATGGCGATGTCGGGAGTAGTGGCGCTGATGATGGCGCTGGTGATGGCGCTGATGCCGATGATTGCTCGCCTCATGCAGATCGGCAAGGACGGCAGCCCCCGGCAGGACCGGAATTTGCTGAGATGTGCGCGGCGCCGCATCTGCGGCACTGGCAATGACAAAACAAGCAAGCCCGAAGGCCAGAACAGATTTGAACATTGATTTCTTCCCCTTAAGGTTTTTCCTTCTTTCCACCAGTCCCGGAGGGCCGGTTGTGGCAGCGGAATTGCTGCGCATCTTGATGAAACATTAACGGACGTTATGCCGCCGTTATGGCCAAGCTAACGCGCCGCCATCGCCCGACCGGCCTGTTCCGAGGCTGGACAAGGCCGATAGCTGCGCAGTATTCAAGACGTCTTGCTGAGATGGATTTCTGCCGATGCCCGCCCCGCATGTGCCTGCACAGGCCAACCTGTTCACCCCGGTCCTGATCGGGGGCTGCATCATCATCATGATCAGCTTCGCGATCCGGGCAAGTTTCGGCGTGTTCCAGATCCCCATTGCCGAAGAATTCGGTTGGCTGCGCGCCGAGTTCTCGCTGGCGATTGCGATCCAGAATCTGGCTTGGGGGATCGGTCAGCCGATCTTTGGCGCGATTGCGGAACGTTTCGGGGACAGGCGCGCGATCATACTGGGCGCGCTGGTCTATGCCGCGGGGCTGGTTCTGTCATCTTTTGCCGTCACGCCGGGCGCGCATCATTTGCTGGAAATTCTGGTGGGCTTTGGCGTGGCGGGCACAGGCTTCGGGGTGATTCTGGCCGTGGTCGGGCGGGCGGCATCGGATGAGAACCGCTCGCTGGCCCTGGGAATCGCCACGGCGGCGGGGAGTGCCGGTCAGGTTTTCGGGGCCCCTGTGGCAGAAATCCTGCTGGGCTTTTATTCGTGGCAGGTTGTCTTTGTCATTTTCGCCTGCGCGATCCTGCTGACGCTTTTTGCCCTGCCGATGATGCGCAGTCCTGCCCCTGCCAGCCGGGGCGAGTTGGAGCAGAGCATGGGGCAGGCGCTGACGCAGGCGTTTCGCGACCCGAGTTTCACGCTGATTTTCCTCGGTTTCTTTTCCTGCGGCTATCAGCTTGCCTTTGTCACAGCGCATTTTCCGGCGATGGTGACGGAAATGTGTGGCCCGATTGCGCCGGACGGGATGCTGGCGGGTTTCGGGATCACGACCACATCGGCGCTGGGGGCGGTCGCGATTTCACTGATCGGGCTGGCCAATATTGGAGGTACGATTGCCGCCGCCTGGCTGGGGAAACGGTATTCGAAGAAATACCTGCTGGCCTCGATCTACATGGCGCGGACGGTCGTGGCGGCAGCGTTCATCCTGTCGCCGATCACACCGGGGTCGGTGCTCTTGTTCTCGGTGCTGATGGGCGCGCTGTGGTTGGCAACCGTGCCGCTGACCTCTGGGCTGATCGCGCATATCTACGGGCTGCGCTATATGGGCACGCTTTACGGGATTGTGTTCTTCAGCCACCAGTTGGGCAGTTTTCTGGGGGTCTGGCTGGGGGGCAAGCTGTACGACCTGCATGGCGATTACACGCTGGTCTGGTGGGTCGGCGTCGCGGTGGGGCTGTTTTCGGCGATTGTGCACCTGCCGGTGCGGGAACGGGCACTGAACCTGCGGCCTGCCTGATCGCAGAGGTCGTATTTGAGTATTTTTGGCAAGATGAAGTCAGAAGCGGGCGGCGTGGGTGCCGGCCCAATGCCCAGTCGCAAGGCAGGCGGTCAGCAGATAGCCGCCTGTCGGCGCTTCCCAGTCGAGCATCTCGCCTGCCGCGAAGGTGCCGGGCCAGTCGCGCAGCATCAGCTGGTCAGTGAGGGCAGCGCGGGGGATGCCGCCTGCGGTCGAGATCGCCTCATCCATCGGGCGAGGGCCGAGAAGCGGCAGCGCCAGCGCCTTGAGTTGCGCGGGGTTGGTGGGGATGTCGTGGCCAAGTTCAAGCGCAAGAGCGAGGCGCGCGCCTTCGAGTTTCAAGGCGCGGCGCAACCGGTTGGTGGTAGAAAGCTTGGCAGGCTGGCGTGACAGGCGCTGTGCGATCTGGGGCGCGCTCAGGTCGGGGAACAGGTCGATGGTGAGCGCTGCGCCCTCGCGCAGCGCGCGTGACAGGGCATAGATCGCGCCGCCCTCGATACCTTTCCCCGAAATGACAAATTCTGCGCGGATGGACTGACTGCCTGCCAAGAGCCACGCGCCCTTGATCGGCTGGCCGAAATGCGGGGCCATGTGCGGCGACCATGCGACGCGAAAGCCCATATTGGCGGGCTGGAAAGGGGCAAGCGGGATACCGCGTGCGGCGAGGATTTCAGCCCATGCCCCGTCCGAGCCGAGCCGCGCCCAGCTTGCGCCCCCGAGCGCAAGGACCGTGACTTGCGGGGCGAGGCTGCGGGCACCGTTCGGCGTGGTGAAATCGAACGCCCCGCCCTGCCAGCGCCAGCCGCGACGGATTTCCACGCTGATCTGATCCAGGCGCGCGAGCCAGGCCCGCAGAAGTGGTGAGGCTTTCATCGACTTCGGGAAAATGCGGCCGGAAGAGCCGGTGAACAGGTCTTGCCCGAGCCCTTCGGCCCAGGCGCGAATCTGATCGGGGCCGAAACGGTGAAGCATGGGCGCGAGCCAGTCCGCAGCTTCGGCATATTGGGCGATCTGGGTGTCGAGCGGGGCTGCGTTCATAAGGTTCAGGCCGGATTTTCCAGCCATCAGGAATTTGCGGGCGGGCGAGGGTTTGGCGTCGCAGATCACGACGCGCCGCCCAGCCTGCGCCAGACACTCTGCCGCCATCAATCCGGCAGGACCAGCGCCTATGACAAGGGCATCTATGGGTTCAGACAGGGACATGGCGCGCTTTAACGGAGTTTTGAGAATTGAGTCTTATTGTGAAATCCCAGATGAGACCACATAGTTGAGAGGAGCAGATAGAGACAAAGACCGCAAATGTCAGACCTGATCGTAAGTTCCTATAACATCCACAAGGCGGTTGGCACCGATATGCGCCGCGACCCTGTGCGCACAGTGCAGGTGATCCGGGAACTCGGCGCCGACATCGTCGCGCTGCAGGAAGTTGACCGGCGTTTCGGAGACCGCAAGGGCGTGCTGGACCCGGAATTGTTGCAGCACGAGACCGGCCTGATGCCGGTTACGCTGACCGACCGTCTGGGCGCGCGGGCGCATGGATGGCATGGCAACCTGCTGCTGCTGCGCGGCGCAGAGGTCGAGCAGGCGCGCGCCGTGACCCTGCCGGGGCTGGAGCCGCGGGGTGCGATCGTGGCGGATATCCGGTTGAATGGCGAACCATTGCGGGTGATCGCGGCACATCTGGGGCTGCTTCACCAGTCGCGGCTGTTGCAGGCGCAATTCCTGTCGAAAGAGATTGAAGGCGGGGATGGTCGTCCGACGCTGGTAATGGGCGATTTCAACGAATGGCGACTGGGGGCTGGATGTTCACTCATGCCCTTGCGGCGGGGATTGCGGGCCGTGAAGCGCTCGGCGGCGACCATCGCAAGTTTCCCGGCGCAGATGCCCATGCTGCCACTGGACCGGATCATTGGCTGCAAACGCGCAGAGGTCGTGGATTTGCGCGCGCATGACAGCGTGCTCGCGCGCAAGGCCTCGGATCATTTGCCGATCCGGGCTGCGCTGAAACTGGCACGGGCGCAAAGCGCAGTGATCTGAGAGCGTGAAATCGGTTCCTTGGCGCGCAGGCTCTGGCGGCAGGGATTGCGGGCAGTGAAGCGGTCGGCGGCGACCAGGGCAAGCTTCCCGGCGCAGATGCCCATGTTGCCACTGGACCGGATCGTTGGCGGCAAACGCGCAGAGGTCATGGATTTGCGCGCGCATGACAGCGTGCTAGCGCAAGGCCTCGGATCATTTGCCGATCCGGGCTGCGCTGAAACTGGCACAGGCGCAAAGCGCGGTGATCTGAGAGCGCGAAATCGGTTCCTTCGCGCGCAGGCGCTGGCGGCAGGGATTGCGGGCAGTGAAGCGGTCGGCGGCGACCATCGCAAGCTTCCCGGCGCAGATGCCCATGCTGCCACTGGACCGGATCATTGGCTGCAAACGCGCAGAGGTCGTGGATTTGCGCGCGCATGACAGCGTGCTCGCGCGCAAGGCCTCGGATCATTTGCCGATCCGGGCTGCGCTGAAACTGGCGCAGGCGCAAAGCGCAGTGATCTGAGAGCGTGAAATCGGTTCCTTGGCGCGCAGGCGCTGGCGGCAATGACGCGCCTACCGGGAGGAGGGGGCGCGGCAAGACGGATACGCGGCAAGACGGATACGCAACACGACGGATGCGCGAAAAGACAGAGGCACGAAAAGACCGGGGCACGAAAAGACCGGGGCACGAAAAGACGGGCCGCGAGAAAACGGGCGCACGGGAGATGATGAGCCCGTGCCAATACCGGGGCCATTCATGCCATGACGCGGGATGGGTCGAAAAGGTGTCATTCAGGCGGGGATTGCGCGCGGTATAGCGGCCAGGGTGGCGAATGGTGAATCGCTTGGCAGCGAAGCGGGTCAGTTCAGGTGTGGGTGACTTGAAAGGAAACATGGCTCTGATGGAAACGCGACATGACCTTCTGTCGCGCAGCTTTCGGAAGCCCCGCTTGCTCAAGTGCCCTTACAGGGCTATGTGAGCGCGATCAGACACTGCGCGTAGGAGAGCCCCGATGGCCGATCCGAAGAAGCTGTTCATCAAGACCTATGGCTGCCAGATGA
>JAFIEL010000123.1 GCA_020832585.1 Natronohydrobacter sp. | reverse complement strand
CTCGCACCGGGCCGATTACGAGATCGTGCGCAAGATGCGCGCCTCGATTCTGGTGCTGGGGCCGATGCTGGCGCGCGATGGTCACGCGGTCGTGTCACTGCCCGGTGGTTGCGCGATTGGCGCACGGCCTGTGGACCTGCATCTGCGTGCGCTGGAGGCGATGGGGGCAGAACTGAACCTGCGCGACGGGTATGTGCATGCGAAAGCGCCCGGCGGGCTGAAAGGGGCGCGATTCGAGTTTCCCATCGTCTCGGTGGGCGCGACCGAGAATGCGCTGATGGCGGCGACGCTTGCAAAGGGCACGACGGTTCTGGTCAATGCGGCGCGCGAGCCCGAGATTGTGGATCTGGCGCAATGCCTGCGCCGTATGGGCGCGCAGATCGAGGGCGAAGGGACATCGACCATCACCATTCAAGGGGTGGCCAGCCTGGGCGGGGCCACGCATCCGGTGGTCACAGACCGGATCGAGCTTGGCACCTATATGCTTGCCCCTGCGATTGCGGGGGGATCGGTCGAATGTCTGGGCGGCAGGCTTGATCTGGTGCAGGCATTTGTCGACAAGCTGCAAGAGGCGGGTGTCGAGGTCGAGGAAACTGCCCGCGGGCTGAAAGTGACGCGCAAGATTGAGCGGCTTAAGGCTGTGAATGTGGCGACCGAGCCTTTTCCCGGCTTTCCGACCGATCTGCAGGCGCAATTCATGGCGGCGATGTGCACGGCGGACGGGGTTTCCGTGCTGGAAGAACATATTTTCGAGAACCGTTTCATGCATGCGCCGGAACTGATGCGGATGGGGGCGAAGATCGACGTGCATGGTGGCACGGCGACAGTGACCGGGGTGGAGAAGCTGCGCGGTGCACCGGTGATGGCGACGGATTTGCGGGCCTCGGTCTCGCTGATTCTTGCGGGGCTTGCCGCCGAGGGCGAGACGGTTGTGAGCCGGGTCTATCATCTGGACCGGGGTTATGAGCATGTGGTGCGCAAGCTTGGCGCTTGCGGGGCGAAGATCGAGCGGATCAAGGGGTCATGAGCGACGCGCGGTTTGAAGACGGTGTCGAGCGCCCGCTGCGGCTGGCGGCACAGGATAGCGACGATCTGAAAGTTATCTCCGCGCTGGTGCAGGACGCGGTCTTTCCGGTGACGGAAATGGCCTGGGATGCCAAGCGCCGCCGCTTTGCGCTGCTGATCAACCGGTTTCGCTGGGAGGACCGTTCGCGCGCAGAGGCAGCGGGCGATTTTGAGCGGGTGCGCGCAGTGCTGGTGGTTAATGATGTGCTGGCTGTGGCGTCAAACGGGATCGACCGGGACGACCGCGATCTGATCCTGTCGGTGCTGGCAATCGAATTTCAGGCCACCGAGGATGGCGCAGGGAATGTGCATCTGATCCTGGCGGGCGACGGGGAAATCCGTCTGGCGGTTGAATGTCTGGATGTCGTGCTATCTGACGTGACGCGCCCTTACCGCGCGCCGTCGCGCAAAGCGCCGCAACACCCAGAGGGAGAGTGATGCCGGTTTTTCTGGACAGTGACGCGCCGGGTTTCGAGGCGCAGTTTTCGGCCCTGCTGAGCGCCAAGCGCGAAGAGGCGGTCGATGTGGATGACACGGTGGCGGCGATCATCGCGGATGTGCGCGCGCGCGGTGACGCGGCGGTGATTGAACTCACGTCGAAATTCGACCGTCTGGATCTGACGCCCGAGACACTGGCCTTCACGCAAGACGAGATCGAGGCGCAGTGTGCATCTGTGCCCCAGCATGAGCGCACGGCGCTGGAACTCGCCGCTGAACGTATCCGGGCCTATCACGCGAAACAGCGCCCCGAGGATGCGCGCTGGACCGATGCGAATGGCGCGGAACTGGGCTGGCGCTGGGGGCCGGTCGCGGCGGCAGGGCTGTATGTGCCGGGGGGGCTGGCCTCCTATCCGTCTTCGGTGCTGATGAACGCCATTCCAGCACAGGTGGCGGGGGTCGAGCGGCTGGTGATCTGCGCGCCGACACCGGGCGGGCAGGTCAATCCGCTGGTGCTGCTCGCCGCACGGCTGGCAGGCGTCGAGACTGTGTACCGCATCGGCGGCGCACAGGCGATTGCAGCGCTGGCTTTCGGGACAGACACGATTGCACCCGTGGACAAGATCACCGGGCCGGGCAATGCCTTTGTCGCGGCGGCGAAGCGCCGGGTATTTGGCCGTGTCGGCATCGACATGATAGCGGGGCCGTCGGAAATTCTGGTCATCGCGGATGGCGACAACGACCCTGACTGGATCGCGCTTGATCTGCTGTCGCAGGCCGAACATGACGAAAGCGCGCAGTCGATTCTGATCACGACGGATGCAGGTTTCGGGCGCGCTGTCGCGGCCGCCGTGGACAAACGGCTGGAGACGCTGGAGCGCCGCGCCATCGCCGGGGCAAGCTGGCGCGATTATGGGGCGGTGATCGTGGTGCGGGATCTGGCAGAGGCCGCGCGCCTGTCAGACCGGATCGCGCCGGAGCATCTGGAGCTGTGCGTTGCCGATCCCGACGCGCTTCTGGCGCAGATCAAGCACGCGGGGGCGGTGTTCCTTGGCCATTGGACGCCCGAGGCGATTGGCGATTATGTGGGCGGGCCGAACCATGTGCTGCCGACCGCCCGCTCGGCGCGGTTTTCGTCCGGCCTGTCGGTGCTGGATTTTATGAAACGCACCACATTGGCGCGGATGACGCCCGAAGCTCTGGCCGCGATTGGCCCTGCGGCGGAAATGCTCGCGATTTCCGAGAGCCTTGAGGCGCATGGGCTGTCGGTGCGTGCACGGCTGGATCGCCTGAACCGCTGAAGTCTCGCGCGGCATTGAGGTCGTATTGAGTATTTTTGGCAAGATGAAGACACAGGGGTTTTCCCCGTCCCTTAGCCGTGACACTCTGCAACGCGATGGAGGGAAACATGGTCAGGCTGTGTGTCTTTGATGCCTATGGCACCTTGTTCGACGTCGATGCGGCCGCGCGCGAGAGTGCCGTGCCTGATGATCTGTGGCCTGCGCTGTCGAGCGATTGGCGGCGCAAGCAGTTGGAATATAGCTGGCTTCGGACCGTGGCTGGCGCGCATGTCGATTTCTGGCAGGTGACGCAGGACGCGCTCGATTGGGCGCTGGAGGCGCGGGGGCTGGCGGATCCGGAACTGCGCGAAGAGTTGTCAGGGCTGTATCTGCGGCTGGCACCCTTTCCAGAGGTGCGTGCGGTGTTGCAGGATTTGCGCGCACGGGGTTTGCCGATAGCGATCCTGTCGAACGGATCGCGGCACATGCTGGATCAGGCCGTGTCCGGGGCAGGGTTCGAAGGCGTGTTCGATGCGGTGCTCTCGGTCGATGATGTGGGGGCGTTCAAGCCTGCGCGCGCGGTCTATGACATGGTGGGCGCGCAGTTTGGAACAGACCCGCGCGAAGTGCTCTTCATCTCGTCGAATGGCTGGGATATCTGCGCGGGCGCGGCTTATGGGTTCCGCACGCTCTGGCTTAATCGCGCGGGCGCGGCGCGTGATCGGCTGCACGGGCAACCCGAGGCCGAAGCGCGTGACATGACGGCTGTGCTGTCTCATCTGGAAAGGCTTTGACATGCCTGTTTTCACGGCCCCTGACGGGGCGTCCCTGCATTACCGCGACGAAGGCCATGGCCGCGCGCTGCTTTGTTTGGCCGGGCTGACGCGCAATGCGTCCGATTTCGATTATCTTGCACCGCATCTGCCGCCCCTGCGTCTGATCCGCCCGGATTATCGCGGGCGCGGGCAGTCCGACTGGACCGGCGCCGACACTTACACCGTGCCGCAGGAGGGCGCGGATGTGCTGGCGCTGCTGGATCATCTGGGGCTGGATCAGGTCGCGATCCTGGGCACATCGCGCGGGGGCATCATCGGCATGTATCTGGCCGCTGTCGCGAAGGACCGGCTGCGCGGGCTGTGCCTGAACGATGTGGGGCCGGTCATAGAGGCTGACGGTCTGGCGCGGATTTCCGATTATGTCGGGCGCAACCCGTCCGCGCGCAGCCATGCCGAGGCAGCGCTCGCGCTGGAGCGCGCTTTTCCCGAGTTCTCGGGTCTGCCCGAGGGCCGCTGGCTGGAAGAGGCAAGACGCCATTTCGTAAAGACCGATCAGGGCTTGCAGATCAACTATGATCCGGCGCTGCGCGAGGCGTTTCTGACTGCCATGACCGGGGGCGGGGGCGATCTGTGGCCGATGTTCGACGCCTGCGCGGGCCTGCCGCTCGCGCTGATCCGGGGCGCGACCTCGAACCTGCTGAGTGTGGCAACCGCCGAGGAAATGCAGCGCCGTCGCCCGGATATGGTCTATGGCGAGGTGCCGGGGCGCGGGCATATTCCGTTTCTGGATGAGCGTGAGTCCTTGCGCGTGATCCATGAATGGCTGGGGATGTGCCTGTGAACATTGATCTGATCCGCGCGGCTGCGAGGCGTCTGCACGGCCATGCGCGGCGCACACCGCTTCTGTCCTCGCCCTTCCTCGACCGCATTGCGGGGCGGCGTGTGCTGGTCAAGGCGGAATGTTTGCAGCATACCGGCAGTTTCAAGTTTCGCGGTGCGTGGTCTGCCATCACGGCGCTGCCAGAGGGCGTGCGCGGGGTGCTGGCCTATTCCTCGGGCAACCATGCGCAGGGCGTGGCCTATGCGGCGTCTTTGCGCGGGCTTGAGGCCGTGATCCTGATGCCTGCTGATGCGCCCGCGATCAAGATCGCCAACACGCGCGCGCTGGGGGCGGAGGTCGTGCTGTATGATCGCGCGACGCAAGACCGCGATGCGCTGGGCGCGGCCCTCGCACATGAACGCGGGCTGGAGTTGATCCCGCCTTTCGATCATCCGCAGGTGATCGCCGGACAGGGCACGACGGGGCTGGAAATCGCACAGCAGGCGCGCGACTTGGGGGTGGCCGAGGCCGAGGTGCTGGTCTGTTGCGGGGGCGGCGGGCTGACTTCTGGTATTTCGCTGGCGCTTGAAGCTGATGCACCGGGCTTTCGCGTGCGCACGGTTGAGCCCGAGGGTTTTGACGATGTGGCGCAATCGCTTGCCTCTGGCGCGGTCGTGACCCATCCGCTGCGCTCTGGCCTGTGCGATGCGATTGTCACGCCCGCGCCGGGCAAGCTGACATGGCCTATCCTGCGACGACTGTGCGGGCCGGGCCTGGTGGTCAGTGACACCCAGGCGTTGCGTGCGATGGCGCTGGCGCAGGAACGGCTGAAACTGGTGCTGGAACCCGGCGGGGCGGTGGCGCTCGCGGCAGCACTGTTCCTGCCCCACCAGATCAAGGCCGATACAGTGATCGTCACCGCTTCAGGCGGGAATGTGGACCGCGATGTTTTCCTGCGGGCGCTCGCGACCGGAGAGACCTATGCCGATAGCTGATCTGGGGGACATCCGCCTGAACTACGCGCTCACTGGCCCCGAAGATGGTGTGCCGGTAGTGTTTTCGAACGGGCTGGGTCTGAACTTGTCGATGTGGGAGCCGCTTTTGCCGCATCTGCCCGCAGACTGGCGCATACTGCGCTATGACCGGCGCGGGCATGGGGCATCGCAGGTCACGCCGCCACCCTATACGATGGGCCAACTGGTGCGCGACACCGAATCGCTGCTCGATCATCTGGGGATCAAGGGCTGCGTTTTCGTCGGCCTGTCGCTTGGCGGTATGGTCGCGCAGGGACTGGCGGTCAAGCGCCCCGACCTGATCCGCGCGCTGGTGCTGTCGAATACCGCCGCACGCATCGCCACGGCGGAAATCTGGCAAGAGCGCGCGCGCATGGCGCGAAAGGGCGGGCTTGCGGCCTTGCTCGAAGCCTCGCTTGAGCGCTGGTTCACCCCCGCCTTCCGCACCAGCCCCGCGGCGGCACTATGGCGCGAGATGTTCCTCGCGACGCCGCTTGAGGGCTGGATCGGCGGCGCCGAAGCCATCGCCGGGACCGATTTCTACACCACCACCGCAGCCCTGACCCTGCCCACGCTTGGCATCGCTGGCGATCGTGACGGCTCCACCCCCGCTGATCTGGTGCGCGAAACCACCGATCTGATCACGGGGTCCGAATTTGCGCTGATCCGTCGCGCAGGTCATCTGCCCCATGTTGAACAGCCTGAAATCTACGCCGAACTTCTGACGCGCTTCGTTCGAGAGCGGCTCATCTGATCCATGTTTCATCTTGCCAAAAATACTCAAATTCAACCGCGCAGCGTGGCGCAGCGTTGCGGGCCACAAATCCCCGTTTCCATCTGGCCCGACCCGCGCTAGGTTGAGCGCAACCGCAAGGAACGCAGCCCGATGACCGAAACGCAGACCCCCTATCAGGTTCTGGCGCGCAAATACCGCCCCGAAAGCTTTGCCGATCTGATCGGGCAGGATGCGATGGTGCGCACTCTGCGCAATGCCTTTGCCGCCGACCGCATCCACCATGCGTTTGTGATGACGGGTATCCGTGGCACCGGCAAGACCACGACCGCGCGGATCATCGCCAAGGGGCTGAACTGTATCGGGGCGGACGGGCAGGGCGGGCCCACGACCGAACCTTGCGGGGTGTGCGAGCATTGCGTGGCGATTTCCGA
Source organism: Natronohydrobacter sp. (assembly GCA_020832585.1). Taxonomy (GTDB): domain Bacteria; phylum Pseudomonadota; class Alphaproteobacteria; order Rhodobacterales; family Rhodobacteraceae; genus Roseinatronobacter. The sequence goes on along the minus strand of JAFIEL010000123.1, from coordinate 2,421 downwards.
GGGTCGTCATGTCGATGTGCTGGAAATGGATGCGGCCTCGCGCACCGGGGTCGATGATATTCGCGAGATCATTGCGTCCGTGGCCTACAGATCAGCCAGTGCGCGCTACAAGATCTATATCATCGACGAAGTGCATATGCTCTCGAACAATGCGTTCAATGCGCTTCTGAAAACGCTGGAAGAGCCGCCAGCGCATGTGAAATTCATCTTTGCCACGACCGAGATCCGCAAGGTGCCGGTCACGGTGCTCTCGCGCTGTCAGCGGTTTGACCTGCGTCGGATCGAACCGGATGTGATGATCGCGCATCTGGAAAAGGTCGCCACCGCCGAAGGCGGGCAGGTGGCGCATGATGCGCTGGCCCTCATCACGCGCGCTGCCGAAGGGTCCGTGCGCGATGCCATGTCGCTTCTCGATCAGGCGATCAGCCACGGGGCGGGCGAAACCACTGCCGATCAGGTGCGCGCCATGTTGGGACTTGCCGACCGCGCGCGGGTGCTCGATCTGTTCGACCAGATCATGCGCGGCGATGCGGCGGGCGCGCTCGAGGAACTGGCCGCGCAATATGCCGACGGGGCCGATCCGATGGCGGTGCTGCGCGATCTGGCTGAAATCACGCATTGGCTGAGCGTGACCAAGATCACGCCAGAGGCCGGGAATGACCCGACCATTCCGCCCGAAGAACGCGACCGGGGCGCGCAGATGGCGGCAAGCCTGCCGATGCGGGTTCTCTCGCGCGCCTGGCAGATGCTGTTGAAGGCGCTGGAAGAGGTCGCGCAGGCCCCGAATGCCATGATGGCGGCGGAAATGGCGATCATCCGGCTGACCCATGTCGCCGATCTGCCTTCGCCCGAGGAAGTTTTGCGCAAATGGCATGATGCGACCCCGCCTGCGGGCGGTGGTGGGGGCGGCGCGCGCCCTGCAGCACCGGGGCCGTCTGGCGGCGTTCCACGCAGCGCGGCGCTGCGCGGGGGCGGCACCGGGCCACAGGCGGCGTTGGCAGGCGCGGTTCCGGCGCTTGCGCAATATCCCGATTTCGCCGCTGTGGTGGCCTTGATCACCGAGAAGCGCGACATGGCGCTGCTGCTGGAGGTGGAAACCACGCTGCGGTTGGTGAAATACAGCCCCGGACGGATCGAATTTCAGCCCACGCCCGACGCCGCGCCTGATCTGGCCGCGCGTCTGGCGGGGCGCCTGCAGGGCTGGACTGGTGCGCGTTGGGGGGTGTCTGTCACCTCGACCGGGGGCGGCGCGACACTCGCCGAATTGCGCGCCGAGGAAATCGATGCGAAGGCCGCAAAAGCCCTGGAAAACCCGGTTGTCGCCGCAGTGTTTGCGGCCTTTCCCACGGCAAAGATCGCTGAAATCAGCGATCTGCGCGCGCCTGAGGCTGTCGAAGAGGACGCGACACTGGCCGAGACAGTCGCGGCTTTCGATCCCGACTGGGATCCGTTTGAAGATACATGAAGAAAGGAAGAGACTATGCTGAAAGGTTTGGGCGGCATGGCCGATATGGCCAAGATGATGAAAGCCGCGCAGGATATGCAGACCAAGATGGCGCAGCTTCAGGACGATCTGAAGTCGATCAAGGTCACGGGCGAATCCGGGGCGGGGCTGGTCAAGGCGACAGCCACAGCAAAAGGCGAATTGACTGCGCTGGACATCGACCCTTCGATCTTCAATTCCGATGACAAGGAAGTGGTCGAGGATCTGATCCTTGCCGCGATCAAGGATGCGCAGGGCAAGGCCGAGGAGCGCGCGCGCGACGAAATGGGCCGCATCGCGGAATCCATGGGCCTGCCGCGCGACATGAACCTGCCGCTCTGAGGCCCGCTTGGACCGCGCCCCCAGCGAGATCGAGACGCTGATCGCGCAACTGGCGCGGCTGCCGGGGCTTGGGCCGCGTTCCGCGCGGCGCATGGTGCTGCATCTTTTGCAGCGGCGGGATCAGAGCCTGCGGCCCTTGCTGGCAGCCCTTGACCGGGTGGCACAGACGGCTGTGACCTGTCGGCGCTGCGGTAATATCTCGACCCTGCCGGAATGTGAAATCTGCACTGATCCCCGCCGCGCGACGGGCGAGATTTGTGTCGTCGAGGATGTCTCGGGCCTGTGGGCGATGGAGCGCACAGGGGTGTTTCGCGGGCGGTATCATGTTCTGGGCGGAACACTTTCGGCACTGGATGCGGTCGGGCCGGAAGAATTGTGCATCCCCGAACTGGTGGCGCGGGTCACGGCAGAGGGCGTGCGCGAGGTGATCCTTGCATTGCCTGCGACTGTCGATGGCCAGACGACCGCGCATTACATCGCGGACGCGCTGGGCGCGCTGGATGTGCAGATCACAGCGCTGGCGCAGGGCGTGCCGCTGGGGGGCGATCTGGATTTCCTCGATGACGGCACGATCGGGGCGGCGATGCGCGCGCGGC
>JAFIEL010000122.1 GCA_020832585.1 Natronohydrobacter sp. | reverse complement strand
TCCTGCTGATCGGCTTGCAGCGCATCCCGACCGAAGGGCGCTCGATCTCGACCGGGATGACGCTGCCTGATGGCACAGTCGCGCGCGGCACGTTTTCCGAATTCTTCCTGATGCTGGGCCGACACCGGATTGATTTCTTCATCGAGCGGCTGATCCCGCTTTCGGTGATCTTTCTGCTGGCTGTGGCGCTGCTGGTCTGGGTGTTTCTGGAATTCACCCGCCACGGGCGGTTGATGTATGCCATCGGGTCCAACGCACAGGCCGCCCAACTCGCCGGGGTGAAGGTAGAGCGCTACAAGATTGCGGCCTACATGATCTCTGGCACGCTTGCATCTTTCGGCGGCGTGCTTCTGGCCGCCCGTCTGGGGCGGGGGGATGTGGCGTCCGGGACCAATCTACTGCTCGATGCGGTGGCGGCCGCGCTGATCGGGTTTGCAGTGCTGGGCGCAGGCAAGCCAAATGCATTCGGCACCGCCATTGGCGCGCTTTTCGTGGGGGTGCTCTTGCAGGGCATGACCATGATGAACGCGCCTTATTACACGCAGGATTTCATCAAGGGCGCGGTTCTTGTCGTCGCCCTTGTGTTCACTTTCGCCCTGTCGGCGCGTGGCAGCCGGGGGGCGTGACGAGACGTTCAACCAAGTCTGAAGAAAGGGAGGAAACCATGATCTCCAGACGCATACTGATGATGACGGCAAGTGCTTTTGCGTTCGCGCCTTCGTTGGCGCTGGCGCAGGACGCCCCTGCACCTTTCGATAACCCCGGCGACGTGACCATCGCATTGGTGCGCTACCTCTCGACGGGCGATTTCTTTCAGTCCTATCTGGCCGGGGTCGAGGCACAGGCCGCAGCGCTGGGTGTGAATCTGCGCGTCTTTGACAGCCGTCAGGACGCAGCGCTTCAGGCTGACATGGTCGATCAGGCCATTGCGCTGGGGGTGGATGGGATCATCATCCAGCATGGCCTGACCGAATCCATGCAGGATGCGGCACAGCGTGCGGTCGAAGCTGGCATCAAGGTCGTGGCTTTTGACGTGAACGTTGAAAACCCGGCCGTTCCGCAGATCGAACAATCCGACCGTGATCTTGCGCGCCTGGCGCTGGAACAGGCCATCATCGACAATGGCGAGGCCTTCATGGCCGCCTATGTTTACGTCCCCGGCATTGCACCGCTTGACCGCCGCGACGAGACATGGCGCGAGTTCAAGGCACGCTACGAGGGTATCAATGAGGTCGCGCAATTCGGCACGCTGGACAATCCGATTGCCAATTCGGTTGCCAATCAGGCCCGCGCAGTGTTCTCGGCCAATCCCGGTATCGAAGTGGTCTTCGCGCCCTATAACGAATTTGCCAAGGGCGTGATGATTGCCGCGCAAGAAGCCGGTGTGGCGGATAACATCAATATCTACTCTGCCGATATCTCGACCGCCGATATTGCCATGATGCGCGAGCCGAATTCGCCTTGGGCCGCGACCGCTGCAACCAATCCGGCTGTGGTGGGCGAGGTCTCGGTGCGGGCATTGGCACTCTTGCTGGCAGGGGAAGATCCCGGTGCGCAGGTGATCGTGCCGCCGACGCTGATCACGCGCGCCATGCTCAATGATGGCAATATTTCCAATATGGAGGAACTGGGCGAAAATATCCCTGCATTCCTTCACGCAGATGTTGCACTTGCCGATTGGATCGCTCTGCCGTCGCGCTAAGGAAAATCGTCAAAGATACAGTGTCTTTCAGTCGCAACAGGTAGCCCGGTTCGCCGGGCTACTTTGCCAAAATTCGGGTATGTATCTATATGGGCGGCCATAGCGTCTCACCCAATCCGAAATCCTCAGCCGAACAATCTGACTCCCGGCGAAGGTTTACCACATAGCGAGGGCGTGGGCTTTGGGCCGAACGCTATCCGCATCCAACAACTGACTGAAACGCAAAAAAGCCGTTTTTACATTTAAAATCATAACGTTATAATGTTTCGCCTTTGATCTGCCCTAAATGGCGCTTGCGCCCCCGATGAGTGTACGACCCCAGGCTTTGTGGCAGGCTGTTCGTCGACTTGATGGATCGGCCTTGCCGCCCTGCAGCAGCATATGGGAAGGATCAAATGCAGTGCCGAAATGCAGATGCAATCATCTTTCTGTCCATCTCTTGAAGTTTGAATCGACCTGCGACGTTCCCGCCTGCCCAGCGTTGCCGTCGGATAATGACATCAAACGCCTCTGTACTGACCAGGGCAGATGCCTGATTTGACGTGAGGGTGATTTCAACGGCTCTCTCACCGCGCGCGATCATATCGTCGTGGCCGACCTCAAACTCGCGGCCATCATGCAACTCGAAAACGGCTGGTTCAAAATGCTCTATCGAGTTTCTTGCGGACACGAGAAGTGAAGGCACCCCGCCACGGCATAGGGCGGTCAACTGTGTCATTTCATCATAGGCCCGCGTTGGTCCAATCCTGCGGCTGGCGGCCACGATGCCATCGCGGAAAGGTTCCAGAAAGAACGGCCCATAACCCAGAGGGGTGACGAGATCGAAATCCAGCATCTGCTGCGGGTCTGGGTAAATCATGCCTGCCTGTTCGGTCTGACTGCCCAAGGAAAACAGGCGCGCATCCACGCCCATCTCGATCAGGTAAAAGACAATATCCCCGGACAGCCGCTGGGTTTCTGCCATGACCTGCACCAGTGCTGACCCGGCCACTTGCACAGGCACCATCGAGGCGTCGAGATAGAATTGATGAAACCCAAGCCGATTGCCTTCGGGCACTTGTCGGATCGTCCCGCCCAGAAACGCATAGGCGCAAGCGCTGCTGCATTCTGTGTCATCCACAGCATCTCCCCAGAGAGCATCAATATCCCAGCGCCCGACTCGAGTTTCGAACTGCTTTTCCCGGATGAGTCGACCCAACGCCATCCCCGCTGCCAGATCACCCCCCTGGCTGTCGAAGAGCACACGATTGCCTTCGTGCAGAAATGCTTCGTAGAAGTCTTTAAACTGCTGCGCAGTATCGGGTTGAATCGTTCCGGTGGCCACGACGTAGCAGCTTTCAACGGCATTGCCCGCGCATCTGGTTTCGAACGTCATGGCTTGATCTGCCGAAGCCATGCCAGAAAGAACCCAAAGCAAGGCTGGTACGGAAAATATGTGGAACAGGGTTGTGCTTTTCATCGCTTGGAAACTCTTGAAATGCTGCAAATTAAATGGTCGATCCCGCCGCCTCATATGCAATGCCGAAAGGCTGCGGCGATCATGTTGCGGTCCATCGCGCTCAGGTTGATGCCGCCCTTGATCTCCCCGCCAGACGCCTGCGAACGCCCTACAGAAATTTCAACCCCATCCGCTTTGGCAAATGCGGCGCTTTCGGCGGCTGCCAAGGTGACCTCGACAGCGCTCTCGCCTCGCGTCGTGATCCTGTCTCGCCCGATACTGAAGAAACTCCCATCACTCAGGTACACTGTCGCGGGTCCGACATCTTCCATCCACCCGTTCGCCGATACCAGCAATGACCCGACACCACCACGGCACAACGCCGTCAATTGCGTCATTTCATCATAGAGGCGCGTTGGTCCCGTTCTGCGACTTGCGGCCAGAATGCCATTGCGAAACGGCTCCAGAAAGAAGGCTCCGAAACCATCTGGCGTGATCAGGTCGAAATCCAGCATCTTCTGGGGTTCGGGATAGATCATGCCTGCCTGTTCGGTCTGACTGCCCAAGGAAAACAGGCGCGCATCCACGCCCATCTCGATCAGGTAAAAGACAATATCCCCGGACAGCCGCTGGGTTTCTGCCATGACCTGCACCAGTGCTGACCCGGCCACTTGCACAGGCACCATCGAGGCGTCGAGATAGAATTGATGAAACCCAAGCCGATTGCCTTCGGGCACTTGTCGGATCGTCCCGCCCAGAAACGCATAGGCGCAAGCGCTGCTGCATTCTGTGTCATCGACCACCTCGCCGAATACACCGTCGATTTCCCAGCGGCCAACACGCGTTTCGAACTGCGCTTCGCGGATGACGCGGCCCAATTCCATCCCTGCGGCCAAATCCCCGCCCTGGCTATCGAAAAGCACGATATTTCCGTCCGAGAACTCATCTTTCAGAAACGCGTGGAATCTTGTCGCCGTATCCGGCTGGATCACACCACGCGCGACGATCACGCAGCTTGCTGCGCTGTTGCCAGCGCAGTCATTGGTGAAGGACATTGGTTCATCAGCCAGTGCGAAACTGAATGATCCCATGACAAGGAAGCTTGATGCGACAATGAGGTTGCAGAGGTCACGGGTTCTCATTCCAATTGTGTTCCTCATGATCCAGGCAATGACAGCGTAAGCGTCAGCCCGTCAATCTCGGCAGGCTCGGTCTCGACACGGATGGCCGCGCCCAGTGCACTTTCCAGAACCCGCGCGATGTCCGAGGCACGCGCCTGTGTGGCCTGGCCGTCTGGCCCTGTCACAACGAGCATCACCTCCAGCCCCTGCGCAACAGGTTCGGCCAGAACTGCCGCCAGTTCAGCCAGTTCCGCACTGCGGCGCGGATTGCCTGCCGGGCGTGCGCCAGTCAGATAGTCACTCAGATCTATGGATGGCAGCACGGCCGGCATAAGTGCCGCACCATCTGATGTGGCGGTACCATTCGCGCTACGCGACGCAGAGGGGTTCTCCGGCGCGGCCCCGCGATCGACAATGCCCAGATTAAGCACATCACCCAGACTGAACCCGCGCCGCGGCGCGACTGTGCACGCGCGCGCGTCTTCCAGACATTCGCGCAACCGCTCAGCGGGTGCGAGCACCTCTGCGGGCGTAACGCCAAGGTCTTGAAGCGACAGTCCTGACTGTGCCGAAGCCGCTGTGCCGTATTGCAAAAACACAAATGCGATCGCGCAAAGGGACGTGCGATTGGGGATCATTCGAATACCGGCACAAGGCTGTCCAGACGTGCGTTAGGGGCGTTGAGCATCCAAAGCGGTGCTGCGACGCGGGCAGTGATACGCTCTTGCTCCATCGGCAAGTGCCAGCTCTCTGCTTCATCTTCGTCGAAGGACATGATCGTGTAGGTGTAAAAGGTCACATTCGGAGCAGAATCCCAAAAAGTGAATATTTGCCCTTCATCTTTGAAATCAGGATAGCGCCCTTTGTCGGGAACCGAGATATTAGCCATACACGCAACGCCAACAGGCCCCGAGCCGAAATACTGCAGATCATATCCAGAAACATACCCCCGTAACGAGCGCTCTGGACCAGGCTCGAGCTTGATATGACGATACTCGGCCTTCCACGTATCGGTTGAGTCTGGGCTGGTATGGCGCAAGGCGTCATAGGCGCTCAATGCTCCCCCTTGTGGCATCCGAAGCCTAAGGTCTGCCTGCGACAGGAAGGCATTATCGCACAGATTGGCGACATGATCTTCCGTGATATCCGTTGGAATGGCCATTACCCCAAGATGAATGTCCGACAGCACGGCATCCGCAACTGTCTCGATGCGGTACATTTGGTCGTGCGGTGTCTCGAGCATCCGCGCAAACAGATACTCGTTGAAAGAGCGCCATTCATCTTCTTCGCGGAGACTGGCACGATACAAGGTCGATGCTGCCTGAATCGCGGCATTGAATGCGGTGGCGACAATTTCGGGGGGGTAGCTTCCGTGATCAGGCAAGATCAACGCAGGGGCATGAAAGCCTAAAATCCCACCAGGTTCCAGTTGGTTGCTACGATAGGTGATAGATCGACCCAGGCCGGTTTGCACGCTGCCCGCCATAAAAACCGGCGCACAGATTGACTCGCAGCGCCACCCGGCAGGGATGCGGGTAATGATATTGCGCGCAGCAACAAGCTGAAACAGCTCCATTCCGCCAATCAACGAACCGCCTGGGCTGTCAAGGCAAAGCACCACACCGTCATAACCACCGCGAAGGCCATCCAGGCGGATGGCAATATCGTCGGTAATCTCTCCGACAAGCTGGTAGTCACACCCCAGATGCACCGATGTGCCGAAGTCTGCCGCGTTGCCCGCAGCGCCCGAGGCTATCCCGCCACCGACGGCGCTCAAAAACCAAGCGCCGAGCCTGCTGCATCTTGTCGACATCATGGCGTGAGAATACCGTAAACTGCTGTGCTGACAAATGGATTCTTGCCGCTACTCAATCTCGATCTGCGCAACATGATAGAGCACCGAGCCGCCCGCTTCTGTGTCGAGACGCCCCGCAAACAGGCCTTGCGCGACTTTCTGCTCCAGCCGCGTCAGCAGGGCAAGCGTCTCTTGTGGAGCGCGCGCGCCATCCTGCGCGCAATAGAAACCGATCTGCATCGCACCGCGCGGATCTTCCTCGGTGACAACCAGACCATAGCGTGTGCCCGGCGAAATCTCGAAGCGCAACATGCCATTGGCCAGCCCGTGGGTCGAAAAGAACTCTTCGGGGATCGGTATCAATGTCTGGGCAGACGAAAGCGCGAAGAAATTGGGCGCGCAGTTCACCGGCACATCGGCGAAAAGCGCGATCTCGTCGCCAGTGCCGACACGACCCGGATAGACTGCCAGTAGGGTTTCATCGCCCACTTCCTGAACTCCCTCACCACTGCCCGTGCGGAAATAGAATTCTTCCTGCATCTGCGACATTTGCTGAGGGCGCTGCCGTGCATTGGTTTCTTCCAGCACATCGCGGGTGACGCGTTTCATCAGCACCGAAACCTCGACATCCGGCGTCAGCAAATGGCGGGCGAGTGCGCGCGCATAAGGCGAATTGCCGAAACCGCCATCATAGGCGACCTCTCCCGGCAAGGTGGCATAGCTGATCAGCATTTCCGCAGGCGGGCGCACGACAGCCAGACCTTGCCGCAACGCGCGCGCGCCGCGTTCATCCGCGATCTGATCTGCAGAGAGTTGTTCGGCAAGCGGGTTGTTGCGGCAGGCGTCCAGAAAGACCAGCGCCATTCCCGCGTCTTGCAGGATATCCAGAAGCTGGTCGAGCAGAATTGTCTCGCGTGCCAGTGCGCGGGCATTGCGGATCTGTGCATCGACTGGCAGCAGATAGTTTACCCCGTCAAACTGAATGCCATGACCAGCGAAATAGAGCGCGATGACATCGAATTCACGGACGCGGATTTCGAGCAGGTCGAGCACCGCGTCAAATTCTTGAAGATCAAGATCACGGCGCAAATCGACCGCGAAGCCCGCATCCTCAAGCGCTTTTCCGATAAGTTCAGCATCATGAGTCGCATTCGGCAGATGCCCTGCGGTCGCATAAGCGCTATTGCCAATGACCAATGCGAAACGCGATTGGGGAAGCGTGTTTGCCAGAATGCTCTCAGGCAGCGCTGCGATGACGATCAGACATATGACCCAAAGATGCCGAACGGCCTTGGCGGTCATGGGTTTTGCCTGCCGTCCAGACCAGAATGTTCCGCCAGAAATCTCACGAGTACGGCCCGATCAAGGAAAATCTGTTTAGAATCATGAAACAGAGGACGCTTCGTGTCTAGGATTTTCTTACTCAGTGTAATTCAGTCAAACCCATTCAAATCTACGCTTAGCGCTTTTGAGCACATCCGATTTCAGGGAATGCCCTGCAACTTCGAGGCGCATGGGAACCGGATTTTCGGGCGCGCAACCGCGCGTCTGATACAGGTCTTGAGCTTGGCAAATATGACCGGGCGAACGCCATGCGTTCGAGAGAGCCCGCGATTGATCTCGAACAGGTTCATGTCGGGGCCGTATGGGTGCAGAAACAGAACCCATACGCCGACAACACCCATGGCCCGGCATTGAGGCATTTGTGGGATGAAAGGTTGTCCGGAATGATCACATCACCTTGGCGTATCCCCTCTCGATGGCCAGGCATTCGCGCGGCCAGCGCTGATTGAGGGCAGGCCACTTGCCCGGAGGTCGATTGGTTTAGGATCCGGCGCGTGCATCCACAGTTTTCACAGCGTCAGTCATCAAAACGCAACGTGATTTTCCCTCAGGCGCCGACATCTGAGTTTTGAGACGTTGCCTTCAAGGTGCTTTCAGTCGCGCCAAGACATCCAGCCCCTGCATGTACAAGAAATGCAGCATGTCGATAAAGATCCAGTTCTCTGAAAGCTTATCTCCATCGCGGCGATAAATATCGACCACGCGCATGTCGGCCCGCGCACCAGCAGGGAGGCCCAGATAGCCTCCCAACGGGGTTAGCGTCAGGTTGGGCCAACCGAAGAATCCGCCGAAATTCCCTTCGGCCAGTCGCGCGATATGGCCGTTGAACGCGCGATCGCCAAGCTGCGTGCGAAAGGGCCGCTGATGCTGCTCGATATAGCGTGGGATTGAGCAAGTCGCACCAATTCCCTCTGGCCCCCACCAGCACATATCGTCATGCCAATGCTGTGCCAGTTCCTCCTCGGGACCGGAAAACTGCTTGTGTTCGTTGATTGCGCCAATCATCCGGCAGATCAGATCAAGTGTTTGCGCGCCTTCCGCAGGAGCGGTTGCGCCGTACAGCAATCCGTCATGCGTCGCAGGCCCCGGTTGGATCAGATGCGCGCCGGTTTGAGGCGGTAGCGGATATTGCCCGGCCTGTCGCATCAGATGCAACAGGTCGCAGAAAAAGGCGGTCTCGGCGATCCTTCCGTTCTCGACACGGTGAAATTCGGCATAACGCAGCATCGCGATCCGCCGGGCTGGGGCGATGCCGAGGAAGGGCGCGTCAAACAGGCCCATCAGATGCCCCATCGACACAACCCAGACAGATTTGAAACCGTCGATCTGGTTGCGCCCTGCGAAGAACACGTCTTCGCGGCGCTGGACGCGGCTCATCGCGCGCAGGAAAGGCTGCCAGAAGGCCATCGCCACGTCCTCCGGGCCATGCTGCTCGTGCCACGGATGCATGCCGCGCCAGTGCCAATCGGGGTGGACATGTACTGCAAGCCGGTCCTGGACGGTTTCGGCAGTTGCGTCCTTCAATGCTGCATGATGCGCACGCACGATATCTTTTTTAGTCTGGAAGGTCATTTTCAGTGCTTTGTGTTTTCAGGAAAGGGGGGGGGGGGGGGGGGGGGGGGGGGGGGGGGGGGGGGGGGGGG
>JAFIEL010000121.1 GCA_020832585.1 Natronohydrobacter sp. | reverse complement strand
ACGTTCCCGCCGCCGGTGAAGCGCTATCTAGATACTACCGACACGCTCCGCAAGATACAAAATCACCCAATGATGAAAAAAATCAAAAGGCACAAAATACTCGGCGGGATGGTGCGGTCCGTTGTGACGCCTGACTTGATCTGAATCAGGGAAAGCCAAGCCTGGCCAAGATATGCTGTATTGGCGATCTTTGAATATTCCCAAAACGGAGGAGTTGGCATGAAACACCTGATCTGGGCAGCCTGTGGTGCTGCATTACTGACTGGACCTGCGCTTGCAGACGGATTCTTCACGATAGAAGTAACCGGCGAGTTTGAAGATGTGGCGCTGGATGTCGAAGACGCGATCACGAATCGTGGTCTGGTCATCGACAGCGTCAGCCATGTCGGAGACATGCTGGCCCGCACCGGCGCGGATCTCGGGGCGGAGACAGAGCTCTTCGCGGGAGCGCGCATCTTTTCCTTCTGCTCGGCCACCCTGTCGCGCGAAGCGATGGAGTACGATCTGCGCAATCTGCAATACTGCCCCTACAACGTCTATGTCTTTCAATCGGCCGAAGAGGGCGCACCCGTGATCGTCGGGTATCGGGAGGCCAGCGTCCCCTCGATGCGCAATGTGAACGGACTGCTTCAGCAAATCGTTGCGGCGGCAGCCGGATCGAACTGAATCATGGCAAAAAGCGGCAATAGAACCGCCGCGAATTGCACATCATTGTGACTTGATCAGAAATGGACCGCGGGCTTAGCGACAGTCCGCGGCCTGTCAACACAAGTCGCGGATTTTTGAGAGTCATCCACCCCCCGGACAGGGGCCGTATCCTCCGCGGTATCAATGACGATACATCAAAGGAGGCTATCCATGTTCAAATCGTCCCTCAAGGCACTCGCAATCTCGACCGCACTTGTCGCACCGGCTGCAGCTTTCGCTGACGGCCATGCGCACGGCGGCGACATCGTTGACATCGCCGCAGGCAACGAGGCCTTTTCTACTCTCGTGGCGGCCGTGACTGCGGCGGGCCTGGTGGATACGCTGAAAGGCGATGGGCCGTTCACAGTCTTTGCACCAACCGATGACGCTTTCGCCGCGCTCCCCGAAGGTACGGTTGAGGCGCTGCTCGAGGACATTCCGACTCTGACGGCGATTCTCACCTACCATGTGGTGCCCGGCGCAGTGATGTCCGGTGATCTGGCTGTGGGCTGCAACGAAGTCGAAACCGTCAATGGCGCAAGCGCGACCATCTGCGTGGGCGATACAGTCACCATCGACGGTGCGACGGTCGTTCAGGCAGATATCGAGGCGACCAATGGCGTGATCCACGTCATCGACGCAGTTATCCTGCCGGAATAAGGCTTAAATGATGCGCAACTAATGCGCATCCGACAAACAGGCTGGCCGGGCAATGCCCCGGCCAGCTTTTTTCTTTTGCGCGGACAGGTCGTCGCTTGCCATCCGCATATCACGGTGCCTAAGGTTGCGCACACCACGCACCGGAGAGCCCATGTCTGTAAGCCGCAAACGCATCTGGGGATGGTGGATGTTTGACTGGGCCAACCAGCCCTACAACACACTTCTTCTGACCTTTATCTTCGCGCCGTATTTCACGTCTTTCGTGGCCCCCGACCCGGTGACAGGGCAGGCCATGTGGGGCTGGATGCTTGCGATCTCGGGCGTGCTGATCGCGGTCTGCGCGCCGATACTCGGCGCGATCGCGGACAGTTCCGGTTACAAACGGCGATGGCTGTTGCTGTGGTCAGCGCTCTATCTGTCTGGCGCTGCTGCGCTCTGGTTCGCGGTTCCAGACGCGGATGCCAGAACGCTAATGTTCATCCTTGTGGCTTTTGCCATCGGTCTTGTCGGGCTGGAATATGGAATCGTTTTCACCAACTCGATCCTACCCAGCCTTGCCCCGCGCGAAGAGTTGGGGCGCATTTCCGGCAATGGCTGGGCGTTGGGATATCTGGGCGGCCTTGTTTCTCTGGCTATCATGCTGCTTCTGCTGGCCGAGAATGAAGAAGGTGTGACCTTTATCGGGATTGCCCCGATCTTCGGGCTCGACGCCAGCGCCCGTGAAGGGACGCGCGCCGTCGGCCCATTCACCGCGCTCTGGTTCGTGATTTTCGTGATTCCCTTCTTTCTGTGGGTCAAGGAACCGCCCACCGTGAAAGCTGCACGCGGGGCGGTCAGGCGCGGGCTGGTCGAACTGGGCACATCCTTGCGCGCATTGCCACAACGCCGGAGCCTGTTTGCCTATCTGGGGTCATCCATGATTTACCGCGATGCCTTGAACGGCATCTATGCCTTTGGCGGCATCTATGCGGCGGGCGTCCTGGGCTGGTCCGTTGTTCAGATCGGTGTGTTCGGAATTGTGGCGGCCGCCATAGGGGTGGGGGCCTGTATTCTGGCCGGACGGATTGATTCGCGGTTTGGCCCCAGACCTGTGATCATCGGCGCAATCATTTTGCTGATTCTTGTCTGTATCATCGTCGTGGGAACAGATCGCAGCATGGTGCTGTTCATGCCTGTCGCAGACGGTTCCAACCTGCCCGATATCGTCTTCTATATCTGCGGTGGGCTGATTGGCGCGGGCGGCGGCAGTCTGCAATCGTCATCGCGCACAATGATGGTGCGGCAGGCGGACCCAGAACGCATGACCGAAGGATTCGGCCTCTATGCCTTGTCGGGCAAGGCGCTCTCTTTTGTGGCTCCAGCGCTGATCGCCCTGACGACCACTCTGACCGAAAGCCAGCGACTGGGGGTTGCACCACTGATAGGGCTTTTCGTTCTTGGGCTTATCCTGCTACTCTGGGTGAAACCCGAAGGTGAGCCCGAGTTCCAATGCGTATCCCCCTCTTCGCCCTGATCCTTGCAATTCTGCCCGCGACAACGGAAGCTCAGCAACTGGCCAATCGGCTGTTCGGTGCGCAGCCCATGCCCTCGCTGCAAGCGCCCGAAGCGATCGGGTCCTATGCCAATGGTTGCGCGGCGGGGTTGGTGCGACTGCCCGAAACGGGGCCGACATGGCAGGCGATGCGGCTGTCGCGCAACCGCAATTGGGGCCACCCCGAAGCGATTGCCTATGTTCAGGAACTCTCGCGCAAGGCAGTTCAGATCGGCTGGAACGGCCTCTATATCGGTGATATCAGCCAGCCGCGCGGCGGGCCGATGACATCAGGCCATGCAAGCCACCAGATCGGCCTTGATATCGATATCTGGATGCTGCCGCCGCGCCGGTTGAACCTGTCTCAAGCCGAGCGGGAATCGATCAGCTCGATTTCCGTAAGGACAGAGGACCAGCGCAGCATCAACAGCAACTGGACACGCCAGCACCACGAGTTGCTGCGACAGGCCGCCCTCGATCCCCGCGTGGATCGAATTTTCGTGGCCGCAGCGGTCAAGATCGAGATGTGCAGAACCGCTACGCGCGCAGATACGCCCTGGTTGCAGAAAATCCGCCCCGCTGTCGGTCACAACTACCATTTCCATGTCCGGCTGCGCTGCCCGCAGGGCAGTCGGAACTGCGTGACGCAATCGCCGACTGTCAGCGAACTCAGCAAAGGTGGAAATGGCTGTGACGAGACCTTGCAGTGGTGGATCACGGATTTCCTGAACCCGCCCCGGCGCGAGCGGACGGAACCCAGCGAAGATCCGGCCCCGCGCCGCCGGCATCCGCGCGAGTTCACGATGGCGGATCTTCCGGCACAATGTCAGCAAGTCATTGCCTCGAACTGAGGCGCATCCCGAAAATCCTTGCGTGACGAGGCAGGCTGCCTAAGCTTGTTGCAGTTACGTTGCACGAGGCTGCCACGATGCGGTCACGCAGATGCAGCGGGACATTTCAACAGGGGATGACAACATGGCATATGACAAGATGGGTACTGCGCTCAGTCGGCGCGGCTTTTTATCAGTTGCAGGCGCGAGCCTTGCGCTTGCAGGCGCAGGGCGCTTCACAATCCGGACAGCGCAGGCAGGCACGGGCTTCAGCCTTGCGGTTCTTCATATCAATGACATGCACAGTCGCGTCGATGAGATCAGCCGGTTCAATTCCAATTGCGCACCCGCTGATGCTGAAGAAGCGAAGTGCTTTGGCGGCTCTGCGCGTCTGGCAACCGCGATTCGCCAACACCGCGCCGCGCATGAAGAAGCTGGCCGCGCCATTGTGACGCTTGATGCGGGCGATCAGTCTCAGGGCACGCTCTATTACACGACCTACGGCGGACGCGCGGAAATCCAGATGATGAACGCGATCGGCTTTGATGCGATGACGATCGGCAATCACGAATTCAACCGAGGGCCGGAAAATCTGGCGCGCATGATCGATGAGGCCGATTTCCCCTTTGTCGCGGGCAATATCAAGGTGACAGACGACTCACCCCTTGCAGGCAAGATCGCACCGCATCTGATTATCGAACGTGATGGCGAACAGATCGGCATTCTGGGCATCACCACGCCGGACACGGTTTTCCTGTCCTCACCCGGCGACACGGTCAGTTTTCAGGATGAAATAGAGCATCTGCGCGAAGGCGTGGCCGAATTGCAGGCGCAGGGTGTTTCAAAAATCCTTGTGCTCAGCCATGTGGGTTTCGTGCGCGACCAGCAGATCGCGGCCGAGGTCGATGGCATTTCCGCAATCATCGGCGGGCATAGCCATACGCTGATGTCGAACTCCGAAGAGGGTGCTGTGGAATATGCCACGCTGGTCTCCAGTCCTTCTGGCCGCGCCGTTCCTATCGTGCAGGCCTTCGCCTTTTCGCGCTATCTGGGCGATCTGACGCTGGAATTTGCCGAAGATGGGGCCGTGATTTCCGCCACAGGCGACACAGTGCTGCTGGATGCGAGCTTCGCCCCTGCCGAGGATATCGAAGCGCTGATCGCACCGCTGCGCGCGCCCATCGAGGAACTGACCCGCCGCCCGGTGGCCGAGATTGCTGCTGACATTGATGGCAGCCGCGAAAGCTGTCGCGCGCAGGAATGCGAGATGGGCAATACGGTGGCAGATTCAATGCTGGCCGAAGTCGCGCATCAGGGGATTCGCGTGGCGCTGGCCAATGGCGGGGGCTTGCGCGCCTCGCTTGGGGCGGGGACCGCGACGCTGGGCGATGTGCTGACGGTGCTGCCCTTCCAGAACACGCTTTACACACTCGAAGTGTCAGGCGCGACGCTGCTTGCCGCGCTCGAACACGGTGTGAACGGTGTCGAGGAAGGCGCGGGCCGCTTCCCGCAAGTGGCCGGGGTGCGCTTCAAGCTGGATCTGTCGGTCGCCCCGAATGAGGGGCGTGTTTCGGAAGTCGAGGTCATGGGCGCCGACGGGTGGGAGGCACTGGACGACAGCGCGACCTATGGGCTTGTGACCAACAACTTCATGGCGGGCGGTGGTGATGGTTATGCCATGCTGCGCGAAGGCGGCATGAATGGCTATGACACGGCGATTGATCTGGCCGAGGTTCTGGCCCGGCACCTGTCGGAAAACGAACCCTTCACGCCCACACTTGACGGGCGGATCAGCCAGTAACGCATCGGCCCCGGCACAGCGCCGGGGCCTTGCCTTGTCCGGGCCAAGCGGCTATCTGCGCAAAGTCCTTTGGGCACAAGTCTCCGCAACCTTGCCAAAACGGAAACCATATCCATGACCCGCACCTACCTGCCCGGCATCATTGCCATGGCGGTGATCGTCACCGCTTCGAATATCCTCGTTCAATTCCTGTTCGGAAACTGGCTCACCTGGGGAGCCTTCACCTATCCGCTGGCCTTCCTTGTCAATGACGT
Organism: Natronohydrobacter sp.; assembly: GCA_020832585.1. GTDB lineage: Bacteria > Pseudomonadota > Alphaproteobacteria > Rhodobacterales > Rhodobacteraceae > Roseinatronobacter. The sequence goes on along the minus strand of JAFIEL010000121.1, from coordinate 3,389 downwards.
GATGAACCGCGTCTATGGCCCCTCTGCCGCGCGGCGCGTGGTCTGGGTGGGCTTTGCCGTCGGCGTCGCCTGCTCGCTGATCGGCACGCAGATCATCGGCGAATATGGCCCGCTGGTGACGCTGCGCATCGCGCTTGGCTCTGGTATCGCCTTCCTGACCGCGCAGATGCTGAATATCTTCATCTTCGACCGCCTGCGCGAAGGGCGCTGGTGGCGCGCGCCGCTTGGGTCGACCCTGATCGGCTCTGCGGTGGATACTGCCCTTTTTTTCAGCATCGCCTTTTCCGCGTCGCTGAGCTTCATCGCGCCCGGTGATGATGTGTCCTGGGCCGGGGAAATCCTGCCAATGCTGGGCTTCGGGCCGGAAATGCCGCTCTGGGTCAGTCTGGCGGTCGCCGATTGGGGTGTGAAGCTGTCACTCGCGCTGCTGGCCTTGGTGCCATTTCGCCTGATTGTGCAAAAATTGACTCAACCAGTCGCATAATTTCTTTTGACAAACACCAAATCTGTGCCACCATCCCCCTATCAGCAACTTATTGAAAGGAGGTGATCCAGTGTCTAGAGTGATATTGGAGAGAGGTGCAAAGACAGTCAGAGGGGGCAGAACCTGACGGCAGCCCAGATGGGAAAGCCACTCTGATTGGGCCAAGACTCTAACTTGGACCATCTCCTAAAACTCGCTTAGGGCCGCCTCGTTACCAAGGCGGCCCTTTCGATTCCGATGTTGGAACGTGTCGATGCGTATCAATGACCAGATCACCTTGCAGGACTGGGAACTGACCGAGAGCTTCACCCGCGCCACAGGGCCGGGCGGGCAGAATGTCAACAAGGTCTCGACGGCTGTGGAGTTGCGCTTTGAAGCAGAACGCAGTCCCAACCTGCCCGCGCCGGTCAAGACCCGCCTGAAGCGGCTGGCCGGGCGACGCTGGACGCAGGATGGCGCGCTGATCTTGCGCGTCGAAGAGACCCGCAGCCAAGCCCGCAACCGCGAAATTGCGCGCAAACGTCTGGCAGAGTTGATTTTGCAGGCATTGGAGCGCCCGAAACCCCGCATTGCGACCCGCCCTACCCTCGCAAGCAAACGCCGCAGACTTGAAACCAAGGCACATCGCGCCACAGTCAAAGCATTGCGCACGCCACCCAAGAATGGCGCGTGAGCGTCACCAATCTTTAATGCATCTGTGACACTGCTTGCAGAGAATGAGGAAATGAACAGATGAATGTTCTCACGACACCGATGGAAAAATTGGGTGCGTTCCTGAACCTCATCCGTCCCAGCTTCGTGCAAACGGCGGCACTATGCTGGCGGCCTGGCACGGATGGTCCACAGGTGCTTCTCGTCAAGACACTTCGGCGTGGTCACTGGATCATTCCCAAGGGCTGGCCGATGGCAAATAAATCCCTCGCGGAAGCGGCCGCTATCGAGGCTTGGGAAGAAGCGGGTGTGACCGGCAATGTGGGGACAGACCCTATTGGTAGCTTCACCTACACCAAGATCAAGAAAAGCGGTCTTCCTGTGCAATGCAGCCCTCAGGTCTACTTGCTGGAGGTGACAAACACACAGCAGGTCTACCCGGAATCGAGGAAACGTGTTCGCAAATGGTTTTCCTTGGCGAACGCGGCAAACACTGTGCAGAACCCTGGCCTGAAAGAGCTTCTTGCATCGCCAGATCTGTCCAAAATCCTGAATTCAGCGAAGTGATTGCCCATCTCTGCCCGCTCTGGTAGTGCGCTTTTTGACAGATATGTGACAAGCGCAATATCGAGAGAGGCTCAGCGTGACTGATAGTCCCGAACGCTCATGGAAAACCCTGAACAAGGATCTCGAGCGCATCTCGGCGCTTGAACAGGCTACTGTCTATATTTCGCGGCCACTGGTCGCGCCTGGGCTTGCGCTGGCCTTCATGGCGATCACCGGTCTGATCACTGCCGTTCTGATAGGCTTTGATCCGCTGGGCCTGATCGTGGTCGCGGCTGCGATCATCGGGGCCTATATGGCCCTCAATATCGGCGCGAATGATGTCGCAAACAACATGGGCCCTGCTGTCGGCGCGCGCGCTCTGACAATCGGGACAGCATTGATCATCGCCGCGATCTGCGAAACAGCGGGTGCGCTTATCGCTGGGGGTGATGTGGTGGGCACCGTGTCGCGTGGTATTATCGCGCCCGAGGCTGTCGCAGAAACGCAGACATTTATCTGGGCAATGATGGCCGCACTTCTGGCTGGTGCGCTCTGGGTGAACCTCGCGACCTGGATCGGGGCACCGGTTTCAACCACGCATTCCATCGTCGGTGGGGTTATGGGCGCAGGGATTGCAGCGGCAGGTTTTGCAGCGGTGAACTGGCCCATGATGGGCCGCATCGCTGCGAGCTGGGTGATTTCACCCCTGCTGGGGGGGATATTCGCGGCAATCTTCCTTGCCATCATCAAATCACGCATCATCTACCGCCCAAACATGATCGAGGCGGCGCGCTACTGGGTGCCGATTCTGATCGGGATCATGGGTGGGTGTTTCACCACCTATCTGGCGCTCAAGGGACTGGACAAGATCTACAAGATCAGCTTCGGCAATGCGGTCTTGCTTGGGGTTGTGATCGGGGTCTTGCTGACATTCGTGATGCGCCCAGTGATCCGGCACCAGTCGGAGGGGCTGGAGAACCGAAAGAAATCACTGAAAGTCCTGTTCAACATACCGCTGATCTTCTCGGCGGCGCTCTTGTCCTTTGCCCATGGCGCGAATGATGTGGCCAACGCCATTGGCCCAGTCGCGGCCATCGTGCATGCGGTGCAGGACGGGGGCGCATCGGATCGTGTGGGCATCCCTCTCTGGGTCATGCTGATAGGTGCAGTCGGTCTGTCGGTCGGTTTGCTGCTTTTCGGCCCGAAGCTGATCAACATCGTCGGAAACGAAATAACCCGTCTTAATGCAATGCGCGCCTATTGCGTTGCACTTGCCGCTGCCATCACGGTTATATTCGCGTCCTGGCTTGGTTTGCCGGTCAGTTCGACGCATATCGCGATCGGTGCGATCTTTGGCGTGGGTTTCTTTCGCGAGTGGTATCACGAGCGGGTGCTCAGAGAGAACCGGCTGGACACGACCAGTCCGCCGGAGGTTCGCAAGCGCAAGAAGGTCGTCCGGCGCGGTCACTTCGCGACGATCCTTGCGGCGTGGATAATCACAGTGCCTTCGGCGGCCCTGCTTTCCGCCATGCTGTTCTATCTTCTCAACCTGATCGTGATCTGATCTTTGCTGAAACAATATAAAAAAGGCGCGAAGGTTGGTTCCTTCGCGCCTTCTTTCGTGCAGTTCCCCTACCCTATTCGGCAGGCATCGCCTCTGCTTCATGACTTAGCGGCTGCGGCAGGTGAATGAGCATCTCTTTCGGGC
>JAFIEL010000120.1 GCA_020832585.1 Natronohydrobacter sp. | reverse complement strand
TCTGATCCCAGGCGCGCTGGATATCCTTGTGCATCCAGGGGCGGAAATCCTGAGCGATGGCCGGGGTTGTGAACGCTGCGGCGAGAACCGCGAAAGACAGGTTTCTTATTACCTTGATGTAGCGCATGAAAAATTCCTATCTGCCGTCTGGCGTGACTATCAATATGGTTGCGGTTCGATTCGTTGCGAAAAAGTTAACACTTCATAAGGCCCGTCATCTACATCTTTTTTGTGCTGCTATCCTGCGATCTGTTCAAATGACCTTGGCGTCCTTGGCGTCCTTGGCGTCCGTTGCGTTGAAGCGCTATGTTTTACAATGTAAGCGCCGGTCGCAGCCGGTTCACCCGCATTTCGAGTGCCCACAGGCGCGGCAGGTCATGCAGCCTTCGATCATCACCATCTCGAACGCGCCGCAAGCCGGGCAGGCCCTTCCGCGCGGGGCCTCGCCCACGGCCATCTTCTCGGCCTGCGGATCCGCTTTCAACCCCAGCCCTTCGCCCGCGATGAAGCCGATGCGGATCAGATGCTGTTCGATCACGCCACCGATGGCGGCCAGGATCGACGGGATATAGCGCCCTTCGACCCAGGCCCCCCCGCGCGGATCAAACACCGCTTTCAGCTCTTCGACAACAAAGGACACATCGCCACCGCGCCGGAACACTGCCGAGATCATCCGCGTCAGCGCCACGGTCCAGGCGAAATGCTCCATGTTCTTCGAGTTGATGAAAATCTCGAAGGGGCGGCGGTGCCCGTTGATCACCGTGTCATTGATCGTGACATAGATCGCATGTTCCGATCCGGGCCATTTCAGCTTGTAGGTATGGCCCTCCAAAGCGGCAGGCCGGTCGAAGGGGGTGGACAGATAGACCACATCCGCGCCTTTCTCGACCTCTGGCGCGGCTTCGGTCTTTTCCGATACCGACAGGACCGAGCCTGTCACATCATTCGGGCGGTAGGTCGTGCAGCCCTTGCAGCCCATGTCCCAGGCCGCCATGTAGACATCCTTGAAATCGTCAAAGCTGATGTCTTCGGGGCAGTTGATCGTCTTGGAAATCGAGCTGTCCACCCATTTCTGCGCCGCCGCCTGCATCTTCACATGATCCATCGGTGCAAGCGTCTGGGCATTGACGAAATACGCGGGCAGGGCCGCATCGCCATGCATCTCGCGCCACAGCCGCACTGCGTAATCCTCGACTTTTTCCTCGGTGCGCGACCCGTCCTTCTGCAGCACCTTGCGGGTGTATTCATAGGCAAAAACCGGCTCGATCCCTGAACTGACATTGCCCGCATAAAGGCTGATCGTCCCCGTCGGCGCGATCGAGGTCAGAAGCGCATTCCGTATCCCATGCGCACGGATTGCGTTGCGCACATCGTCATCCATGTTGCGCATATTGGCCGAGGCAAGGAACCCTTCGGCCTCGAACAGCGCAAACGCGCCTTTCTCGCGCGCCAGATCAACGCTTGCCAGATAGGCCGCGCGCGCAATGCTGCGCATCCACTGGTCAAGCTGCGCGACCGCGTCATCGGACCCGTAACGCAGCCCCACCATCAGCAGCGCATCCGCAAGCCCGGTGACGCCCAGCCCGATCCGGCGCTTGGCCTGCGCTTCCTGCGCCTGTGCGTCCAGCGGGAAGCGCGAGGCATCGACGACATTATCCATCATCCGCACCGCGACCCGCACCAGATCATCAAGCGCCGCCTCATCCAGCCGTGCCCCCGGCCCGAACGGATCGACCACCAGCCGCGCAAGGTTCACTGACCCCAACAGGCACGCCCCATAGGGGGGCAGGGGCTGTTCGCCGCAAGGATTGGTCGCGGCAATCGTCTCGCAATAGTTCAGGTTATTTGCCGTGTTGATCCGGTCGATGAAGATCACGCCGGGTTCAGCATAATCATAGGTCGCGCGCATGATCCGGTTCCACAGATCGCGCGCCTGCACAGTCTGATAGACGCGGCCCTCGAAGACCAGATCCCACGGCCCGTCGGCCTTGACCGCTTCCATGAACGGGTCCGTCACCAGCACCGAAAGGTTGAACATGCGCAGCCGTGCTGCATCCTGCTTGGCGGCGATGAACTGCTCGATATCGGGGTGATCGCAGCGCATCGTGGCCATCATCGCACCCCGGCGCGAGCCCGCCGACATGATCGTGCGGCACATCGCATCCCAGACATCCATGAACGAGAGCGGCCCGGACGCATCCGCCGCCACCCCATGCACCGGCGCGCCTTTGGGGCGGATGGTCGAGAAATCATAGCCGATCCCGCCGCCCTGCTGCATGGTGAGTGCTGCCTCTTTCAGCATCTCGAAAATGCCGCCCATGCTGTCAGGGATCGTGCCCATCACGAAACAGTTGAACAGTGTCACGCTGCGTCCCGTGCCCGCACCTGCGGTGATGCGGCCTGCGGGCAGGAATTTGAAATCCTCAAGCGCGGCGTAAAACCGCTCTTCCCAGAGGGCAGGCTCTGCCTCGACCCCCGCCAGTGCCCGTGCGATACGCCGCCAGCTATCCTCGACCGTCTGATCCAGCACTGTGCCATCCGCATCCTTCAGACGGTATTTCATGTCCCAGATCTGTTCGGCAATCGGGGCGGCAAAACGGCTCATCGCGCGTATCCTTTGTGGCGGTGCAGGAAGAACCGACAACATAAGCCCCTGTTGCCGGTCGGTCAACGCTCGAGAACCGGGCCTTGGTTTGCCCGCCTGCCTGCGTATAGTCACCGCAAGGGCAGCAAGGCAGGGCGTAGCATGAGCGGGATTTCACAGGGCTGGGGGCGCTATGTGGCAGCGCTCGGCGTGACACAGATCCTGGGCTACGGGGCGATCTTCTACGCCTTTCCCCTGCTGGTCGGACCTGCCGCGCAGGAATTCGCGGTCAGCGAGACCCGTCTCTATGGGGTTTTCGCCCTCGGCCTGTTTCTGGGCGGGATCGTGGCCAGCGTCGCCGGACCCTGGCTTGACCGCTTCGGCGCACCGCGTGTCATGGCGCTGGGCAGCGCCTGCACCGCGCTTGTCTTCGCGGCCCTGTCCGTGGCGCCGAATGTGCATGTCTTCTCGCTGCTCGTGATCGCGCTCGAGGCGCTGAGCTTTCTGGTGCTCTATGACGCGGCCTTTGCAGCCCTTGCGCTGGGCGTGCCGCAGGGCACGCGCAAGGCCATCACGCGGCTGACGCTGATCGCGGGCTTTGCCTCGACCCTGTTCTGGCCGCTGACGGGCTTTCTGACAGAGGTGATCGGCTGGCGCGGCACCTATCTGGTCTTTGCGGGCCTGCATCTGGCGCTTGCGCTGCCGCTGCATCTGTGGCTGGCACGCCTGTCCCGGCGCGCGGCGGCAATGGCCCCGCCAGAGGCGCGCGCGGCCCCGCCGCCTGACTGGCCGCCTGTGCCACCCCGGATCACGCGGCGCGCCTTCTGGCTGCTGGGGGCCAGTTTTGCGCTGTCGGGTATCGTGATTGCAGCACTGGGTGTGCATCTGGTGCCAAGTCTGCTGGCGCTGGGTCTTGGGCAGCAGGCCTATCTGATCGGAATGCTGATGGGGCCCGCGCAAGTGCTGGTGCGCATTCTCGATGCCACGCTCTGGCGCAATTACCACCCGCTGAGCGTGGCGCTGATCTCGGCCATGGCCATCGTGCTTGCCGTCGCGGCGCTGCAACTGGCCGGAAGCGGGCTGGCCTATGCGGTGGGCTTTGCCGTGATCTTCGGGGCAGGGCAGGGGCTGGCCAGCATTGTGCGCGGGGCGGTGCCGCTGGCGCTGTTCGGGGCGGCGGGGATCGGGCGCAGGCTGGGCTATCTGGCGGCGCTGCGCAACCTGACCGGGGCTGCGGCACCTTTCGCCTTTGCCTTTGGCAGTCAGGCGCTGGGCCTGCCTGTGACCCTGGCGCTGAGCCTTGGCATTGCGCTGGGCGGTTTCGCGCTGATTTTCGCCCTGCATCTTCTGGTGCGCCGCGCGCAGGCAGGGTAGAAGGCGGGCATGAGCACACTCCATCTGATCAAACTCTGTGTCGGTGCCGAACAGGTCGAGGATCTGGCCGCATGGCAACGCGACCCACGCGCGCTGGGGCCGGACGGGCTGCCGCGCCATGTCACCCGCATGTGGCCCAAACGCGCCGAGGAGGTGCTGAGTGGCGGCTCGCTCTATTGGGTGTTCAAGGGGGTGGTGCTGGCGCGTCAGCAGGTGTTGCGGCTGGACGAGGTGATGGGCGCGGACGGGATCACCCGCTGCGGGATCGTGCTGTCGCCCGAGATCATACGCACCGCCGCGGCCCCCAAACGCCCGTTTCAGGGCTGGCGCTATCTGGCTGTGGCGGATGCGCCGCCCGATCTGCCGAAGGCACGCGCGGGCGATGATGCCTTGCCGCCCGAACTGGACGCGGCGCTGGCGGATCTGGGGTTGCGTTAGGGGGTCTCGTCCAGCGCGCGCTCAAGCGCTTCGCGGATCAGGCGTTGATAGGGGATGCCGCGCGCTTTGGCTTGGGCTTTCAGGGCCGCGATCAGCGGTTCGGGCAGGCGCATGGTGATGCGGGCGGATTTCGGCAGGGTTTCAAAGCGCATGGGTTTGAACTGGTTGGGGTCGAGGGTGGAGAGGTCTTGATCGAGGAAATCCTCGGCTTGAGTGTCGGTGATCAGGGTAGGGATGGCTTTCGGGGGAGGGTTGGGCATTGTAGGTGGCCTATTTTGCGCGAAGTAACTGATGCTTGAGGTCTTTCCATACTGGTGGCTCATCGAAATGTTTGCTGTTTTTGGTGGAAAATTGACGCAATGTTTTTGAAAAAAATAATGTTCGTCCGAGGTCGAATGATGAGTAGGTATTTCTACTTCCTTTGATCGAATAAAGAAGGTCCGCCAAATTCCAGAGCGCAAAATGAGTATCGGCACGACAAGAGAGATATGCATAATCGACATTTAACTCTTCGTTGCTTGGGATAGTAAGGACTTCTTTGCCATTAAGAATTTTAAGTGTATCATCCTCATATTTAGAAAGATATTCCGATCTTCCCATTAGCTTCTTGTTTGCTATAATAACTGATTTTATCGTAGTAATTTTTGGAAACTCTCGGAGATCTGCCGACGGATCAACTTCTGCGAGATACCGTGGATCGAAGCTTGCTTCGTTAGAAGGTGATATCATTTTCCCTTTTGAGAACGTCGCTTGTCCAGATAGAAAGTGGGTGATTAAGGGATGCGAGACATTCAATATGAAGATATTTTTTATTAACAATCCAAACGCAGATGGTAGGTGCATGAAGGTGTGGCAAGGTTCATCATATACTTTATCTCCAATCAGACCTATGCCCTTTCCGATCTTGTCTGGAAGGAGTGAAATGCAGGCAAAAGAGTCGTGTAGCCCCGCTCGTTGATCAATAAAAAAAGTCGGCTCGGCGCTAAAATTCTCTCTATGATTGGATTTATTCCAAAGCCAGTAAGCTAATCTGCGCTCGTCAAGCCACAAGAGCAAGTCTGGTATGTCTTCTGCAATTATGTTTCCGACTTCAATTCGAGAGATAATCCCTTTGATTCTACTTTCAAAGATATCTCGTTTTTGGTTGCATTTGGTGCAAGATGGAAGAGCCATCTCATTGAATCGAATAGGGTTTTCAGACCCCCTTGGAATTATATTTGTCGCAGTTTTCTGCCGCTCAGAATATTTCGAAAGCCATTGTGGAATGACATGCTCTCTGTTCTTTTCTTTTCCTTTGGGTAGTGAATTTCCGCAGAAGCAGCATCGTCGAACAAAGTTCATCCCCCCCTTACCTCGCAAACTTCTTATACTTCACCCGCTTCGGCTCCAGCGCATCCGGCCCGAGCCGCCGCTTCTTGTCCTCTTCATAGGCTTCGAAATTGCCCTCGAACCATTCCACATGCGCCTCGCCCTCAAAGGCCAGAATATGCGTACACAGCCGGTCAAGGAAGAAGCGGTCGTGCGAGATGATCACCGCACAGCCCGCGAAATCTTCCAGCGCCGCTTCCAGCGCCTGCAGGGTTTCCACGTCCAGATCGTTGGTCGGCTCGTCCAGCAGCAACACATTCCCGCCAGAGCGCAGCAGTTTCGCCATATGCACCCGGTTGCGTTCACCCCCCGAGAGCAGCCCCACTTTCTTCTGCTGATCGCCGCCCTTGAAGTTGAACGCCCCGACATAGGCGCGGCTGTTCACTTCCGCATCGCCCAGCATGATCACATCCAGCCCGTCCGAGATTTCTTCCCAGACGGTTTTATTCGCATCCAGCGCGTCGCGCGACTGGTCGACATAGCTCAGTTTCACCGTGTCGCCGAATTCCACCGTGCCTTCGTCGGGCTGTTCCTGCCCGGTCAGCATGCGAAACAGGGTGGATTTCCCCGCGCCGTTGGGGCCGATCACGCCCACGATCCCACCGGGGGGCAGCGCGAAGCTCAGATCCTCGATCAGCAGCCGGTCGCCATAGCCCTTTTTCAGACCGTTGATCTCGATCACCTTGCCGCCCAGACGCGGACCATTGGGAATGATGATCTGCGCGCGCCCAACCTTCTCGCGCTCGGACTGGCTGGCCTTTTCCTCATAGGCCTGAATCCGGGCTTTCGATTTGGTCTGGCGGGCTTTCGCGCCCGCGCGGATCCATTCCAACTCGCGTTCCAGCGATTTCTGCCGCGACTTGTCTTCGCGCGTTTCCTGCGCAAGGCGCTTGGCCTTCTGTTCCAGCCAGGCGGAATAATTGCCCTCGTAGGGGATGCCGCGCCCGCGGTCGAGTTCGAGGATCCAGCTGGTGATATCATCGAGGAAATAGCGGTCATGGGTCACGATCAGGATCGTGCCCTTGTATTCGATCAGGTGCTTTTGCAGCCATGCAATGGTTTCGGCGTCCAGATGGTTGGTCGGTTCATCCAGCAGCAGCATGTCGGGCGCTTCCAGCAGCAGCTTGCACAGCGCGACCCGGCGCTTCTCGCCGCCCGAGAGGTTCGCCACAGCCGCATCATCGGGCGGGCAGCGCAGCGCTTCCATCGCGACATCGATCTGGCTGTCCAGATCCCACAGGTTCTCGGCATCGATCTGGTCTTGCAGGGCGGCCATTTCCTCGGCGGTCTCGTCCGAGTAGTTCATGGCCAGTTCGTTATAGCGGTCCAGCTTGCCCTGTTTCTCGGCCACGCCCAGCATGACATTGCCGCGCACATCAAGGGACTCGTCGAGTTGCGGCTCTTGCGGCAGATAGCCCACTTTCGCGCCTTTTGCCGCCCAGGCCTCGCCAGTGAAATCCTTGTCCATGCCGGCCATGATGCGCAACAGCGTGGATTTCCCCGCGCCATTCACGCCCACAACCCCGATCTTCACACCGGGCAGGAAGTTCAGGCGGATGTTTTCAAAGCATTTCTTGCCGCCGGGATAGGTCTTGGACACACCATCCATGTGATAGACATATTGATAGGACGCCATGAGAGTCTCCGCGCGTGAAAGGGGTTTTCCTTCCCCTACAAGGGGCAGAGGATGCGTGCAAGGCTTGTGCATCCGTGCAGTTTCCCTAGCGTCAGGCGACGAGATGTCACGCAACAGGCTTGCAAAACGCATGCGACTGCGTGCTAATGGGCGAAACATGATCAAATCCAGAGCGCCATGCCTGCTACGCCTGTCATCGAGATCCGCGATCTGCACAAGGCCTATGGGTCGCTCGAAGTGCTCAAGGGCGTCAGCATCAATGCGCAAAAGGGCGATGTGGTCTCGCTGATCGGCTCCTCGGGGTCCGGCAAATCCACGCTGCTGCGCTGTTGCAACCTGCTGGAGGACAGCCAGCAGGGCGAGATCCTGTTCAATGGCGAGGCGGTCACATGGAAAGGACAGGGGCTGGCGCGCCAGCCTGCCAATCGCACGCAGGTCACACGCATCCGCACCAATCTGTCGATGGTGTTCCAGAGCTTCAACCTGTGGTCGCATATGACGGTGCTGCAGAATGTGATGGAAGCGCCGGTCTCGGTGCTCAAGCAGGACCGTACGACAGTCGAGGCACGCGCCCGCGCGCTGCTCGACAAGGTGGGGATCGGCGACAAGGCCGATGTCTACCCCGCGCAGATGTCAGGTGGCCAGCAGCAACGCGCCGCGATTGCCCGCGCGCTCTGCATGGAGCCCGAGGCGCTTTTGTTCGACGAGCCCACCTCGGCGCTGGACCCGGAACTGGAGCAGGAAGTCATCCGCGTGATCAAGGCGCTTGCCGAAGAGGGGCGCACCATGTTGATCGTGACCCATGACATGCGGCTGGCGGCGGATGTGTCCGATCACGTCATTTTCCTGCATGATGGCCGGATCGAGGAGCAGGGACCGCCCGCTTCACTTTTCAAGTCGCCGCAATCCGCGCGGCTCAGGCAATTTCTCAGTCATTCGCTGATTGACTGAGGGCAACCACCCCAAAACCAAGAAACAGGGAGACTTTCCATGAAAAAGACCACTCTGGCGGCACTGGCCGTCGCGTTCGGCACCTCGGGCGCCTTTGCGCAAGATGTGCTGCGCATGGGCAGCGAGGGCGCATACCCTCCGTATAATTTCATCAATGATGCCACAGGCGAATTGGACGGGTTCGAACGCGAATTGGGCGATGAGCTTTGCGCGCGTGCGGAACTGAACTGCGAATGGGTCATCAATGACTGGGATACGATCATCCCCAATCTCGTTTCGGGCAATTATGACACGATCATGGCCGGCATGAGCATCACCGAGGCGCGGATGGAAGTCATCGCCTTCACCCAGAATTATCTGCTGCCCGAACCCTCGGCCTTTATCGGGCTTGCTGATACCGATGTAGCCGTGCGCGACAGCGGTGTGATCGCCGCGCAATCCAACACGATTCAGGCGGGCTATGTCGCGGAATCCGACGCGGATCTGCTGGAATTCCCCACCCCCGATGAAACCATCTCGGCGCTGCGCAACGGCGAAGCGGATGCAGTTCTGGCCGACAAGGCGTTTCTCGCCCCCTATGTTGCCGATTCCAATGGCGAGTTGGTGTTTCTGGGCGATGACGTGATCCTTGGCGGCGGCATCGGCATCGGCTTGCGCCAGTCCGACACGGATCTGCGCGCGACGCTTGATGCCGTGATCGACGAGATGAAGGCCGATGGCTCGCTCAACGCCATGATCGAGAAGTGGTTCGGCGAAGATCATCCGAAGTTCTGACCCATAGGCTCCGGGGCAGGGCGCGACCCTGCCCCGATAGGCACGCACCCCCATGTTCAGCTTCTGCACAGACCCCTCGATCCTGCCGGACTGG
>JAFIEL010000119.1 GCA_020832585.1 Natronohydrobacter sp. | reverse complement strand
GAATCCAGTCCCGGCTGGCCAGCATTTTCGTCAATGCGTCGCTCATTCCTGCGCCCTTCCAATGCTCGGTTGCGCCCGACTCGCGTGGGCGCGCTTTCGCCTCCCCTCGCATAGTCGGGGCGATGAGGCAAATTCATATTGCGCATGAGGATCATGAGGCCGGTTCAACTGCGCTGCAGGAACCGGCACAAGGGTATCTGCGGGCGACATGGGCCGCCCTGCAGTTTGTCTGTCGCGGGCGGATCAGCCCTCGGAGAGTTCGGCCTTCGCCTCGGTCAGCAATTCGGCCATCTTGGCGCGGATGGTCGCTTCATCGGCCAAACCCGCCAGATCCGCGAGCAGTTTGCGCACGACATCTTCGTGGCCCGCTTCCTCGAAATCGGCGCGGATCACTTCCATCGCATAGGCTTCGATATCTGCGCCGGTCTTGCCCAGCAGGCCCGCTGCCCAGAGGCCGAGTTTCTTGTTGCGCCGGGCCACGGCCTTGAACACCATTTCCTGATCATGGGCGTATTTATTCTCGAAGGCGCGTTCGCGGTCCTGGAATGTGGTCATGTCTGGCCTCTTTTCGTGGTCGAAATCTCTTTTGACATATGGCCCTTGCAGGACTGGCCCGCAAGGTCAAAACCCGCGCTGCGCGCGCAAACAGGCTGCCTTGCCCTGAAAGCACAGAGGGGCTATAGGGCAGCGAGATACGCCGCGAACCCCGATCAGCACTGGAGAAGATGAATGGCACGCCGCACCAAGGTCTATGAGGGCAAGGCCAAGATTCTCTATGAAGGCCCCGAGCCCGGAACGCTGGTGCAGTATTTCAAGGATGATGCCACCGCCTTCAATGCCGAGAAGCGTGATGTGATCGAGGGCAAGGGGGTGCTGAACAACTTCCTGTCCGAATTCGTGATGAACGGGCTGAACCAGATCGGGGTGCCCACGCATTTCATCCGCCGCATCAACATGCGCGAACAGTTGATCCGCGCGGTCGAGATCATTCCGCTGGAAGTGGTGGTGCGCAATATCGCGGCCGGGTCCATATCGAAGCGTTTGGGGATCGAGGAGGGCACGCAATTGCCGCGCCCGATCATCGAGTTCTATTACAAGGATGACGCGCTTGGTGATCCGCTGGTGACAGAGGATCAGATCCTCGCCTTCAACTGGGCCAGCCATCAGGATCTGGATGACATGGTTGCACTCGCAGTGCGGGTGAATGATTTCCTGTCGGGGATCATGCTGGCTGTCGGTATCCGGCTGGTGGATTTCAAGATCGAGATTGGCCGTCAGTTCGACGGTGACATGCAGCGGCTGGTCGTGGCCGATGAGATCAGCCCGGATTCGTGCCGCTTGTGGGATATCAAGACCGGGCAGAAGCTGGACAAGGATGTGTTCCGCCGGGATCTGGGCAATCTGACGGATGCCTATTCGGAAGTGGCGCGGCGGTTGGGGGTCATGCCCAAATCGCCCACACCGATCACCCGACCCAAACTGATGAACTGAGAGGCGCGTGTGACCATGAAGTATCGTGTATTTGTGACGCTGAAATCCGGGGTTCTTGATCCGCAGGGCGAGGCGATCCGCCATGCGCTGGGATCGCTGGGGTTCGAGGGGGTCAATTCGGTCCGTCAGGGCAAGATGATTGAACTTGATCTGGCCGAAACCGATGCGGCCAAGGCCGAAGCGGCTGCACGGCAGATGTGCGAGAAGCTGCTGGCGAATACGGTCATTGAAAGCTACCGCGTCGAGCCTGCCTGAAACCGGCACAGCGTGTCGCATCTGGCCGATTGACGCAGGCCACGCGCCGGGGCAGCATCCTGCAATAGACTGTGCAGGGGGGATGCGATGCGCGCTGCAGTGCTGAGAGAATACCGCAAGGATCTGAGCCTTGAGACCGTGGCCGACCCGGCCTGCGAGGAAGATGGCGTGGTGCTGCGCACGCTGGCTTGCGGGATTTGCCGGTCGGACTGGCATGGCTGGATCGGCCATCATCCGCGCGTGAAACCGGGGCAGATACCGGGGCATGAATATTGCGGCGAGGTGGTCGAAGCCGGGCCGCGCTCTGGCTGGGCGGTGGGCGATGTGGTGATCGCGCCCTTCATTCTGGCCTGCGGGACGTGCCCGGCCTGTCGGTCGGGGGTGTCGAACACTTGCCCGGATCAGCGTTTGCCGGGATTTGTGGAGCCGGGGGCCTTTGCCGAATATATCGCTGTGCCGCATGGGCATAACCTGGCGCGATTGCCCGAGGGCATGTCGCCGGTTCTGGCGGCGGGCTTGGGTTGCCGGGTGACGACGGCCTATCACGCGCTGACCGACCGGGCCAATCTGCGCCCCGGCGAGTGGCTGGCAGTGCATGGCACGGGCGGGATTGGCCTTGCCACGCTGATTCTGGGGCGCGCGCTGGGCGCGCGGGTGATTGCGGTCGATGTGGTGACTGAGAAGCTGGACCATGCGCTGTCCTTGGGCGCGGATGCGGCGCTGGATGCGCGCGACGGCGATGTGTCGGAGGCGATTCGCGATCTGACGGGCGGGGGCGCGCATGTCTCGGTCGAGGCGCTGGGGATTGCGCAGACGACCAATGCATCCTTGCGCTGTCTGCGGGCGCTGGGGCGGCATGTGCAGGTGGGGCTACCCTCTGGCCCGCATGCGCAGATGGAGATTGACATGAGCGTGATCTATCAGAAGAACCTCGCGCTTTTTGGCACGCGGGGGATGCCTGCGCATAAATACCCCTCGCTTCTGGGGATGATCGAAGCGGGGTTGGTGGATTTCATGCCGATGATCGCGCGGGAAGTGGGGCTGTCGCAGGCGAGTGCGGAACTGGCGCTGTTTGACGGGCCGATGGCGCCGGGGGTGGCGGTGATTTCGGATTTTGCAGGGTAGGGGGCGCTGCCCCCGTCCCCCTTGAGTACTCGTCCCCCCTTGAGTATTTGGGGCAAGATGAAACCCGGAGGGGGTGCGACAGGGCGGGCTTGCGCCGGTTTTCGCTTTGCAGCGCGCGCGCTTTCGCGCTATGGGCTGCGCGACAATCCCCAAGCCGGAGTGCCGCGCGATGAAAGCTGCTGTCATTACCTTTCCCGGATCGAATTGCGACCGTGATCTGGCCACGGCGTTCGAGCAGGCGGGCGCAGAGGTGGTGCGGGTCTGGCACAAGGACACGGGCCTGCCCGAAGGCACGGATATTGTGGGGATTCCCGGCGGGTTCAGTTTCGGCGATTATCTGCGCTGCGGGGCGATTGCGGCGCGTTCGCCCATTGCGCAGGCGGTGGTTGATCATGCGGGGCGCGGCGGGCATGTGCTGGGCATTTGCAACGGGTTTCAGGTGCTGGTGGAAATGGGGCTGTTGCCGGGCGCGCTGCTGCGCAATGCCAATCTGAAATATATCTGCCGCACTGTGGGGCTGCGGGTCGAGACGAGCGAGAGCGCCTTTACCGCAGGCTATGCCGTGGGGGCTGAATTGCAGATCCCGATTGCGCATCATGACGGCAATTACATGGCCGATGCCGAAACACTGGCGCGGCTGGAAGGCGAGGGGCGGGTGGCGTTTCGCTATGTTGCCAATCCCAATGGCTCGATGAATGATATTGCGGGGGTTCTGTCGGAGAACCGCCGGGTGCTGGGGATGATGCCGCATCCTGAGCGGGCTTTTACGCCCTTGCATGGCAGCGCGGACGGGCGGGCGATGTTTGACGGGCTGATGAGCGCCTTTGCGCCCGCGTGATCCGCGCGAGGGCTCGGGAGGCTTGAGCGGGTCGGGCAATGGGCCTATCCTGCTGCCCATGGTCAGACCGCCCGAACTTGACAATCACCGCGCCAGTATTCTGGGGATCCCCCTGTGGGGGCGGATGGTGGTTGCGGCGCTGGTGATCGTGGCGCTGGTCAGCGCGTGGTTTCTCAATGCCTTTCTGGCCGACCGGCTGGTGGAGTCGACGCGCAACCGGGCGGAATTGCGGCTTGTGCTCTATTCGGGGAATATCCAGTCGGAATTGCAGCGCAATTCAGTGGTGCCGCTGTTGCTGGCGCGTGACCCGGAACTGATTGCGGCGCTGCGGGAGGGCAGTTTTGCGACCACTTCGCAGCGGTTGATTGATTTGCAGACGGAAATCGGCGCGGCCTCGATCGAGCTTCTGGACAATGGCGGGCGGGTGGTCGCGGCGACGGATCGCAACCAGTTGGGCAAGAATCGCAGTGCAGAGCCCACCTTTGTCGAGGCGCGGCGGGCGTCTGACACGGCGTTTCTGGTGCAGGAACTGGAGAGCGGGGGGTTCGGGTTTTCGTTCTCGCGCTCGGTGCGGCAGGGCAATGAGGTGATCGGGGTCGTGGTCGTGGGCGCGGATCTGTCGAAATTCGAGCGCAGCTGGGCGGGGTTTGCCGATGCGGTAGCGCTGATGGATTCGAGCGGGCGGATCATTCTGGCGACCGAGCCGCGCTGGCGGGGGCGGACGCTGGAGGAGGCGCTTGCGCTGCGCGATGCGCCCTCCGCCATTGCGCGGGCGCTGCGCGCCACGGCGGATTGGGCGCAGACGCCGCCCGATGCCTTCGTGCGCGGCGAGGCGGTGTTGCGCTCTGAAGTGCGGGTGCCGTTCCGGGGCTGGCGGCTGGTGAGTTTCACGCGCTACGATTCGGTGCGCGAAAGCGTGAACGGGGCGCTGGCGCTGCTCTTGACGGGGTTTGCGCTGCTTTTGGCGCTGGTCTTCTACATTCTGAGCCGCCGGGCCTGGTCGCAATCGGCGCTGTTCCAGCAGGAATCGGATGATCTGCGGGCGCTGAATGCGCGGTTGCAGCGCGAGATTGCGGCGCGGGTGCGGATGCAGAAGGATCTGGCGGTGGCGGAACAGACGCTGGCGCAATCGGCGAAGCTGGCGAGTTTGGGCGAGATGTCGGCCTCGGTGAGCCATGAGTTGAACCAGCCCTTGGCGGCGATGAAAACCTATCTGGCGGGGGCGCGGCTGTTGCTCAGAGCGAAGCGCTCTGAGGAGGCGCTGGCCTCGTTCCAGCGGATTGATGATCTGATTGACCGGATGGGCAGCATCGCGCGGACGCTGAAATCCTTTGCGCGCAAGGGCGGCGAGGCTTTCGCGCCGATTGATCTGCGCATGTGTCTGGCCGATGCGCTGACGATGATGGAGCCTTTGCTGCGCGACAGCCGGGTGCTGGTGGTGCGCACAGTGCCGCCCGAGCCTGTGATTATCCTGGGCGACACAGTGCGGGTCGAGCAGGTGATCCTTAACCTGGTGCGCAATGCGGTGGATGCGACGCAGGGTCGAAACAGCCCGCAGATCGACATCATCATCAGCCAGGGCGAGACCGCCAAGCTGACCGTGCGCGACAATGGCCACGGGATCCGCGATATCGACAGCATGTTCGAGCCGTTCTACACCACGAAGCCTGCGGGCAAGGGGGTGGGCCTGGGGCTTGCGATCTCGTCGGGGATCGTCAAGGATCATGGGGGTCGGTTGACGGCGCTGAACGCGCCCGAGGGCGGCGCGCTGTTCGAGGCCGAGTTTCCGCGCTATGGGATGCAGCAAGATGCCGCCGAGTAACGCGGTTTTGCGCGGGGCGCTCTTGTTCCTGCAGTCGTATCGCGGCTTATGCCACCAGACCCAATCAGAGGAAGGGCTGTCATGACCCGTCAGATGCGCGTTGCGATTGTCGATGATGAACAGGATATGCGCCAGTCGATCAGCCAGTGGCTGGCGCTTTCGGGCTTCACGACCGAGACCTATGCCGACGGGCAAGAGGCGCTGGCAGGCATCGGGGCGGATTTTCCGGGGGTGGTGATCACCGATATTCGCATGCCGAATGTGGACGGGATGACGCTGCTGAAAAAGCTGGTGGCGCTGGACAGCACCATTCCGGTGATCATGATCACCGGGCATGGGGATGTGCCGATTGCGGTGGAAGCGATGCGGCTGGGGGCGTTCGATTTTCTGGAAAAGCCGTTCAACCCCGAGAAGATGATGGCGCTGGCCGAGAAGGCGGTGAAGAAGCGCAGCCTCGCGCTGGAGGCGCGCGCGCTGCGGTCCGAATTGGCCGATGGCGGCACGATCATGAAGCGGCTGGTGGGCGCGTCCGAGGTGATGCAGCGGTTGCGCGAGGAGATCCTTGATATCGGGCAGGCGGACGGGCATGTGCTGATCGATGGCGAGACCGGCACCGGCAAGACGTTGGTCGCGCATGCGCTGCATGCGGTGGGTACGCGGGCGGGGCGCAAGCTGGTGACGATCAGTTGCGCGGGGCTGGCGGATGATGCGCTGGCTGCGCGACTGTTTGGCCCGGTCGAGGATTCGATCGGCAAGCCTCTGGTCGAGGAGGGGCGTGGCGGCACGCTGGTTCTGGAGGATATCGAGAGCCTGTCCGAGCCGATGCAGGCGCGCGTTCTGGGGCTGATCAATGAATTGGGCACACCGCCCGAGACGCGGATCGTTGCGGTCTGCAACACCCATCAGGCGGGCCAGACCATCGAGGATGCGCTGCGCCCGGATCTCTATTACCGCATCTGCGCGCACAAGATCACCCTGCCGCCGCTGCGGATGCGGGGCGAGGATATTCTGGCGCTGTTCACCACCTATCTGGGCCAGTTCGCCGAGGAATATGGCTGCGCGGCGCCCGAAGTCTCGATGCCCGAAGCCGCGCAACTGTTGCAGGCGCCCTGGCCGGGCAATGTACGCCAGTTGGTGAATATTGCCGAACGCGCTGTCTTGCAGAGCCGGCGCGAAGAGGGCGCGCTGATGTCGCTGATCATGGCCGACAATGAGGCCACGAACGAGGCGCTGACGACCGAGGGCAAGCCGTTGAAGGAGCATGTCGAATCCTTCGAGCGGATGCTGATCGACAACACGATGCGCCGCCACAAGGGGTCCATCACGGCGGTGATGGAAGAATTGCGCCTGCCGCGCCGGACGCTGAACGAGAAGATGGCGAAATACGGGCTGGTGCGCGGGGATTACGTCTGAGGGTTGCGCGTGTTCGGGGCTGAGATGGGGGGCGCTGCCCCCTAACCCCCCGGAGTATGTCTGGCACGAAAATGTTTGAGGGGGCTTCGTGCGCGGGCGCGGGGCGTCCCGTAGCCCTTGTTTGAGTATTTGTGGCAAGATGAAGCCGGGAGGGTCTGAAGGGGCTGTTGCGGCCTTCAGTCGGGGGCGATGTCGAAATGAGCCACATCCTCGCGGGTGCCGAGGCTTGTGTAGAGGGCGATGGCCGCATCGTCGCCGTGATCGGCCTGAACATAGACCACCCAGCCGCCGCGCGCTTTTGCGATGGTTTTGAGGGTGTTGATCAGGGCAGTGGCGATGCCGCGCCGCCGGTGGGGTTCGGCCACGGCGAGATCGTAGATGTAGAATTCCGTGCGCTCCTGCTCGAATTTGGGCAGTTCATAGGCGACGAGCGCGCCCGCGAGTTCTGTGCCTGAAAGCGCCACCAGCGCGATATTCGTGTCCTGCGCCAGAAACCTGTTGCGCCATGCGGGCGCGGGGCGGGCGGAACTGTAGCTGTCGGGGTCGTCGAAGGCCGTGGCGAAGAGGTCCAGCATCGCAGTGAAGGGCTGATCATCGCCTTTGGTCAGTCGGCTGATGGTGATCTGGTCGTGATCTGAGGGCATGGCGGAGGCTCCGGGCGGGGCTGTTGTGATCGTGTAGCAGATCCTGTGTCCTGGCGCAGCGGGCCGCGCGTCTGTGACGCTTTCTTGACCGATTCCGCCGCAGGGGCAAAAACAGCATTGTATTTTTCCGCATTTCCCCGCAATGTCGCCGGGTAAGGGTGTGCCTCGCGCGAGCGGTGCCGCCCGAACGGATTTCGCTGCCGGGGCTGACGGACGCTGAACGTCAAGCGTCGCCCCTTTGGCAGATGGAGTGGCCGCAAGGCCGAGCCGCCCGTGATGACTGCTCTTGCAGCCGGGCAAACGCATGAACCGCGTTGCGCGTGTTGCGCAGTGCAACAGGAAACATGATGACCGCTGTGACGTGCAGACTGCCCCATTCCCTGACAAGGCCCGGCCTTGCAGGCGGGTATGCGCGCGCCCGTCACACTGTGATGTCATCTTCTCAGACAAGTCACGCCTCTGGCCCGTTTTTGGCGCGTATTCCCTGTCCAGGTGGCAGGGATGCGGCACAGGCGGCCCGGCGGCGCGCAATGGATTTACATGGCACAGAAAATGCTGATCGATGCCACGCACGCGGAAGAAACCCGCGTCGTGGTGGTGGATGGAAACAAGGTCGAGGAATTTGATTACGAGACCGCCGCGCGGCGCCAGCTTGCGGGCAATATCTATCTGGCAAAAGTAACACGGGTCGAGCCGTCCTTGCAGGCGGCTTTCGTGGATTACGGGGGCAACCGGCACGGGTTCCTGGCCTTTAACGAGATACATCCCGATTACTACCAGATCCCGGCGGCGGATCGTGCGGCGCTTCTGGCAGAAGAGCGCGCGCTTGGGTTCGACGGGGATGATGACGAGAGCAAGCCTGCGCCCAAGGCAGACGCGGGCAAGCGCGTGCAGCGGTCTTCGTCGCGGCGCAAGCCCGGACCGCAGGCGGAGCGCGCTAGCGTGCCCGATCAGGTCGAGACTCGCGAGATTTCGAGCATGGATATCGTCGAGCCGGAAGGCGATGAGGATCAGGGCGTGATCGAGGGGTTTGCCGCAGTAGAACCTGCGCCTGCCGAGGTGCCCGAGGCTGTAGCGCCCGAGACCGCAGCGCCCGAGACCGCAGCGCCCGAGGCGGCACCTGCTGCAGCGCCCGAGGCGGTGGCACCGGTCGAGCAGGAAGAGCCCTATCGCGCGGCGGATCATGCGACCGAGATCGATGACCGGATCGAGGCAGTGTCGGATGGCGAGCAGGCCGAGGATATGCGCCCGCGCCGCAAGCCGCGGATGCGCCGCTACAAGATCCAGGAAGTGATCAAGGTGCGCCAGATCATGCTGGTGCAGGTCGTCAAGGAAGAGCGCGGCAACAAGGGCGCGGCACTGACCACCTATCTGTCGCTGGCGGGCCGCTACTGTGTGCTGATGCCGAACACGGCGCGCGGGGGCGGGATCAGCCGCAAGATCACCAATGCTGCCGACCGTGCGAAGCTGAAGGCGATTGCCAATGAGATCGAAGTGCCCGAAGGCGCGGGGCTGATCATCCGCACAGCGGGTTCGCAGCGCACCAAGGCCGAGATCAAGCGCGATTACGAATATCTGCTGCGGCTGTGGGAGCAGATCCGCGATCTGACGCTGAAATCCATCGCGCCGACCCCGATCTATGAGGAAG
>JAFIEL010000118.1 GCA_020832585.1 Natronohydrobacter sp. | reverse complement strand
GGGCGTGCTACGGGGCGCGGATGATGTACATTCCTTCCGGCCCGCCCCCGTCACGCCCCACCCACCCACCCTCGTCAGGGGCTGCGCCCCTGACTGGCGTGCCGGAGGCGGGCCTTGTGTGGGGCATGGGGCGATGAAACAACTTCCCTCGGTTGATGAATTGCGCGACTGGATCGCGGATAATCCCGGTGCGACTCGGCGCGACATCGCCAAGGCTTTCGGGATCAAGGGCAGTCTGAAAATCGATCTGAAGGCGATGCTGCGCGATCTGGAAGCGGATGGCACACTGAAACCCCGGCGCAGCAGTTCGGGCGGCAAACTGCCCCCTGTCACTGTACTGGATGTGCTTGCGCCGGATGCCGAAGGTGATCTGTTCGCGCGCCCTGTCGAATGGCGCGGCGATGGTGCGGCCCCGGTCGTGCTGATCGTCACCCAAGCGGGCGACTCGGCACTTGGGCAGGGCGACCGCATCCTTGCGAAGCTCGACGCCATTCGCGGCCCCGATTACGACTATCAGGCGCGGATCATCCGCAAGCTGGGTGCGAACCCCTCGCGCATCCTTGGCATTTTCCGCAAGGAAGCGCAGGGAGGGCGGATCGTGCCCATCGACAAGGGCGCGGATAAATTCTGGCAGGTTGCCGAGACCGGCGACGCGCAGGATGGCGAGTTGGTTCATGCGGAACCTGTCGGCAAGTCCCGTTTCGGCCCTTTGCGCGCAAAAGTCATCGAGCGGTTGGGCGATCCGACAGCGCCCAAGGCCGTGTCGCTGATTGCCATTCACCAGCACGGTATCCGCGACGAATTTCCCGATGCGGTGATTGCCGAGGCCGACAAGGCCGGACCTGTCAGTGAAAAGGGCCGCCGCGATCTGCGCGCGCTGCCCCTGATGACGATCGACCCCTGGGATGCGCGCGACCATGATGACGCGATCTATGCCGAGGCGGACCCGGCCCCCGAAAACCCCGGCGGTTTCATCCTCTGGGTGGCGATTGCCGATGTGGCAGCCTATGTGCGGCCCAATTCCGAACTGGACCGCGAAGCGCGCCGGCGCGGCAATTCCACCTATTTTCCGGACCGCGTGGTGCCGATGCTGCCCGATATCCTGTCGGGTGATCTGTGTTCGCTGCATGAAAGGGTGGACCGGCCCTGCATCGCGCTGCGCATGGTGATTTCCGAGGATGGCACCAAGCGCAGCCATGACTTCATGCGCGCGATGATGAACTCGAAAGCCTCGCTGACCTATGAGCAGGCGCAGGCGGCGGATGAGGGCAAGCTGGATGAGGCGACGGCGCCCTACGCGCAAGCCCTCTTGGATCTTTTCGCGGCCTACCGCGCACTGACCAAGGCGCGCGCGCGCCGCCAGCCGCTGGATCTGGACCTGCCAGAGCGTCAGATTGTCTTGTCGGATGAGGGTCGCGTGACCTCGGTCGCCTTCAAGGAACGTTTTGATGCGCATCGGCTGGTCGAGGAATTCATGGTGCTCGCCAATGTCGCCGCCGCTGAGACGCTGCGCGAGAAGGGATCGGCGCTGCTTTACCGCGTGCATGAGGAACCCAGCCCCGAGAAGATGGAATCGCTGCGCGAACTGGCGCGCGAATCGGGTTTCAACCTGGCCAAGGGGCAGGTTCTGATGACGCGGCATTTCAACCAGTTGCTGAAACAGGCGCAAGGCACCGAGTTTGACGAATTGATCAACATGGCCACGCTGCGATCCATGACGCAGGCCTATTATGCGCCCCAGAATTTCGGCCATTTCGGTCTGGCCTTGCGGGAATATGCGCATTTCACCTCGCCCATCCGGCGCTACGCTGATCTGATCGTGCATCGCGGCCTGATTGCCGCGCATAAATGGGGGGATGACGGGCTGAGCCCATGGGATATCGAGCATCTGGAAGAAACCGCCAAGGCGATTTCCGAGGCAGAGCGCCGTTCGATGGCCGCGGAGCGTGACACAGCGGACCGCTATCTGGCGGCTTATCTGGCGGATCGCGTGGGGGCAGAGTTCACGGGCCGGGTGTCAGGTGTGGCGCGGTTTGGGGTGTTTGTGAAGCTGGATGAGACCGGCGCAGATGGTCTGGTCCCGATCCGCGCGATTGGCGACGAATATTTCCGCCATGACCCTGAAACCCAGACACTTGAAGGCGAAAAGACCGGCTTTCGAATCGGGCTGGGGCAGCGGGTGAAGGTGAAACTGGCAGAGGCCGAGCCTGTGACAGGCGGGATTGCGCTGGAACTGCTCGAGGTCGAGGGCGAAGCCCCGCAGCGCAGCGGGTCGCGGCGCGGGCGCAAGGGGCCGGTGCGGCGATCGGTGGGGAAATCGCGCGTGGCCACAGCCAAGGCGAAGAAGAAGTTGAAACGCAAACGCTAGGGACGCTGCGTTTTGCTGGCTATGTGATCAAGCCCTGCCTAGACTGTCCGCAGGACAGCAGAGGGGGCTTTGATGGAAGATATCGTGATCCTTGGCGGTGCGCGCACGGCCATAGGCGGATTTGGCGGATCGCTGGCGGGGATCTCGCCCATTGATCTGGCGCGGATCGTGTCCGAAGCGGCGCTCTCGCGTGCAGGCGTGGCACCGGATCAGATCGGGACCGTGGTGTTCGGCACCGTTCTGGCGACTGAACCTGCCGATATGTATCTGTCGCGCCGTGCCTCGATGGGGGCGGGCGTGCCCGATACTGTGCCTGCGATGAATGTGAACCGGCTTTGCGGGTCAGGCGTGCAGGCGATTGTCTCTGGCGTGCAGGCGCTGGCGCTGGGGGATGCGGATTTCGCGCTGGTGGGCGGCGCCGAGAGCATGAGCCGCGCGCCCTATATCCTGCCCGCCGCACGGTTCGGGCAGAAGATGGGCGATGCGGGCGCGGTCGACATGATGGTGGGCGCGCTGACCTGTCCTTTCGGCACTGGCCATATGGGCATCACGGCGGAAAATGTCGCGGCAGAGCACGGGATCACGCGCGACGCGCAGGACGCTTTCGCGCTGGAAAGCCAGAGCCGCGCCGCGCGCGCGATTTCCGAGGGGCGGTTCGCGGATCAGATCGTGCCGGTGCCTGTGAAGACCCGCAAGGGCGAGGTCATGTTTGCGGTGGATGAACACCCCAAAGCCACTAGCCTCGAGGTGCTGGCAGGGTTGCGCCCGGCGTTCCGCAAGGATGGGTCCGTCACGGCGGGCAATGCCAGCGGCATCAATGACGGGGCGGGCGCGCTGGTGCTGGCGCGGGCGAGTGCTGCCGAGAAGGCGGGGCTCACACCACTCGCACGGATCACCGGCTACGCCCATGCAGGTGTGCGGCCCGAAGTGATGGGGATTGGCCCGGTGCCCGCCGTGCAGGCGCTTTGTGCGCGCACAGGGCTGTCGGTCGGCGATTTCGATGTGATCGAATCGAACGAGGCTTTTGCCGCCCAGGCGTTGGCGGTCAGCGCGGCGCTGGGACTGGACCCGGCGAAGGTTAATCCGAATGGCGGTGCGATTGCGCTGGGGCATCCGGTCGGCGCAACCGGGGCGATCATCACGATCAAGGCGCTCTATGAACTGTCGCGAATTGGGGGCAGACGCGCATTGGTGACCATGTGCATCGGCGGTGGGCAAGGGATAGCCCTGTCGCTGGAACGGGTCTGAGGGGCGCGCGGCGGGATCAGACGTTGCGGATGATCAGGTTCTGGTAAATGGGATAGGCGGGCCCCAGCGTTTCCATGAAGGCAACGTCGCTGGCATCGCGGCCTGATCCGATGACCACCAGACTCGCCGCAGTGCTCATCCCGGTCGCATCGACGACATGCCACGCGCCTTCCAGCCAGACCTCGGCGACAGCATGAAAGTCAGGCGGCGAGACCTGCGCGCTATAGCCCGAGGTGTAGCGCGCAGGAATATGGCAGGCCCGCGCAAGGGTGCAGACCAGATGCGCGAAATCGCGGCACACGCCTTCGCGCGACAGGAAAGTGTCATTCGCGCAGGTGGTCGCGTTTGAACTGCCGGGGGCGTAGGTGATCGCCCCTGCCACCCAGTCACGGATCGCAGCCACCTTGCGCCCGCCGCTCAGATGCCCGAAGGTCTTTGCCGCATAAGGCAGGAACATATCCGACGGGCAGAAGCGCGATGGCCGCAGATAGGTGAACACCGCACCCGGCAGGTCGTGCAACGCCGTCTGATCTAGCGTTTCAAGCGCGATTTCGGGGCGCAAGACCTCGACACTGGCGACATAGCGCAGGTTCAGCCGATCTGTCATGACATGCGCCCAGACGCGCGGTCCTTGGCCATCTTCGCCAGCGATATGGCGCAGCGTCGCGTTCAATATCTCAAGTGAACTGAAGTGAATGACTTGCCCGGTCAGGTTTGCGGCTTCCACTGTCAGCAGGACCGGTTCGGCACCCGCAAGCTGATAGTCCATGACAACGTCGATCTCGAGACGCATGATGCGGCCTACCTTTGGCGATACGGGGAATGAAGGCGCTGTCGGGACCGCGCTGCGCAGCGATAGCGCGAAAGCGTATCACCTGCAATCAAAGACGACCGCGAAAAGTACCGGTATTCAGGTATTTCGGGATTGCGCCGTGCGGTGATCAAGGGACGGATCGGAACCCGATCAGCTCCAGAATGAAAAAGGCGCCCCGCAGGGCGCCTTCATGGTTACATCCGCGACGCGACATTTTCCCAGTTGACCAGCTTCTCGAGGAAGTTGGTCAGGTAAGCCGGGCGCTTGTTGCGGAAGTCGATGTAATAGCTGTGCTCCCAGACATCGCAGCCCAGAAGTGCTGTTTGGCCAAAGCAGAGCGGGTTCACGCCATTCTCGGTCTTGGTCACTTTCAGAGACCCGTCCTTGTCCTTCACCAGCCAGCACCAGCCAGACCCGAACTGGCCCGCACCTGCGGCCGAGAATTCTTCCTTGAACTTGTCCACCGACCCGAAGCTTTCGGTCAGTGCCTTTTCCAACGCGCCCGGCATGCCGCCAGTGCCCGGACCCATCATTTCCCAAAACTGGTTGTGGTTCCAGTGTTGCGACGCGTTGTTGAAGATCCCCGACTGCGCCACGGCGCCTGCCTGATAGGTGCCGGTGATGATGTCTTCCAGCGATTTGCCTTCCCATTCGGTGCCGGCAATCAGCTTGTTGCCATTGTCCACATAGGCCTTGTGGTGAATGTCATGATGGAATTCCAGCGTCTCGCGGCTCATGCCAAGGTCGGCAAGGGCATCATGCGAATAGGGCAGGTCAGGAAGGGTGAAAGCCATGTTTTCCTCGTCTGTCGTTATGGTTTGACTGCCCTGAATAAGAGACCCCGCCCGCCAAAGGTCAAGGGGCGGGGCGAAATAACTTATGCATAGAGCGCCGGTTCAGATCCTTTCGACGCTGCGACAGACAGCAGGTCGAACATGTATTGCGCGACGGAACGGAAGCAAATCACGCGCGCTTCTTCAGCCCCGGTGACAAGCACCGCTGCCGCGACCTGTCCTGCGCGTGTGCGACGTATATCACCCGCCTCCAGCGTTCCGAAATCCACCGGGCAGAGCTTGGCCAACGCATCGCGCCAGGCAGGCCCCGTCACAGTGAAGACCGCGCGCGCATCCGAAACAGCGGCGACCGTGGCAAATTCGCCCGCCAATGCGTTGCGCAGGCTGGATTCCATCGCCGGGGCCGCGTCGTGCGGACACAGGATCAGCACCTCGTCCGGCGACATCCACGCGACCGCATTCGCACCGGCCTGCGTGATCTTGCGGGTCTCCGGGACGCTGCAGCCGGTCACATCGGACAGCGCCTTTGCCAGCGTGCCCAAATCACCGCGCAGGGTAATCATGCCCTGCAAGCCCGCTTCTGCGACGGTCGCAAAGCCCTCGAATCGCGCGCCGGGCAGGGCGCTGATGGCCAGATCAGACATTCTGCTTTGCCCCTTCCTTGTCATAGAATACCGGGTCCACGATCCGCGCCTTGATGCGTTTGTCGCCCTTGCCCGCAAAGGTGATTTCCTCGCCCATCCTCTCGGGGCCGCGTTCGACCAGCCCCATGGCAATCCCGCGCCCCAGCGTCGCAGAATAATAGGTCGAGGTCACGCGCCCCTCGGTCCGGGCCTGCTTGTTCGCGTTCAGACCCGGAACCACAGCCAGCGCGCCATGTGGCAGGACCGAGCCATCCAGTGTCTCCAGCCCCACAAGCTTCCAGCGTGCAGGATTAACCATCGCCTCGCGCTCCATCCCGCGCTTGCCGAGGAAATCGTTCTTCTTCTTGCTGATCGCCCAGTTGAGACCCAGATCCTGTGGGATAACCGTCCCGTCAGTTTCATCCCCGATCATGATGAAGCCCTTTTCGGCACGCAGGATGTGCAGGGCTTCGGTGCCGTAAGGCATGATGCCCATCTCGGCCCCTTCCGCCATCAGCTTGTCCCAGAAGGCGCGGCCTTGGCTCGCAGGCACGGCAATCTCGAAGCTCAATTCACCCGAAAAGCTGATGCGGAACACCCGCGCGTCAAACCCGCCCAGCTTGCCCTCTGCCCATTCCATGAATGGCAGGGTTTCGCGCGACAGGTCCATGCCACCAAGGCGTTCCAGCAGTTGCCGCGCTTTTGGGCCAACGACGGCCACTTGCGCGAATTGTTCGGTCAGATTGACCGTGTGAACTTTCCAGTCCCACCATTCGCATTGCAGCCAGTCTTCCATCCAGGCGTGGATTCGATCCGCGCCGCCAGATGTGGTGTGCACAAGGAAGGACTGCTCATCAATGCGCGCCACGACCCCGTCATCCATCAGGAAGCCGTTTTCGTTGCACATCAGCCCATAGCGGCATTTGCCGGGTTTCAGGGTGCTCATCATGTTGGTGTAGAGCATGTCGAGGAAACGGCCTGCATCCGGCCCAGACACAAGGATCTTGCCCAAAGTCGAGGCATCCAGCAGCGCCACATTCTCGCGCGCGTTCGTCACCTCGCGGTTCACCGCATCGTCACGTTTCTCACCCGCGCGCAGATAGGTATAGGGTCTTCGCCATTGGCCGACCGGTTCCCAATCCGCGCGATTTGCTTCGTGCCAGTCATGGATCGGTGACTTGCGCAGCGGCTGGAAGGTCGCACCCCGCGCCTCGCCCGCAATCGCGCCCAGCGAGATGGGCGTGTAGGGTGGGCGGAAGGTGGTGGTGCCGGTGGCCGGGATCGGTTGACCCAGCGCATCAGAAAGCACGGCCAGACCGTTGATATTGCTGAGCTTACCTTGATCTGTCGCCATGCCCAGCGTGGTGTAGCGCTTGGTGTGCTCGACCGAATGATAGCCTTCGCGTGCGGCAAGCTGCACGTCAGAGACTTTCACGTCATTCTGGAAATCGAGCCACATCTTCATGCGCAGATCGTAATCCGCCGCGCGCGGCATGATCCAGACGGGTTCCAGCGGGGCCTCTTCCGGCAGGCTGTCAGTCGGAGTCGCAGGGGTTGTTTCCGCCCCGGCGGCGCTTTGGCCTGCAGCATGCGCCCCGGCCAGCACCGCGCCCAGATCGCCATTTGCCGCGCCACAGGTCAGCACGAAGCCAGCACCATCAGCCCCCAGCGGCGGGCGGTTGGGGTCAGGGCGGAAGAAATGGCCGTTCTCGTCCCAGATCAGCTTGCCGCCGCAATGCGACCACAGATGCACGACCGGCGACCAGCCGCCCGACATGGCGATGGCATCACACTCAAGCACCTCGGTATGCGCGCTGCCGGTACTGTCGATCCGGCACAGTTCCACGCCCTTGACGCGCTTGCCGCCCTTGACCTTGCGCACGCCCTTCCCGGTCAGAACCTTTATGCCCAATACGCGGGCCTGAGTTGGCAGGGCACCCGTGGCTTCGGCCCGCGCATCGACCACCGCCGCGACCCCGATGCCCGCCTTGCGCGCGGCAATCGCCGTGCGGTAGGCGTCGTCATTATTCGTGACAACCACGATCTGCGCGCCCGGTGCGATGGCGTAATTCACGATATAGTCGCGCATCGCCGATGCGAGCATCACGCCGGGCACATCATTGCCCGCGAAAGACAGCGGCCGTTCGATGGCCCCTGTCGCAGTGATGATCTTGCCCGCGCGCATCCGCCACAGGCGGTGGCGCGGCGCGTCCAGTTCCGGCGCGTGATCGGTGATCCGCTCATAGCCCAGCACATAGCCGTGGTCATGCACACCTGCGCCCATGCAGCGGGTGCGGATTTGCACATTCGGCATTTTTTCAAGAGTTTGAAGCGTGGTATTGATCCAGTCATCGGCAGGTTTGCCGTCAATCTCGACCCCGTCGACAGGCGCACGTCCACCCCAATGCGCGGTCTGTTCCCAGAGCACCACTTTCACGCCCGATTGCGCGGCGGAGAGTGCCGCCTGAAGCCCCGCAATCCCGCCACCAATCACCAGAACATCGCAAAACGCGTAGATCTGCTCATAGCGGTCAGGATCACGCGCCTTGTCGGAGGGCGCCTTGCCCAGACCGGCAGAGCGGCGGATGATCGGTTCATAGACATGCTTCCAGAAGGCGCGCGGCTGGATGAAGGTCTTGTAATAGAAACCCGCCGTCAGGAATTGCGGCACCATGCTGTTGATCGACAACAGGTCGAAATCAAGCGAGGGCCAGTGATTCTGGCTGGCCGCAGTCAGACCGTCGAAAAGCTCCGTCGTGGTGGTGCGCTGGTTCGGCTCGAAACTGTCACCCTTGCCCAGTTCCACCAGCGCATTGGGCTCTTCCGCGCCCGAGGCCACAACCCCGCGCGGGCGGTGATACTTGAAGGACCGGCCCAGAAGCATCTGGTCATTGGCCAGAAGTGCTGCCGCAAGCGTATCGCCAGCAAAACCGGTCATATGCTTGCCGTTGAAGGTGAATTTCTGTGGCTTTCCGCGCTGGATCAGGCGGCCGCCATTTGGCAGACGGTGGCTCATGCGTAGCCCTCCCAGTCGGGGCGTTTCGATTTGAGTGTCGCGACAATCTCGGCAGGCGGCTCATGGGTCTGCGCGGGATAGGTGCCGAAGACTTCGAGCGTCATGGTGCAGCGCGCGGCGATGAACCACTTGCCGCAGCCATAGACATGGCGCCAACGCTCGAAATGCACACCGCGCGGGTTCTTGCGGTTGAACATGTAGGACTCATAGTCTGCATCCGCCGAGCCGGGACCAAAGCGCTTGAGATGCGCCTCGCCGGCTCCGTGGAATTCGGTTTCTTCGGCGGTGACGCCGCAGCAGGGGCAGGTGAGGATCAGCATGGGCACTCCTGACCGAGCGCGGGGGGGGGGGGGGGGGGGGGGGGGGGGGGGGGGGGGGGGGGGGGGGGG